>CAZPJQ010000094.1:0-7216 GCA_964586945.1 uncultured Candidatus Poseidoniales archaeon
CGCTGTCGGTGCAGTTGGGGCCAGGTCTGCTGACGCAGATCTACGATGGCATCCAGCGCACGTTGGCAACCCTGGAGGAGAAGATGGGTGTGTTCATCACCCGTGGCGTTGATGCTGACGGCCTCGACATGGCGAAGAAGTGGGAGTTCACTGCCACGGTCAAGAAGGGCGACGAAGTCAGCAGTGGCGAAGTCATCGGTACCGTTCAGGAAACCGAGACGATTCTGCACAAGGTCATGGTTCCCCCCGGCAAGGGTGGTACTGTCAAGTCCATCAAGTCTGGAGATTTCAACGTCACTGAGACGGTCTGCACCCTATCAGACGGTAGCGAGTTGGCGATGATGCAGCGCTGGCCAGTGCGCTCGCCTCGCCCCTACATTCGCAAGCATGCTCCAGACGCCCCGCTGGTCACCGGCCAGAGGATTCTCGACTTCCTGTTCCCGCTCGCCAAGGGTGGGACTGCCGGCATTCCCGGTCCATTCGGAAGTGGGAAGACCGTCACACAACAGGCTCTCGCCAAGTGGTCAGACGCTCAGATTGTGGTCTACATCGGCTGCGGTGAGCGAGGCAACGAGATGACCGAGGTGCTTACTGAGTTCCCCGAACTAATCGACCCCAACACCGGCAAGCCGCTGATGAACCGCACCTGCATGATTGCCAACACCTCGAACATGCCTGTGGCCGCTCGCGAGGCTTCTGTCTACACCGGCGTCACAATTGCCGAGTACTTCCGAGACATGGGATACGACGTCGCCCTCATGGCCGACTCTACCAGCCGTTGGGCTGAAGCGATGCGTGAGATTTCCTCACGACTTGAAGAGATGCCCGGAGAAGAAGGCTACCCTGCCTATCTATCCAGCCGACTGGCTGAGTTCTACGAGCGTTCTGGGCGAGTGGAGACACTCGCTGGCGGAGACGGCTCGATTTCGATCATCGGTGCGGTGTCGCCGCCCGGCGGTGACATCTCTGAACCTGTCAGCCAAGGGACCCTGCGTATCGTCAAGGTCTTCTGGGGGCTTGACGCCGGCCTAGCTCGGCAGCGTCACTTCCCTTCGATCAACTGGCTGCAGTCCTACTCGCTCTACCCTCAGGCACTGGATGCCTGGTACCGAGAGAACATCTCCCCAGACTTCCCAGAGGTGCGCACCGAGATTAGCAGCCTGCTGCAGGTCGAGGCTGAACTTCAGGAGATTGTGCAGTTGGTCGGTTCCGACGCTCTGCCCATCGACCAGCAGTTGACGCTTGAGGTCGCTCGGATGATCCGTGAGTACTTCCTGCAACAGAACGCATTCCACCCAGTGGACACCTACTCCACGCTCAAGCTGCAGTACGCCATGACCAAGGCGATTCTCACCTTCCAAGAGGAGTCGAAGAAGTCGATTGCCGCTGGAGCACTGCTCGAAGATGTGGTTAACGTTCCCGCCCGCACCACCCTGATGCGAGGCAGGCTCGAGGAGGGCTATGAGGAGAAAATGGAGGGGCTCGTTGCCGACATGTGCAGCGAGATTCAAGCAGCGGCGGAGGCCAACTGAAGGAGTGATTGAGATGAGTGCAAAAGAGTATCGAACTATAACCGACGTGAAGGGACCGCTGGTCTTCCTCACAGACACAGAACCAGTCGCCTTCGGCGAGATCGTCAGTCTGCGACTGGCTGATGGCAGCATCAAGAACGGACAGGTCCTGGACACCAGCGACGACATGGTCGCCGTGCAGGTGTTCGAAGGGACCGCCGGAATCGACTTGCAGACAGGAGTGAAGTTCCTCGGCGACGTTTTCCGCCTACCAGTTAGCAAGGGCCTGATTGGACGCATCCTGTCCGGCTCGGGCAAGCCGCGCGACGACGGACCGGAGATTGTGGCTGAGAGCAACGCCGACATCATCGGCGCCGCAATCAACCCATACAGCCGAGAGATGCCAGAGGAGTTCATCCAAACCGGAATCTCGGCCATTGACTGCTGCACCACACTGGTGCGTGGTCAGAAGTTGCCGATTTTCTCGGCTTCCGGCCTGCCACACAACGACATCGCGCTGCAGATTGCTCGTCAAGCGAAGATTATCTCCTCAGACGAGGAGTTCATCGTCGTGTTCTGCGCCATGGGCATCACCGCCGAGGAGTACAACTTCTTCGTCCACGACCTAGAGCGCACTGGTGCGCTGGAGAACGCGGTTCTGTTCGTCAATCTGGCGGACGACCCCGCAGTCGAGCGCCTGATTACCCCAAGGCTGGCACTGACCGCAGCAGAGTACCTCGCCTTCGAGCACGACTACCATGTGCTCGTCATCTACACTGACATGACAAACTACTGTGAATCGCTGAGGCAGATCGGCGCCGCCCGTGAAGAGGTTCCTGGCAGGCGTGGATATCCAGGTTACATGTACACCGACTTGGCGATGATGTACGAGCGTGCGGGTATGGTGAAGGGCAAGAATGGCTCGATTACCCAATTCCCGATTCTGACCATGCCGGGTGACGACATAACCCACCCGATTCCGGACCTCTCCGGATACATCACGGAGGGTCAGGTGGTTATTTCTCGTGAGTTGCACCAGAAGGGCATCTACCCACCAATCAACGTACTCCCCTCACTGTCGCGCCTGATGAACGCCGGAATCGGCGAAGGCAAGACACGCGAGGACCACAAGTCGGTCTCCGACCAACTCTACGCAGCCTACGCTCAGGGCAAGGAGCTTAGGGGGCTAGTGGCCATCGTCGGAGAGGACGCGCTCAACGAGCGTGACCTTCAGATGCTGAAGTTCGCAGACATCTTCGAGGACCGCTTCCTGCGTCAGGGCCGTGACGAGGAGCGCACCATCGAGGAGACCCTCGACCTCTCGTGGGATCTGCTCACCAATGTGAACACGAAGTATCTCGTCAGGCTCGACCAGAAGTGGATCGACAAGTACCACCCGACCGAGAAGAAGGAGTGAACCCGGTTCGGTGGCGCGCAACTAGGAGGTGAGAGCAGATGGCACTGGACATCCAACCGACTCGCAGCGAGTTGATCAACCTCAAGCGGCGCATCACGCAGTCGGAGAACGGCTACCAACTACTCAAGATGAAGCGCGACGGGCTGTTCCACGAGTTCCGCACACTGCTCACCGAGATGATCACAGCCAAGGAGGGGCTGGTCGGGACCTACCGCGCGGCCATTCAGGCCATTTCACTCGCTTCAGCACTTGAGGGTGGAATGGCTGTCAGGAGCGCCGCCATTGCGGTGTCCGAACACCCCGAGGTGATGGTGACGCGGCGCAACATCATGGGTGTGGTCGTTCCCTCGGTGGAAGGTTCTAACCTCTCTCAGTCGATGCTCGAGCGAGGCTTGGGCCTAGTCGGCGGTTCACCCTATCTGGATGAGGCAGCCGACGCCTATGGCTCACTGATTGAGAGCATCGTCAAGGCGGCCGAGATGGAATCGACGCTGAAGCGGCTACTGGTCGAGATTGAGGCCACCAAGCGGCGTGTGAACGCGCTAGAGTTCAAGGTCATCCCTGAGATGGAAGAAGCTCGTGATTTCATCCAACTGCGACTTGAAGAGGTCGAACGCGAAGAGACTTTCCGACTCAAGCGGTTCAAGAACAAGTGACGAGTGGCGGACCCACAGGGTCCGACATGTCCGCAGATGAAACCGACTTGCAACCACTGCGTCTGCAGAGGGAGCCTTGGGAACAAAGGGAATTCATCGAGCATATCGTTGACTGCTATTTCGTCCGTCACGGCGAAGCGACTCACGGTCAGTACGCTTGGATGGTAAGTCCGAGAGAGGGCGATGTACATTCCGTGGTCCGCGACCTCGACCTCCACTTGAGGCGGCTCGGTTGGCAGGCTAGTATCAGGGAGGGTGAGCCCTATCATTTGGGGGTCATCCCACTGCTTGAAGAGCACCCCGATTTCGGTAGCGAGGCGCAAGTCGGATTCTGGGCTTTGGCCTTTCTCTTCAGTTGGGTTTTGGGAGCGGCTTGGATAAGCCACCAGAATTCAGCCGTGTCTTGGACTGATGGGGGGGTTCTGAAGAGCGCCTTCGCAAACTTCGCGATTCCGTTCACTGGCGCCCTTCTGCTCGCTTCGAGCCTGCGCCGCCGTCTTCTCATGCGCATCGGATTGGATGTCGGACATGTGGTTCCCGGAGTGCTTCCGATTCTCGTCCACGGAAGTGGCGGAGTCGTTTGGCCGTTCGGAATCTTCGCCCTGTTCAATCAACGGCTGATGCCGGAGCTGCCGTGGCCTGACCGGAGAACTCTGGCACTCTCTTCGCTGGTGATTCCGCTAACTATGATGGCTCTCGGTCTTGCATACACGCTGGCCGGGCTCCGACTCACGGCGCTGGTCGCACCCTCGTTCGATGAGGCGCCGCTGATCATTCAGTTGAACCCGATTACACAGATTCTCGCCTCACTGTTCATGCCGGCCGAGGAGATCGCTCTGCGCTCTGCCTGGCTTCATCCTCTAGCCCTCGCCGGTCAGTCGCTGATGGTCTTCGGCTGGCTTCTCCTAGTCCCCGTCCCGGGCCTCCCCGGTCACCGCCTGCTGACAGCAATCGTCGGTCCGATGGGGATGATGGATACCTTAGCTGAGTTGTCACAATATGCGGTAATGCTACTCGCCGCGGTCATTGTGTTGCTCACCACCGGCTACCCGCCGTGGTTGGTGCTGTTTGCGCTGGGTGCGTGGCGGCTGTTCAGCGTCGAATCAGCAAGTATGCTCCCATTGCTTGTGGATGAGGCGAAACCCTTCGAAGGGGCGAGCCGGGCGCGGTTCCTCGTGGTTGGGCTCGTCGCCCTACTGCTCGCCTTTCCCGGGATGGCTGCCGTCTACGAATACGAGTCGTGGGAAGAGGGCTTGGAACTCGATTGGCAGGAGAGCGATTCACTCTCAATCGGTGAGGATTGGGAGCTTGAATTGGAGTTGTCACTGGTTGGAATCGATGCTCGACAGGTGGTGGCGAAGGCTTGGCTCGACCCACCCCGCCCGAGTTGGAATCTGACGCTTGACTGCGATGGTGAGAGCGTCCTCTTGCCAGGCACTTGCGACAGTGGCACCATCGACCCGCTGAACGACGGTTCTCTCAACTTCCACGCCACCCTTGGAAACAATTCGGCACTCGTTCCAACCGACCTCATCATACTGATTGACGAGGGCAGCGAGGTGAAATCGAGAGTCATCCGCCTCTCACCGGATGCAGATGCGGTTCCAACCTCGCCCTTCTATCGACTGCAACCGGAGTTCAGCGGGCAACTCGCCTGCGTCAATCTGACCTTCACGAAGGACCAGATGTCTGGCAACTTCTCCACGACTGCCCTCACATGGTCGGTACAATCGCCCCCAAACGGTGCCGTCGAGGGAGGTGCATCAGAAGTGGAGGTGTGCCTCTCAGCGCCATCGGAGGGTAAAATGACTCTTCAGAGGGACGATTGGGGCGCACTCCTACCGCTCACGCTGACCGAGGACGACGGCTCCACCACCACCTACCCATTGAGAATCGACGGGCCCTTGAATTCGCTTGCGATGCCCGTGGGAGGCTGGGCACTGGCCGGTAAGATTGACCAGACCCCGGACTGGTTGGGTGTGGGAAGTCATGTCGCTTGGGGGGAATCCCCGTTGACCTGTACGGATACCTCACTGCGAGAGCCCGGGCTTGTCGATGGTAGGATTACCTGGCTTCCCGAGAGCGAGCCTGAGATTCGAATCTACGATGCCAACGCCGATATCGAGATGGTTTTCGACCTGCCGGAGGGTGGCATCGTCTCGGCCTGTGATTCCGCCGCTATTCCCCCGGTGTTGGCCTCATGGACGGTTGCATCTGCACCGCCAATCGTGCTACTGGTGGACGGCACGCCGGTCTGGGATTGGGTAGACCTGCCCCTTGGTCCCGCCATCTACGAACTCCTGAACCTCGGAAACGAGACCGTCATCTTCCAACCTCAGACCATCGCCCATGTCGATGTGAATCCGCTGTTGGGGTGGGGCCAAGCGAGTGGAATCACCATCCCCGCAGGTGGTACGGCGTTGGTGGATCTGAGCCAGACCTTCGATGGCGAGGAGGTGCTGCAGGTGGCTTGGCTCTCACTCGATGAAGCGGGAGGCCTCGACAATTCCTACCAGTTGAATTTCGCCGCTTGGTGCCGCGAAGGTGCCGACCTCGACCCGCTCGATGGTGAGGTTGAGTGTGTTTCAGCGGGGGCCGAGTGATGCGGGTCGCCCTGCTAGGAGTCGGTGCAATCGGCTCGCTGCTCGCTGGCGGCCTCGCCGAGGGCGCCTGCGACCTAGTGTTGTACGCCCGAGGAGCGCATGGCCGTGTTCTAGGAACCACCGGGCTTGTGTGGCACGGTTTGGAGGGTGACTCCGAACAGTATTCCGCAGAACGCTGGGTCGTTCTCGATGGAGAGGTGCCCGAACCGCTTCACGGCTGTGCTGATGCCGCCATAATCTGTGGCAAAAGCGACTCGACGCCGGCGCTGGCTGTCGTTGCCGAGGCGTTGTTGAAACCGGAGGGGATTGCGGTTAGCCTGCAGAACGGCCTCGGTCATGCTGAGTTATTGGTGGGCCGTTTGGGACGCCACAGAGTGTTGGCGGGATGCACCACCCATGCAGCGATGCGAACCGCACCTGGAGAGGTGCGCTGGACAGGTGAGGGTGCAATTCGTTTTGGTGCACTCACCGGCTCAGAGCTGACGGTCGGTGACCGTCGGCTGGGGTACCTCTTCTCCGCTCTCGAGGAGGCTGGTCTTTCGCCGGAGCTGGTATTCGACGCTGAGGCGATGCTCTGGTCGAAACTGCTCATCAACGTTGCAATCAATCCGTTGGCTGCCATCTGCGGCGTGCGCAACGGAGAACTTCTCACACGGCCCGAGCTCCACCAGCAGGCACTCGATGCGATGCACGAGGCAGCATCGGTGGCGCTAGCCGAGGGTGTTGACCTCTCGGACTTCGACCCCGAGGTGGAACTCGACAATGTTCTGGCCGCCACTGCGGAAAATCGCTGTAGCATGCTTCAGGATGTCATGGCAGGCAGGTCGACGGAGATTGGAGCGATCTGCGGAGAGGTGGTCCGGCGTGGTGAGGGGCATGGCATCCCGACACCGCTCAACCAGCAACTGCTCACGCTGGTCAGAGGGATTGAGCACTCAACCCAAACCGACTGACTGCGGCGTTGTGCAGCCCCTAGTCACTACACACCCCCTCGGTGCAACTAGGCAACACCCTAGTCCATCCATTGAA
>CAZPJQ010000095.1:0-7215 GCA_964586945.1 uncultured Candidatus Poseidoniales archaeon
CCGCTGCATCCATCAGCGCAATAGCCGCAGCCCAATTACCATGACAGTCGAGCAGTGTCCCGATGATTCCTCCGTTCACCATACCGGGGAATGCCTGATGTTCCTCTAAGGGAGTGAACCAGAGTTCGAGCCCCTCTTCGGTTCTCGTCGAGTCGATTTGCAGACCCTTTTCGTTGGCGGGTCCGCATCCGAAGCAGATTGACGACGCCGCATATTGCCGCTGGACGCCGACTCCGGATTCCGCCATACCCTCCCGCGCAGCGCGAGCCGCCTTTCGCTGTTACCCCATCGCTCCGTTCCCGCAGCCGGCTCTACGGCCACGCCTCAATGGCCGCATCACTGCTCTTCTTCGGCAGATTCCTCTTCGCCTGCCGCATCGGCAGTGGCGTTTGCAGCCCCGGTCGCTGACATTTCCGCATCGTCAAGCCCTGGAGATGCCCAGTCACGCTGCCATTCCGCGTCCACCGCGCCGCCGCTCCAACTTCCGTCGATGGCGATTTCGTCGATTTCAGCCTCATCTCGCCATGGCGGATTGTCTGCGCTGCCACTGATTATGAGTCTGTCTTGAGCGTCGAGTTGCCGCTTGACCAGCTGCAATCCACGGGTGATTGGAAGGAGGTGTCCGACAGGTGTACCCGCGGTGACGAACGGGTTGTTGGCGGTACAGATCAAAAGACCTGTTTCTGGGGAGAGAATGTCGGCGGATTCACCAGGTCGCTGTGGGTCGACGATTCTGCCGATGATGGAACCCTTTTCGACGAACGAGCCAGAATTGACGAACATGTCGACCAGCCCTCCCTCGTCTGCGCGCACCCATGTCGAGCCGGAGGCGAGAAGTCTGAACCGAGGCCTGCTCGGATGTCCAGGGATGACATGCAGACTGCGAAGCACATTGAGGATGCCGTAGACTGCCACCTTGACCGCTTCGTGGTCGGTGAAATTGGCTCCACCTCCTTCGTAGGTGACACTCCCAATTCCGAGGTCGCTGGCAACCTTCCTGAGTGTTCCGCGTGGCCCCTTTGAGTCGAGAATGACTTCTCCTCCGAAGGCACGTGCGACTCTGTTCCTCTCGGGATGAGCGAGGTCAGCCCGAATCTGCGGCAGATTCGTTCTGCCACGCGCTGCTGTGTGCAGGTCGATGAGGTAGTCGCTGTCTTGAACCAAATCCTCCCAGATGTGGTTCGCCACCCTTTGGGTAGTGTTGCCATCATCTCTTCCGGGAAATTCTCGGTTGAGGTCTCTACCGTCTGGGAAGTAGCGGCTGTTTCTGCGAAATCCGGGCGGATTGAGAATCGGCGCAATTCGAACGGTGCCTGCCATGGTTGCAGCGTCGAGCGCTTTTCCAAGGCCAATCATCGTCTCTTGACAGAGCATGCTGCAGGCTAGCGGTCCTACGAGTTCGTCGCCGTGAACTGCGCCGGTGATGGTCACCACCGGTCCAGGCCGAGCACCATGAATGACAGTGACCGGGGTCGCCCAGTCGTCACCCATCGTGATGTCGAGCAGCGGCATCTTGACCTTCCGAATAGTGCCGGGTTTGATTCGCTTCTTCATGAAACGATGTTGCTTCACCCCTCCAGCGCGGTCCCACTCGGAGCGCTTCTTCCCCTTGTGCTTCGACAGGGAGCGCTCAATCTTGGCTCGCCTTTTCTTTGGAATTTGATTGCTCACCTTGAGAGTCGACTTCGATTTGCTCTCCTCCATCTTCGGTTTCTTCACCGGCGACTTCGTCTTCTTAGCCGTTGACTTCGGCTTGCTCTCCGCAGTCTTTGTCTTCTTAGCCGTCGACTTCGGCTTATTCGCCGTTTTCTTCGGCTTGCTCTCCTTAGTCTTCGGCTTCTTCACCGTCGCCTTCTTTGCCTTTGGAGAAACCGATTTCACCTTTTTTCCACCGGATTTGGTGGTTTTCGGATTCGATTTTCCGCTCGCCGCCGTTTTTTTGCCTCCGGTTGCGGCCTTCGGAACGCTCACCGCCTTCTCAACAGGCGAAGCGTTGCCCTTTTCGGGCGTCTCAGCGGGCATCCAATTCCCCTCGGTGTGGGGTGCAAGCACCCCTCCGGCGTGATTTCCTGTACTCCGGAGGCAAAAAAGGCGACGCTTGTCGGGCCAGTCCAGAACCGGGTTTCGGGACCTTTCGCCATAGCGGTGTGTAAGGAACTCTCATCGATGTGAATTCAACCATTTTCACTGTAGAATGGCCTTTTCGGGAGTCGGCGCACGGTGGCCCATGTCTACATCTGTGAGAATTTGGAATAGTAGGCCTTGAATATGTCCATGTCAAACGTCCCCCCGAGGTCGAGTGATGCCGAAAGGAGGTTGGTCCCCGGATGCAGAGGCTGTGAAGGCCTCAGAGGAGTCCCAATTGAGAGCTGATGCCATCGAAGAAGAATCACTCCAGCGACTTCACGCTGCAGCCGATACGACAGAAACAGACTTGGAAACCGCAAAGCAGGATCGCGCTGCAAAACCCGAGCTTCGCTTGGAGACGACTGAAGCTGAGCAACTGCATGCAAATCAACTGACAGACATGGTGACTTGGATACTTCTCGGGATTGCCGGTCTCGTGGTTCTCGGCGGTGTTGTACTATCGGTCCTGTTCGGTGCCTCAATACTTTGAGTCACCCCGAGTCGGGACTGCCGGATAATCATCCACTAACGACGGTGGAGTGTGGGCGTCATCGGTCTGATAGGCCGTGCCGGTGGTTTCCTTCGAGTTACCATGAGGAAGAGGATTGACAATACCAAGACACCCCCCAGCCCAAGCACGACATTCGTCGGAATGGCGACACCTCCGACCCCAAGCCCCCCCGAGTCCGTGCCAGTGCCATTGGTGCCATCATCCGATGGCTGTTCCTCGACTTCAGGTTCAACACTGGGTGGTGGTGGATTCCATACCTCAAAGGAGAGAATGGTCGAGAGTGTCACAACCTCATCCCCGTCAACGAGTTGGAATGTCAACATCCAGTCCTCGACAGTCTCGTTGTGTCTGTGACAGAGTGTCTGTTCAAGTGCATCGTAGGCGAGTGGCTCAGAGCAGTCTATGGCCGATATGTGAGAGCCAATCGCCTCTTCGAACAAGCCATCGCTGCTGTCACCGTCGGAAAGAGTTCCCGACTCCCTTACCGTCACTAGGGAATAAGGCCAAGTCAAGGTCCATGTGACATTGCTGTTATTCAACAACTCATCGATACCGAATGAGACATTGACCAGCCAGACGGCCATCTCGAAGGGTTGGTGTGTCAGGTTGACGGTCACCACACCCGTTGCTTCACCTGGCAGGAAGGAGAGGTGCACTGAGCGGTCAATGTCCTCGTCGACATCCCCGTCGCAGTCGTCGTCAACCCAGTTCCAAGTCTCATTGGCGTCAGGCGAACGGGCAGAGTCGTTGTCGTCGCAGTCATCGAACCAACGGAACCCGTCACCATCTTCGTCCAAATCTGGCCACAATGGATTGGTGTGAGTCACCAGCAACTCATCACCATCGAGCAGCCCATCACGGTCGGTGTCATTGTGGAACGGATCGGTGCCAATCAGGTTGTACTCATCCAAGTCGAACAGCCCATCTGCATCGCTGTCGAGCCCGTAGAAGTCCTCGTCAATCGCGTCATCACAGTCGTTGTCAAGCCCGTCTAGGAGTTCGGAGTTGCCCGGGAAGAGTGAGGCATTTGTGTCGTCGCAGTCGGCGAACCAGTACCATCCATCAGCGTCGCTGTCGTTGTCGAAGGTGAGCGGGTCGCTCCCCCAATTCAGGACCTCATCGCCGTCGGAGAGCCCATCTCCATCGGTGTCCCAAAGGGTGTAATTAGTGCTGTAGTTGTGATATTCCTCCCAATCCACGAGCAGGTCGGAGTCGCTGTCTGTGCCGTTGAAATCTTCGTCAACCCAGCCGTCACAATCGTCGTCTATGCCGTTCAGTGACTCGTTCATCGCCGGATGAATTTGGGCGTTTGTGTCGTTACAATCATTGAACCAATAATAGGTGTCAGCGTCGGAGTCGTTGTCGAAAGTCAGTGGGTCGGTGAAGGTCACCAATACTTCCTCGCCATCCAAGAGCCCGGCACCATCCGTGGCGTTGTCGAGTGGGTCAGTTCCATTGACCCAGACTTGCACCACGTCGAGTAGTCCGTCTTCGTCAGTGTCGGGAATTAGCGGGTCTGTCGTTGAGTTGAATATCTCGTACCCGTCGAGTAGGAAATCGTCGTCGGTGTCGTTGTCATCCGGGTCGGTGCCGTAGATTCCAATCTCGTCGTCGTCGAGCAGCCCATCGCCATCACTGTCTCGATGCAAGTCGGTGCCGTGAAGAATCAACTCCCAAGAGTCGAGAGAGCCTGTCGTGCCCCCATAGGTGTCCTCAACCTTGAGGGTCCAGTTACCCCTGCTCCCCTCATCCCAGAAGTGGACACTTGAGAAGACCCAATTCCCGTAGTCGTTGCCTTGGTCATTGTGCTCCTTCGCCAACCGAGTCTCGTAGCCGGAAGGCGATATCAGTAAGACTTCAAGGTCGCCTCGCGAGTTGTGGTCGATGTCGACGAAGACGTCGACGGATTCCAGCATCAATTGCTGTGAGATGTAGACCGTCTCTTCGACTGCAACCCCTGTGTTGTCGGGAATCGTCGCAGCCGGATTCAACAGCCCGCCGGAGAAGTTCATCTCCGGCCCGACCGTGGTCCAGTTCTCAGCGAGGGCAACCGCGGCCCCGGCATCAATCGCCCCGAAGCCGTATTTGTGGCTGACCTCGTGCCCTGCTCCGTTGGTCCACCACGAGGAGTCAGAACCGTCGTTGATCCGTGCTGAGTTGACCAGAATGTGCTGAATGTCCCTCCAGGTGAGGTTTTGATTGGCGTCGAGCAGTAGGGCCAGAACACCAGAAACCAAGGGGGTGGCCGAGGAGGTCCCTCCCACATTGTCGGTGTAGTCGTTGTTCGTGTAGCCCGAACTCCCCTCTATGTCGGTGGTTGTGATGCCCTCTCCGTCGCCGTCTGAGGGTGCTGTCACGAGGATGTTCGCACCCGGTTCCGAGTACCACGCCTGGTCGCCTTGGTGGGTGATTGCTGCCACCGCTATCGTGTACCGACTGTTGGCGTAACCATCCATGTTCGCGTCGTCACCGTTGGAGAGGCCATTGCCCGCTGCCCAGGTGATGAGGTTTCCCAACCCACCCCTTCCCTGATACGCATCAGCCTCGAAAACCGCCAAAGTGAGTGGTCCCGGGGCTTCCAAGGTGTTTCCGTTGTCACTCGGACCCCACGAGTTGGAGTAGATGTCAATCGACTGCCTGTTGTGGGAGATTGCGTTTGCTTCCTTGGTGTCAGTAAGACTGCAGGAGATGAGTTGGATTCCTGCGAGTCCGGCTGCTGGCGCCGCTCCCGAGACACCGAGGCTGTTGTTGCCGACCGCGGCTGCGACGCCTGCTGCGGCGGTGCCGTGTGCGTCCCAGTTTGATGGCGAGGGGTTGCCGTCGTTGCCGCAGTAGTCGTAGTCCAAGCTGCTCTCATAGTGGTCGTCAAGGTCGGGATGGTCCCAGTCGAGTCCGTCGTCAACAATTCCGATGACCACACCGCTGCCGTTGTAGTAGTCCCAGACACCCGTGACATTGGCATCCTCTCCTGCAAGGCCGTTGGTCTGACCGGTGTTGCGAAGGTGCCACTGGTCGGAGAACTTGCTGTCGTTGGGAATCATCCGAGGCTCGACCTCCTTCTCGACCAGAGGATAGGCTACCTCCACGACTCCCGACGCCTGCAGTTCAGCAAACTTCTGTGCTGCTGTTGAGGCGCTGATGTCCACAATCCAGGTGTTCGGCAGATGCACGGCCTCCTCTCCGAGAGGAGTTGCGCTGACCGCCACCCACTGGTGAGCAGATGCGAGTTCAGAATCCGTGTATTGGGAGAGGTCACTCACTCTTGCAAATGCGGCCCGGACCGAGGGGGAAAACTGGCTGAAAATCGGTGAATCGTCGTCATATTCAATGGGCGCTCCAAGCGCACCATCTGCCAAATCTTCGCCCGAACCCATTGTTGCGCCAACGAGTGGTGAGAGACTAGCAAAAAGGAGAACACAGGCGATTGCGAGCCTACGCATGGTCCAAGGCCACCCGGCTCGGTTATGTTGCTATCCCTCGGATGAGCGACTCAAGAGGCTAGAAATTCGTCGACTGCAGCTTTGACCTCGTCGTCGGGCATCAGTCGGCGCTGGCTCTTGGCGATTTCAAAGAGATGTGCCACCAATTCGTCGCTCACCTCGTAGCCCCGCTGCTCAAGCCACCAGACGATGTTGGAGCGGCCCGACATGTGTCCGATACGAATCACCTGTTGAAGTCCGTCGTCTGCGGCGGGAACTCCTGAATAGACTCGGTCGGCGAGCCAATGGTCGCCCTTCTTCATCGCCTTGACAACCGCTGATGCGTGTACTCCGGTGCCGGTCTCAAAGGCGTCCTTCCCGAACACCGGATAGTTTCTCGGAAGTGCCACCTCGACATACTCGTGCGCCTTCAACATATATTCATTCAACAAGGTAAGGTCGTTGTTGATGACTCCCATCAGGCTGAGGTTGACCAGCGTCTGGTCGAGCGGCGCATTTCCAGCCCGCTCTCCAATCCCGAGAGCAGTCCCGTGAATCACATCGGCACCCACCTCTGCCGCAGCGAGGTTGTTCGCCACCCCGAGCCCTCGGTCTTGATGGCCGTGCCAGTTGACCTCGATGTCGCGGCGCTTGACTCCAGCGTCTGGAATCACCTCATCTTGAATGAATGTGAGAAGTTGCTTGACGCCGTTGGGAGTGACGTGGCCGCAGGTGTCGCAGACACAGATTCTGTCAGCGCCCAACTCGATTGCCCGGGTATAGACCGCCTTGATCTCCTCGGGCTTGCTGCGGGTTGTGTCCTCGGTGACGAACATAACCGGAATATCGTTGTCAACCGCAAACGAAACCGCCTTCTCAGCGGTCGAGAGAATCCTCTCCATCGTCCAGTTCTCGGCATACTGCCGAATCGGACTGGTGCCTAGAAACGCACTCGCCTGAATCTGCATCTCATGCTTCGCCTGCAGGTCGACCAGTGGCTCGATGTCCGAAACCACCGTCCTGACCGCACAGCCCGGCCTAATCTGGTAGTCGTTTTCGACGATGTGAGTCAGCATGGCATCGATGTGACCGATGTGGAATGGGCCCGCCCCGGGAAGTCCGAGGTCGACCTTTTGGATGCCCAGTTTCTCCATGTAG
>CAZPJQ010000096.1:0-7121 GCA_964586945.1 uncultured Candidatus Poseidoniales archaeon
GAGTCGAACACGGCGGCGAGGAGTGGTCTGGAACAATCGTTGAATTCGATGATGAAGAGGATGAAGTATTGGTCAAGAATGACGATGATGACGAAGAGGTTTGGGTACCTTTCGCATCCTTATTCGTGGAATGATAGCATGGTGGACCCGCTCGAAGTTTTCCATAACCTTGAGTCATGTCCGAACTGTGGATGCCTCACGAAGCTGGGCGCGCTACGCTGTCCTGAATGTGGTTCCTTCCACACCGACCTGAACTCTCTTCCCGATAGAGACCCACCTCCGCCCTCACTCGAACCACCTCCGCCCAAGGACCTGGACCCGACTCTGTACAGTCTCAATCCAGCTGCTGCGTTGCCTGAAGAGACTAGTGACGAGGATGAACCAATAGTCCCTACACAACTCTGGGATGATTCCTCTACTGACTTCGCATTTGATGATTCAATCGATTATGAATCAATGAAAGAACGGGTAGAGTCACAATTGCCTGACGATGATGACGAAAAGTCGAGAATTGAAGGTGACGAACATGAGTGAACCGGGTCACCTGAATATTCATCCCGGACTAAATCCCGAACCGTTTTCCTGTACTATTGATGGTATCGAAAAAGCGGAAGATGGAACTTGGGCAACTCTCGATCGGACCTTCTTCTACCCAACTGGTGGGGGACAACCAGCCGACCACGGCACTCTATCAGATGGAGTGAACGAGTTGAGAGTGGTGAATGTCACTGGGAAAGGAGGAGTTCGCCATCAAGTAGAACACTGCGAGGCCATCGATGAGATGCAAGGGGTGGAGTTACAGGCGACGATAGACATTGAGAGAAGAAATGAACTCTGTAGGATGCATACTGCTCAACACCTAATTTCCGCTGTAGCTGACGAGTTCTGGGGTGGCCGAACGGTTGGCAATCAGATTAGGCTTGACTGTACTAGGATTGACCTGGGTTTTGAAAATAGGGACCTATTCGACAGCGAAATGTTGCAACAGTCTGTAAACGAGTATGTCAAAGCAGATTTACCAATTTCCATGGACTTTCAGGAGCGTTCGGTACTCGTTCAAAACCCACTAGTGAGGGTTAACATGGACCTCATTCCAAAACATATCGATAATTTGCGAGTTATCACGATAGAGGGAGTGGACATCTGCCCTTGTGCAGGAACGCATGTCGAGAGAACTGGGCAAATCGGGCAGATTGAGATAGGTAAGATCAGATCGAAGGGTGCTGGAAAGTTGCGGGTGGAATACACACTAAATGATTGAATGGCACAAGTATCTTTGGAATTACTTGAATCAATCTTCAATCAGTTAGGTCACCATAGGTTGAATATGCGTGCTCGTAACTAACGGGTGAACATTCGGTCCGACAAATAATGGTCAATCCAAGCTCAAATCCACCCTTTCATCGATAGTAGGTGGGCTCGGGCGGATTTGAACCGCCGATCTTCGCCATGTCAAGGCGACGTCATAACCCCTAGACCACGAGCCCTCTCATTGTGTTAGTTGTGTGGCGGTCATAATCGATTCGGATAGATGAGGTCGATTCATCCGATGATTTTCGATATCTTTCCGGTGCAGCCATCTTGTTGGCAAGTACCGCCAACGCGAGTTCGGCCATTGCTCATCTTGAAAATTTGAGCACCAGCAATTGGCCCATATGTCTTGCACTTCAAACAGAAGCCTTGGTAGTCCGCCATAGCAACCGACACGAACCACCGGGGTAGCAAATATGAATGCTGCGCGTGATGTTTCACAATTCGTGCTCCACTTCCGTTCGAGGAGAAGGTGAATATCCAAGTTGCAAAGAGTGTAGACTCAGAGGTCCATATGCGGGGTAAATTGACTGTTAGGGATGTCGACAAGAATCTAAACGATGTACTGCGAGGAAGTTTAGGGAATCAGTCTGCAGGGTAGAAAATTCAAAGGACGGATAATGTACCTTATGCGCCCCCACGGGTAGCGCAATTGATGGGGGTTTTCCCAAATTTCGCTAAATCGATCATTTCCAGCGCGCCAGATTGGAAAAATTGGCGCAGTATGAATAAATGCTACAAGTATTCTTAGAATTAATTCATCTATTGACTATTATTGAATAGCCTTATCACTCCAATTCATTATAGCCCCTTCGCAGAGAGTTGCGAGGAAGGGGGATTGACCTGGAGTCAGACACCAACCATCCAATTCCTCGCCCCACAGAATGTTGAGTGATGCTGGCCCGCCCACCTCAATCGTACCAAGTGGCCGACCATCGGAGTGCCTCAACCCGACTCCCGCATTGCGTGAGCAGCCTACGAGGGTGGCAAGGGGGTCGATACCGCACCGGTGAACAGCTAGGCTGGCAGCGAACGGCAGGCTGAGAGAATGGCAGTTCGGGTTGAAGTCGGAGGCGAGTGACCAAGCCCACCCCTCGTCAATGCATTTCTGGAAGGGGGGCCAGTGGTCGAGTCCGAGTACATATGGGGTGCCGGGAAGAAATCCCTGCAGTGTTCCGGCATCATGGCACGCCTGTCTAGCGGATTCGGAGGAGTGAGCAGCATGGTCGGCGGTGACCGCCCCCAATTCAGCTGCGAGTGCCGCCCCCTCGCAATTCGAAAACTCGTCGACGTGCAATCTGATTTCAAGACCGCCATCCATTGAAGCGCGGCAGATGTCCTCGGTCTCCTGCAGAGTGAACCAACCCTCCTCGCAGAACACATCGGCCGATGAGGCGATTCCCTGTTCCAAAACCGCTGGTAGTTGATCAGAGAGAATCTCTTCGACATACGAATCCTGCTTTCCTCCTGGTGGGGTTGCATGGGCACCGAGCCAAGTGTGAGATAACTGGAGTGGGGTCCTCTTCGCCAAAGCATCAGCAGCGGCCAACAGACGAAGTTCGCTCTCGGTCGACAAGCCATAACCACTCTTCGCCTCCAAAAAGGTGGTCCCGTTCCCCAACGCCACCTGAGTACGCCGGAAACCATCCATCACGAGTTCCTCCAAGGTGGACCTTCGCGTCGCTGACACGGTCTTGCCAATTCCACCGCCCATCTCCGCAATCTCTCGATATGAGTGGCCCTGCTGTCGCAGCGCGACCTCGTTTGAACGGTCGCCGCTCCACAACAGGTGTGTGTGGGCATCGACCAAACCGGGAATGACAGCCTTACCGGCCAAATCCCAGACTTCTAGTGGGCCAGTTTCGAGCCTGTTAGGTATAGTACCCCCAAGCGTGACTCCGGATGCAAACTCTTGTTGAAGTTCCGCTGATTCAGCGATTGCTACTATCAAATCTCCTCGAATCAAGATTCCCTGGCCAGCCCCATGGGTCAGGATAGTTCGGTCGACAATATCCCCACCCGCAAGAGGACCTCTGTGGCCGACAGGAGCAAGGTGAGCAAGCGGACCAGCATTGAGGAGGAGCAGGTCCATGCACCTGCGACCATTCATTAGGCTTGAAATCATGTGCCATCTCCCGAGGTATAGGGGAGTGTGCCTGTGACCGAGGGAATCGTTGTAGGAATCGAGTCAACTGCCCACACTTTTTCGTTTGGATGGGTCGACCAAGAGGGCGCCCCTCAACCATCACACTCTGCCTTTTTCCGACCTGAAGAGGGTGGTATCCACCCCCGTGAAGCAGCCGACCATCATGTGAATCACACCTCTTCTCTCATCTCATCTCTACTCGACTCGGGGGTGGACCCCGCGGAGGTCGAAGCCGTCGCCTTCAGTCAAGGGCCCGGTCTTGGCCCCTGTCTGCGTATCGGTGCGAGTGTGGCCCGCGCCCTCTCGCAGCAATGGAATGTCCCTCTCGTAGGAGTTAACCACTGTGTAGCTCACATCGAAATCGGGCGCCAAGTCTGTGGCGTGGATGACCCTGTACTGCTATATGTGTCAGGAGGCAACACCCAGGTCATCGCCCGCATGGCAGGACGGTACCGGGTTTTAGGTGAGACCCTTGACATCGGAATTGGAAATATGCTCGACAAGTTCGCTCGTGACCGGGGGATGACCTTCCCGGGTGGACCGAAGATTGAGCAGAGAAGTGCTGCTCATGAATCTGCTAATCCGGATTGCTCATTGGAGGGGTTGGAACTCCCCTATGCTGTACAAGGAATGGATCTCGCGTTTTCGGGCATCCTCACTGCGGCACTACAGTATGTCAAGACGGGGAGTTCCTTGGACTCTGTTTGCTGGAGCCTCCAGGAACATTCCTTCGCAGCCTGCGTTGAGGTCGCTGAGAGAGCACTCGCTCATACCGGCAAAAGTGAACTATTGCTAGGTGGGGGTGTCGCCTGCAATGACAGACTTCGGAGTATGTGTGAGACTATGGCTGCTGAGAGGGGGGCTAGCAGTCACGCACCTGACAGAATGTATTGTGTTGACAACGGTACTATGATTGCCACCCTAGGGCGCTTGCAACTTGCCAATACCGGGCCCACACCGTTCGATGAATCTGCAATTCGTCAGGATCTTAGAACTGACGAAACTTCTATTTCTTGGGGATAGTTGCAACTCCGTTTTCAATCCCCTTTCACAGGAAATCCAATATTGAGTCATCATCCTGTATCTGCTTGCAAGGTTCCTAGCACACAACAACAGGAGCAAACCTCACCTGTCGACTACAACTGCAAGGGTTATGAGGGGTCGGCAGTAGCGCAGGCCGTCGGAGAGGTGGAAGCGCTTGGCAAAGAAGGCAAAACCATTCAATCCATTCGACCCAAATTCAATAAAACCGAAGGCAAAACCTCGGTCAGACCATGCTCCATCGGCGGCTCCGAATAGAACCGCTGGTCCACCGGCACCGATTGCGCCGTCCGAACCTCTTCCGCCAGAATCGGCGACTCCCAGACCTGCAATTCCATTAGCACATCGCACTCCAGATGTAGAGGAACCAGTCCCTGAAACGGAGCCTGAAGAGGAACCTTCAGGTGAGCATGAAGAGGCGGACCTCACCGTAGAGGAAGAAGTATCTGAGGCATCTGAGGAACCTCTGGAAATTCAACCACCATCTGTCGAACCAATTGAGGATGAGGAGGAGTCACCCAGCCCGGTCACTGCATCGGGTTTGGACCGCGGTGTCGGATTGAGGAACCAAGAAGAACCTAAGGTCGATTCTATTGAAATCTCAGCCGAGGAGAGGGTGTCTGATCTAATCGCTGAATCCAAGCAGTTGGCCGTAGAATCAGGCATGGAAGTCCCAGATACTCCCGAATCGAAAAAGGTTCATCCAGACATACAAATCCCAAAACATTTCATTCAACCCGCGAAGAAGGAAAGGGGGAAACCTCGGCCACGCCGACGGAAGGTGAAGCCGCCGCCCGCCAAACGAGTCGTCAAGTTGAATCGACGCAAGTACATGGACTTCAAAGTAGACCTCCGTGAAATCATGGAGGAGGAAAATGTCCCCGATGAACACCGCGCAAATGTGCTGGGCAGTACATGGGCTAAGGGTGAGAGATCTGGAATCGACGCCGCATTGGAGTATGTCAATGAAAAGGAGGACGAAGGTGTCCTTTCAGATGGTGCAGCAAATCGTATTCGAAATGTATTAAAATCATATCGAACGGAGAGATGAAAATGACGAAAATTGAAGAGAATAAGGTCGCAGTGGTGCATTACAAGGGAACCTTCCCCGAGGATGATGAAGAATTCGATTCTAGTCATGACCGTGACCCACTCGCTTTCCTCGTTGGTCATCAGCAGATGATTCCAGGGTTTGAGCGGGAGATGATGGGGGCCGAAGTAGGCGATTCACGAACTTTCACCTTAATGCCGGAGGACGCCTATGGTGAGAAGAGTGATGAGGCAGTAGCTGACATCCCCCGTGAAGAATTTCCAGACGACATTGAACTAGACCTCGGAATGGTATTGATGTCTGACCATGGGCCCTTCCGAATTGTTGGGATCACCGATGAAATCGTGAAGTGTGATTTCAACCATGTTCTCGCCGGTCGAGTTCTCAAGTTTGAGGTCGAGGTCGTCGAAGTTCGTGACCCTTCTGAAGAAGAATTGGCACACGGTCATGTGCATGGCCCTGGTGGCCACGAACACTGATTGAGCGTTCCGTTCTCATCAAATTGCGCGATGTTGGTTTTGGGCTCGCCCAACCACATAGTGCCTCATAGTGCATTCAGGTCCAATCTCCTACCGAAACGATTGACGGCGAGCACCACCTCGCCGTATCCGCGGGGTGAACAAGTGAGCGATGATGAGAGCTTTGAGACGCTCGGGGGAATTCCAATTCCCGAACTCCCAGATGAGGGGCACCTCGCCTCATCGGGCGGTGATTCAGGTATTGGGAAACCTGGTTCACAACCCTATACGAGAGGAATCCACTCGTCGATGTACCGGAGCCGAACTTGGACCATGCGCCAATATGCTGGATTCTCCTCTGCGAAGGAGACGAACTACCGGTTCCGCTCTCTACTAGAAAAGGGTCAATCCGGTCTTTCGGTTGCATTTGACCTTCCAACACAACTCGGCATGGACTCTGACGATTCGTTGGCACACGGCGAAGTTGGCAAGGTCGGCGTCGCAATCGATTCCATCCATGACATGAGACAACTATTCTCGGAAATCGACCTTGGAGGAGTCTCCACATCGATGACAATCAATGCCCCCGCCGCCGTTCTCTTCGCGATGTACGCGAGCGTTGCTGAGGAACAGGGTGTGGACTTGGTAAGTCTGAGGGGAACTGTGCAGAATGACATACTGAAGGAGTACATCGCCCGAGGAACCTATGTTTTCCCACCTGAGCAATCGATGCGCCTAATCACTGATTTGATGGGATGGTGCAGGGACCGCGCTCCAAGTTGGAACACAATCAGCATCTCCGGATACCACATTCGCGAAGCTGGGGCAACCGCAGTCGAAGAACTAGCGTTCACACTCTCCAATGCACTCTCCTATGTGCAGGCTGCCGTCGATTCCGGGCTTGATGTGGACGACTTCGCGCCAAGGCTCTCATTCTTCTTCGGATGCCACAACGACCTTTTCGAGGAAGTTTCTAAATTTCGTGCCGCTCGTAGGCTATGGTTTGAGTTGATGACCGAAAGATTTCATCCAAAGGACCCGAAAAGCACCCAACTTCGCTTCCACACCCAAACGGCGGGGGTTACACTCACCGCTCAACAACCGTTGAACAATG
>CAZPJQ010000097.1:0-7001 GCA_964586945.1 uncultured Candidatus Poseidoniales archaeon
ATTGACACTGGCTGATGCTCTGAAGGTGTCAATGTTCCGACAACTCGTGGTTTCCATCTTCAGAGCAGACGCTTGTGAGTCTAAACCCCAATTCTGCTTCTGCGCATTATGGCTTTATCCTGTTTCAGAAGGTCGGTTGGCCATGGCAGAGGCCCTGCATGTCGTGACCGGCGCATTCGGCTACTCAGGTAGATGGATTGCCCATCGGCTATTGGAGAAGGGCATTCGGGTGAGGACACTGACCAACGCAGTCGGTAGAGACGACCCCTTCGACGGTAGGGTAGAGGTACATTCACTAGATTTCGATAACCATGCAGCACTAGTTGAATCACTGCGAGGAGCGCAGGTGCTCTACAACACCTATTGGGTTCGCTACAATCATCCACGTCGTAACTTCGAGCATGGAATAGCGGTCGAGAACAGCAGGCGTTTGTTCGCTGCAGCTGCCGAGGCTGGAGTAGAAAGAATCGTCCACTTCTCCGTCGCTCATCCACACAAGGCACCCGACTGGACCTACTTTCGTGGCAAGGTCGCAGTCGAAGGACTCCTCCACGACTCGGAGCACTCCTATGCGATTCTCCGTCCAACGGTGTTGTTCGGCGGCGGTAGGAATGTATTGATCAACAACATCGCCTGGATGCTGAGAAAATTCCCGGTCTTCGGCGTCTTTGGCATGGGTAACTATCCCATCCAACCTGTGCACGTCAAGGATGTCGCCAGAGTAGCAGTAGAGCAGGGTGAGTTACGTGAGAATGTGACAATCGACGTCACTGGACCAGAGACATTTCGCTACAAGGAGTACATTGGCCTGATGGCGAAGTCGATGGGTCTGCGCCGACTCATCCTCCCGATGCCCTCGACGGTTGGTTGGGTTTTCGGAAAGTTCGTTGGCCTCATTCTGCAAGATCTAGTAATCACCAGAGCTGAGATTCGAGGGCTGAAGCGTGGGCTGATGGCATCGGATGAGAAGCCTTTGGGTGTGCACAAATTCTCGGAGTGGATTGCAGAACATGGGAATGAATTGGGCATCGCCTACCAGAATGACTTGAAGGAGCGAAGATACCGCTCGCCTTCTGAGCCAGTCGGTTGATGACTTACCTCAACTCATCTGAACAGAGGAGTAGTATCAACGAGTTGTCGTCACTCCAAAGACAAGCACAAACTGTGCCTGAATCTAGATTTCACTCGATGTCATACTCTTCGTAAATCCACTGTTCCGTCTCTAGACGGATTTTCAATCGTCCCATATCGCGTACCCCACTTCCACCCCCCGGCAGACGCATCTGCCTATGCGGAAGCAAACTTTTCAGCCACGGGCTACACTTAATCATTGTCCGAAAATGGCGAATTATCCGCCCTT
This sequence comes from uncultured Candidatus Poseidoniales archaeon, assembly GCA_964586945.1. Lineage (GTDB taxonomy): Archaea > Thermoplasmatota > Poseidoniia > Poseidoniales > Thalassarchaeaceae > MGIIb-Q1. The sequence continues at coordinate 1,361 of CAZPJQ010000097.1, forward strand.
GCGGGCTCCTCAAGAGGTGGAAACCGTCAGATTTGTCTGCGAATCCTGCCTGGACCGAGTTGCATCGCAATTATCGCTCCAACCCCAATTACCGCCGCGAAGACATAGACCATCGTCTTCGAAGGTGCTTTCACGCCTCCTGGGGCTCCGCTTCCGGAGTCACCAGTTCCAGCATCTCCAGATATCACCTCAATTGTGCTGTGATACTCATTGTTTGTCTCGGATACCTCCAAGATGTCGTATGTCGGGTCGACATAGACACGCAACGAAACATCACCCTCTGCTGCTGGCACAAGCCATACGCAAGTCGCGGCGCGCAGACCACCAGCTTCAATCACAGGAATTGGCACACTCGTGTTGATGAGAGTCTGGCCATCGTAACAGCGTACGGTCACAAGTGAGGCGGTTGAGAGTCCGTCATTGCGCACCCAGACCTTGATCGAGGTCACCTGCCCTCTCTCGATTTGGCCTGCCACCTCGCCCTCCACCTCTACTGACTCGATGACTAGGTCGGGGTCGGAGGTGGCGAGAACCGAAAGTGACCCAGTCACCACATTGGTGCCGTCACTGATTGTTATCGTAATGTCGAATGAACCTACTGAAGTCGGCGTGAGAACCAGATCGTTGTTGGCGTCAATCGTTGCCCACGAGATGTCAGTTGAGATGATGAGGTCGTCGATTGGGGTGTCAACATCGGCTATTTCCAACTCGATTGTGAGGGCATCTCCGACAGCCACCAAGACCTCTTGAGGAAGTTGCGCGTGAGTCGGCGCATCATCGACGCTGGAAACCACTACGTCAAAGGTGGTGGTCCATGCGTTCCCTCTCTGGTCTGTGACTACGACATCGATTGGTGCCACCCCTGATTGTTCAGAAAGTTGGCTAACGACTACCCGGCCATCATCTATCGACACGGCAACTAGGTCGGGCGCTTGGGAAATAGCGGATACAGAGAGTTGGTCAACATCTGTGATGTCATCGCTACATGTTGAGCGAATTGGGACAATGTCCCCAATCAGGTCCTCTTGGAGATAGATGGAGCCGGGGTTCTCGCAACTGGGATCACGGTCCCACTCTACGACGAATCCACCGCTGAGCAGAATGTCTTCGACCATCACCACCACAACCTCAGGATTGCCTTGAGATGACCACTGGAATCGAGTCGAGACGCCGATGTCGAGTGATTCACCCGCAGAAGGCAGATATCGTCCAACCGGTACTGAAAGAGAGAAACTGCCTAGAGCAATGGAAGTCGTTGCAACGAGGTTGCTCCCCAAGGCGAATTTCACGACACTGATGTTACTGACCAAATCGGCAGTAGAACCGCTCACACTTCCGGTGATTGTCATCGTCGGGTCATTCAAATCGATGCGCGCACCCGCGAGGCAGCCCTCGAAAATGGCGATGTCAAGTCGAACAAAAGTCCCCGCGGTGACCGACTCTGCGTTGTTGATAGTCACCCCAGGCGACCAACTTACCCCATCTTCGCTGGATTGGATTTTCACGGATGCGCTTGCATTCCCCTACTGGTGGGATCTACCCCAATACTGGTCGTGTGGCAATTCGACTGCTTCGCTGACCCAGCCGCCGGGGTTCCCCGAAGAACCCAGCTCGAGTCCGCAACTTGTGATCAGAAGTCCACTCAATGATCCAGAGGCGATGTCGAAGTCGAAAAATGGCGCCATCTCCATCTGAGTAGAGTGCAGCGCCTTCGAATTCTCAAACCCAGACCAAGGGCTCCTCTCCTTCACACGCAGACCTACTGCATCCACACGGACTTCCGAATCGTCGATGCCGCCAACTGAGACATAGTCAATCGTAACCGTCAAGTCGCTCAAGTCACTCCAAGTCCAGTTGTTGTAGGCGTCGAGTGAGATGACAAGGGAGTTTCCCTGCATGTTATCGATTGGCGCCTGTGTGTGAGCGAAACTACGCACCAACTGCAGGTTGGTGCCCCACGAAATTTGGAATCGGACCTCATCGTCACTGAGAACTTCGGGGACTGCAAAAGAGAATAGAAGCGAGACATTGATGATATCACTACCAAAAAACGCCGATGAATCGAAATTTTCCAATTCGATGGTTGGCCCCTTACTCCAAGTGTAGCCGCCATCGGGGACTCCGAGAGACATGTTGCTCTCAGTCGGACTGTAGAGTGCCCAACCCGTTCCTTCAGTGAAATGCTCCGGGCGAACATGGGTGAACGAGAGATGACCATCAGCAACCATTCCAGCAGTGAATTGTGCCGAGTCGCTCTCGAAATATCCTTCCCATGAATTGATATCCCAAACTGCCGCATTCTCGAAGGTTCCCTCGGGTAGGAGGTCGACGGTCTCGGAGCGAATCACGGTGTCGGCATAGACCGAACCGGGCAGCCCGAGCAGGAAGAGGGAAGCGATGCTGAGGGCGAGAACTGCCGAGCGGCTAGTTGCCATGGTGCACCTGCTGCGGCGGTGACGCTTCAAACCGTCGCATCCTCGGACGCATGGAAGGTTGATATGGAGTCGGCCTAACGGGCGGCTCACACGATGGCCGCGGTGGTCTAGTGGTTAGGACGGTAGACTGTGGATCTGCCAACCCGGGTTCAATTCCCGGTCGCGGCCCCATCACGATTTGAAGCGCTGAAATCTTGATGCTTCAAGGAAGGGCGTGATTTCAATCGCCGTTGAGTGAATCGGAGTCGATTGTGTGCCCCATTCTGTTCGCCTTGGTTGTCAGATAGTCGAGATTGTCCTTGCCTACACCTGCGATAATAGGCATGCTTTCAACCACATTTATTGCTAGGTTTCTCATTTGCATCACCTTGTCTGGATTATTAGTCAAAAGGCATACTGAGGTGATTCCGACCGTCTTCAAAATCTCTGCCCCAATTCTATAGTCCCGCGCATCAGCCGGATGCCCGAGCATTATATTTGCATCCATGGTGTCCGCCCCCAAGTCTTGCAGATGGTACGCCTTGATCTTCTCATGCAGCCCGATTCCACGCCCCTCCTGTCGCAGATAGACGAGGCAGCCCCAGCCTCTATCCTGAATCTGTCTCAGTGCCGCATCAAGCTGAGCCCCGCAGTCACAGCGGGTGCTGCCGAGGGCATCACCAGTCAGGCACTCTGAATGAATCCTGACGAGAACGGGGTCTGGCCCAAACATGTCACCGAGTGTCAGGCAGACATGGTCGAAGCCGGTACTCTCCTCGTGGAACACGCGGATGCGGAACTCACCATGCGTAGTTGGAAGCCTCGCATCTGAGGGAATTTCCGATGTCTCGATGACATTGATTGCACTGCCGCTCATTTCGCCACCTCATGCTCCCTTGCGTATGATGAACCGAATTTCCCCTGCAGCCTCTTCGACAGAGATGAGAGTTGCTCCAATCTTGACCAATAGTGCTGGGATATCATGCTTTGTCTCTGGGTCGTCAGCAAGAACTTCCAGTTCACTTCCGCTATCCAGCGTAGCGAGCACCTTCCTAGTCTCGTGAACCGGTACAGGGCAGTGGTAACCAAGCAGGTCGAGCGTACGCATTACCACCCCTCCGGGATACCCGACCGAACCCCCTTTTTTCAACCCATGCAGGCGTGTAGGGTTGATAGGCGGGAGCGACCTAAGAGGGCCATGAAGTCAACGGGAGATGATGTCTCCTGGTCGGAAATCGCTGCTAAGTTGAAAATCATCGGTAGCGTTGTCGCGCTGCTCATTTTGGCAGAGTTAGCCTATCGTTGGATGACTGCTCCCGACGACACCTTTCTCTTGTACCAACAGTTGATTGCGTGGATCTGGTTCAACCTTCACAGCCTTCTTTTCGGCAGTGACACAATCGCCTACTACGCAATTGAGAGTGAACCTCGTAAAGTTCTCGAGTTCTTCCACCCATCACTAGTTGGTAGTGAGATCCCCCCTCTGGACATCACAGACGAGTGCGTAGCACTCCATGAAATCGCCTTTGTCTCCTTCTTGATTTGGATGACTCCGGGGGTTTCTGCGAGAGAGAAGTGGCGCGGGATTCTGACGATGGCAGGGGTCATCACGGTGCTCAACATCGTCCGCTTGGTGGTGCTCTATCCTCTCGCTGTCAAGGGGTGTGTGGCGAATCCCGGTGAGTATGGCTGTTGGGCACCTATGTGGGAATTCCACCAATTCATGCTGGATTATGGATTCATGATGGTTATTCTGCTCGGCTGGACCGGTTGGTATCTCGCGGTGGGCGGGCCGGCGAAAACTCGCGATATGGGGTCGTCTGGAATGTTTTTTGCAATGCCGAAGAACATCAGCGCCCGAAAGGTGTTGCCTACTTGGTCGAAGGGACTACTGGCGCTCGCCCTGCTGCTTGCTGTCAGGGCCACCTACATCTTGGCGTTCGACGACTGGACTGAACAGTTACGAATGGTGGCTGAGGGTTGCGATCCGATTTTGACGCCTGCATTGTGTGCAGCACAAAACGGCGAATTTGCAAACGTAACCGACCTGGCATGGCGTTCAATCATCGTTGCGACTGTGATGGGACTCTTTGCGACCGTCAAAATCGACTGGGAGCATCACGATGATGCCGCATCAATAGATGACGAAGAGGAATGACCGCCGCAGTTCACGACGGCAACTCAGTTTGCGATTTCGGCTTTGACCGACTGCCCGTTCCACTCTCGGCTACCCATCACCTTGAGAACTGTCTCAACTCGGTCAACATGAACTTCGACAATGCTCTCAGCATCATTGACCTCGATTTCACCGATGGCGACCTCAGGCAGTTTGGCCTCTTTGACAATCCAGTCTGACAGTTTTCTAGAAGATGCCTCCTCTTCCTTTCCGACGCTGAAGCGCACTGGCACCATGCCGAAGTTGTTCGACACCTCTGCCCAGTCACGCTGGCGGCCGACAGGGTCCCTAGTAACGCCCTCAGGAAGTGCCGGTGGGTCTGATTCTGTGATCTCGAGATTCCAAGTGGCGACGATCTTCTGCAGTTGTTGCTTGTCGTCAGCGCTCACGAACGACCACGCTTGACCTTCCCTGCCCATTCGACCAGTCCTACCGATTCTGTGGATGTAACCCTCGACATCGATGGGGAGGTCATAGTTGACCACGATTGTGACTCCGTCGACATCTAGGCCGCGGGCTGCGACATCAGTGGCGACCACGACCTTCGTCGAGCCAGCCTTGAAGGCGGTGATGATTCGCTCTCGCTTGTTTTGTGGCAGGTCACCGTGGATTCCGGTGGCATCGAAGCGGAACTTGTCCAACCTCTGAACGAGCATGTCGACCATCCTCTTGGTGTTGGTGAAGATGAGCATCTGGTCGTCTTCATCCATCGTCACCATGATTCGGCCGAGTGCCCACAGTTTGTTGGCTCGGCCGACGGAGATGTAGCGCTGCTCAATCTCTGGGATCTCGACATCCATGTCCTCTGACATCACATGCTCAGCCTCGGAGATGAACTCGTTTGCAGCCTCAATCACCTCTTCGGGGAAGGTGGCGCTGAAGAGAAGGGTCTGACTCCTGTTCTCCATTCTCTCAAGGACCCAGATGATGTCCGGGAAGAATCCCATGTCGAGCATTCGGTCCGCCTCATCGAGGCAAAACGAAGTGATATCTGCGAGATTGATGTGTCCCCTCTTGCTCATGTCGATGACTCGGCCGGGAGTTCCTACGA
>CAZPJQ010000098.1:0-254 GCA_964586945.1 uncultured Candidatus Poseidoniales archaeon
GGTTGCCGGAGTACCTCCTGACTACTTCTCAAAGGAGGGGCAGCGCTGGGGGACGGTCCACTACGACTGGAGTGCACACCGCGCAGATGGTTTCGCCTGGTGGAAGAGTCGAATGACACGCATGTTCGAACTGTTCGACATCGTCCGCATCGATCACTTCCGGGCCATCGATTCGGCTTGGGCGATTCCCGCCCATCACCCAACTGCGGAGCATGGCGAATGGGTGCAGGGGCCGGGTGATGAGTTGCTCGAGG
>CAZPJQ010000098.1:312-6983 GCA_964586945.1 uncultured Candidatus Poseidoniales archaeon
CTGTGCTGCAATTCGCCAATGATGACTCTGGCAACCCACACAATCCGGAGAACCACACGGCGGATATGGTGGTCTACACCGGAACCCACGACAATGACACCACCGTAGGATGGGGGAAGAAGCCGGTCAAGGAGATGATTACCACAGCGCTCGAATCACCGGCCGAACTTACGATAATACCGCTCCAAGACGTGATGAGGTTGGGCTCAGACGCGCGCATGAACACCCCGGGCATCCAGGAGGGAAACTGGGAATGGAAATTCGACTGGGAGGAGCTGGATGACGCACAACTGCTCTGGTTCGGTCAGCAGGTCTACGGCTCTGGTAGAAGGCGCTAGTTGCGGCCTTCGGCCTTGACTGCGTCCCAATCTGCAAGGAACGACTCGATGCCTGAGTCGGTCAGTTCGTGCTCGATGAGCTGCTTGAATACATTGTAGGGGATTGTAGCGGCGTGGGCTCCGAGTCGGGCTGACGCCTCGACATGCTCGACGCTGCGGATTGAGGCGGCGAGTACCTTGCAGGTCAAGTCCGGATTGTGATTCCATACCTGCATGATCTCAGCGATGAGCTGCATTCCGTCCTCGCCTCGGTCATCGAGCCGCCCGATGAACGGCGAGAGATAGGCGGCGCCAGCCTTCGCCGCGAGTAAAGCCTGACTCAGGCTGAAGACGAGCGTCATGTTCACGTCGATTCCCTCGCCCGCCAAGATGCTGGTCGCAGCAAGACCCTCTGCCGTACAAGGCACTTTGATGATGACATTGTCGGGAAGTGACTCCTTCAAGTCACGCCCCTCGGCAACCATGCCATCGGTGTCGAGAGCGGTCACCTCAGCACTGATTGGGCCAGAACAGAGTTCTGCGATTCTCTGAACGGTTCTCTTGAAATCACCACCGGAGCGTCGAATCAGAGTCGGATTCGTGGTCACTCCGTCAAGCACGCCCCACGCAGCGATCTCCTCGACTTCGGCGATGACGGCTGAGTCTAGAATCAACTCCATTGCTGTTATTCGCGTCGGTGGTCGTAGGTCAATGTTGCGCAGGCATGATGATATGACTCAGTGATTGGAGAGGAGTGCATGGTGGTCGCATACCTCTCAGCAGAGATTGGGCTATGGTCTGAACTACACACCTACTCCGGCGGCCTAGGGGTCTTGGCAGGCGACCATGTCAAGTCAGCGGCTGATGCCGGCATCGACCTTGTAGCCATCACCTTGCTCTATAGACAAGGTTACGGCAGGCAACACTTGGATGAGTCGGGAAATCAGTCTGAGAGTTATCCGGAGATAGATCCGGCCGAACATCTCATCGATACGGGCATTGAATTGGCTCTACCACTGGACGGTTCTACCCTCCATTCGAGAATCTGGTTGGCGGAGGTGGTTGGTGTCGGTGGCCACACAGTTCCGGTCTACTTTCTCGATACGCGGCACGAGGGGAACGCACCTGAGCACGCGGCGCTGGGCAACAGGCTCTATGGCGGAGATGATTCAGTTCGGCTGCGGCAGGAATACCTGCTCGGTGTTGGAGGTATCCGGGCGCTGAATGCACTAGGCCATGGCCCATTGACAGGTCTGCACATGAATGAGGGGCACTGCACATTTGCAGCACTTGAGATGCTCTCTCAAGGGTGGTCGCGCGATGGCCTCCGAGCTCGCTCACTGTTCACGACACACACACCAGTACCGGCCGGCCACGACCGTTTCGCTTGGGAAGAGGTTGAGTCAGTTGTCGCTGACTTGCTGCCGGACGATGTTCAATCGTTCAGCGGATGCGAAGAATCCTGCTCAATGAGTCATTTGGCAATCGGATTGGTGGGGAAGGTAAACGCCGTTTCGAACCTCAATGCGTGGGTCGCTTCGGGGATGTTCGAGGGAGTCCATATCGAGCCCATCACCAATGGTGTCCACCACCTCACCTGGGCCTCACCCCCCATGGCGACGGTCTATGACGAGCACCTGCGGGGATGGCGTTCTGACCCCGCTAAGTTGGCTCACGCAGGAAGGATTCCGGATGAAGCGCTGCTGCCGGCGAGGCAGGAGGCGAGGGCGGTTCTGCGCGACTTGGTGCAGGCGAGTACTGGAGTCGAATTTGATGAGACGCGACTGACAATCGGTTTCGCACGCAGGTTCGCCACCTACAAGCGGGCCAATCTGGTGTTCAGCGATCTGCCAAGGTTGAGGGCATTCGGAGCCGGTCGTATCCAATTCGTATTCGCCGGCAAGGCGCATCCGCGCGACGAAGGCGGCAAGCAGTTGATTCGGGATATTTTCGCAAGTGGTGCCGAGGTTGCTGATGAAATTCCAGTCGCCTTCCTCGAAGACTACTCGATGGCGACTGGTCTAGCGATGACAGGAGGGGTTGACATCTGGTTGAACAACCCTGTCCGCCCATTCGAGGCTTCAGGAACCAGCGGCATGAAGGCGGCCCTCAATGGGGTTCCGAATCTCTCGATTCTCGACGGTTGGTGGCCCGAGGCGTGTGAGCACGGCGTGAACGGTTGGGCGATTGGCGAGGCCGAGGATGAGCGTGATGACTTGCGTGACGCAGCGGCTCTCTACTCGGTTTTGGAGGATGAAGTGCTTCCCGCATGGGATGCTGGTGAGGAGCGTTGGAGCCAACTGACCCGGGCCGCGATTGCGACCAGTGCCCGCTTCACCGGAGCCCGTATGTTGTCGGACTACCGCCGCTTCTACGACGCCTTCAGCGACGCCGTTTGATGGTCATCAATCCGAAGGTGAGCAAACCCATCAACAGTATGGCAACGAGTGCCAGTCTTGCGACGCTGAGTATGTCGAACCCTCCTGCTGGCTCGATGGAGGAATCGTCTGTTGGTTGGCAAGCGAGTTCGGTGCACTGCCAATTGCCTTGAACGCAGGTGCAGGTGTTACAGCCATCCTCTGCCGGCATGCTCACACCATCAGTACAGGCGGGCGGCTCAGTAGTCTGGTTTCCAGTCTGATTGCCGGTCTGGTTGCCAGTCTGATTGCCGGTTTCATTTCCCGTACCGTTCTCCGGCTCTGGCTCCGGCTCCGGCTCTGGCTCTGGATAGGTGCATGAACCGTCATCTTGGTTCGCTGCGGAATCGTAGTTCTCAGCCAAGGGATCGGTGCAGCCCTCCACGGGCGGAGGGTAGGTGCAGGAGCCGTCGTCATGTGTGGCCTCTGGATTGTAGTTCTCGGCGGATGAGTCGGTACACCCGAAAACCGGTTCGGGGCCGGACCCAACAGGGCGGAACCCAGCGATGATCGGAGCCATTTGAATCAGAATTGGCCGGTTATCCGAGGTAGAGTTGCCCAACGGCATCTGGTCGACGAAGGTACATACCTGCTCAATTCCCGAACTGGTACTGCAGCGGACATTACCGTGAACCGTGCTGCTCTCCTCTGAGAAGGCCCAGACATACAGGGCATTGCCAAATTCGAGTTCCTCAAGACTGCTCATGATGGTTCGATATTCGTGCATCTCGACATCACCCCCGTCAACGGATACATTGGTCGCCCCGCGCATTCCCACCTCGTGTCTGCCGCCGAACAAGTGTCCAAGCTCATGTGCCGCGATGCGGGGATTCATCCCACCCGAATTCATCTGAATGTAGGCCTGGTCTTCGGTTGCAGGAATTGCCCCCGCCCCGTTTGCGTTGGGGCCACCGTCGCCACTTTGTCGCCAATAGATGACGATGTCCGCTTCAGCCTCGGAGCGCAGCGACTCGATTGCCTCTCGATATGGTCCGTGCCAACTGAAATTAGAGCCGGAATTCATAACGAACGATGACAACTTGGTCTTCCAGTCATCATCGAGGTTGGAGAGGTCGATTTCCGCGTGTCCTGAGACATTGAAGAGTGCAGGTATCCCACTGTCGGCATAGATTTCCGACACCACTCCAAAGTGGGCATCCAGGAAGCCACCCATTGTGGTCTCGCCGAATGTCTTGTTTTGGGAGATGAAATTCGCCAACTGATCCTCAGCGGGTTGTGGGTAGACGACTAGGATGTCGATGACATGTGGCTGTTCAGGCTCTGGAATATCGGTTAGGTCAGCGCTGACAGACGAGAATATCAGCACGGAGTTCGCCTCGATGTCGACTGTGGCGATGTTTTCACCATTCACGGACATGCTCACATTGGCGACGAGGTCGCCATGTTCGCTGCCGGCCCAATCACCCGAGACAAAAGTCAAATTGAAACTGATTTGCCTCGCCGGTCCGCGGTTCAGTATGACCAGAGCGCTATCATCCACCATTTCCATCGCATAGACGAGAGTGTCGGTCTCGCTCATCAGGGTATAGTAGCTGCCGCGCCGCAGAGGTTCCTGAGAATCTCTGATGGTGCCTATCAGTGAGATGTTCTCATACAGAGCGGCCTCCCTGTTGTTCCACTCACCGGAATCCCTCAACATGTGGCGATTGTCTGGGTCTGCCCCCCCATACTCGCCGTACTCGTCCCCCATGTACATCATCGGAGCGCCAGGCGTGGTCAACAGCCAAGTGAAGGCCTGTAACGCGGATTGGTAGGGCTCGTCGGTCCCAGGTTGTCCCGGAAGACCATCCTCAGTCCACTGATTCCACTCGTCACCAGTACCGGGGTCAGCGCGTGAGATGAATCGAGGGGAGTCATGGCTGCCGATGAACGGCACCATTGTCGCCCCCTCGACATACTGGTCCTGACTTCGAGCAGTCCACCAGTCGAGGTGCTGGTAGTCCATGATGCCCGAGGTCAAGACATTGTCAACCACCGCGTGATAGAGGACGAAGTCGGCCTGTCCGTCCAGACCATGCTCAGCCATGTAGCGATTGATCATGCCATACTCGCCTTGGTTGTCTTCCAGATTGTGTCCGACCCAACCCATCGCGGTCTCACCTTTGAGATAGTAATCGGTTCCCGCCAACTCGAAGCGCTCCTCGACCTGAGTCGCGAAGTTGTAGATTGCGAGGTCATCGACGTGCTTGACAGCATCAATGCGCGCCCCGTCCAAGTCAAACCGTTCTAGCCACCACAGCCCATCAGCAATCATCTGTTCAGAGGCGTCTCGGTTCTTCCAGTTGATGTCCGGCATGTAGGTTCGGAACAAACAGTCGAGGCGGTGCTCCGTCCAATCGCAGTCCGTGGAGCCACAAAGGCACCCTTGGTTGAACCAGTCGGGGTGGTCGGCGTAGTATGGGTGGTCCTCGTGAACATGGTTGACTACGAAATCACCCAGCACACGGATTCCATGCTCATGCGCCGCAGCAACCAATTCCTCCAATTCCGCCTCACTGCCAAGCCTCGAATCAACCCCTCTCGGCTCGACAGGCCAGTAGCCGTGGTAGGCTGACACCTCGTGTTGGCCGTCACCGGCCATCCCAGTTCCGTTGGCAGCGCTGTTGAAGGGAGTCAGCCAGAGGGCATTGACGCCGAGATCGTCGAAGTAACCGGACTGAATCATCTGCGTGACGCCGGCGAAGTCGCCGCCTTGCCAGTCAGCGTTTTCGGTGGCGGTTGTCGGCGCCGGGTTGTTGGAGGGGTCGCCGTCGACGAAGCGATCGGTCATCACCATGTAGATGAGCGCGTCATCCCAGACGAACTCGGATTGCTCGCCGACCCAGAAGGGAAGCAGCAAATCATCCGATTCGCCGCCGTCGACATCGGTTGCGGAAGCTCGCAAGGTGTACTTCCCGGGTGAAAGGTCATCCAAAAAGAGAGAGAGTGACCAATCACCGGAATTCCAGACGGCGTTGACTGGCGTTTCAACGAAATCATGCTCGAGTGTCGTGGTGATGATGTCTGGAGCGGCATTGCCGCCACCGGCCCAAAACAGGATGCGCGCGTTGTATCCACCCTCACCGGTCGATGAGGAGTCGAGTGTAAGCATCGGCTTGTTCGTGTCTTCGACACGGGCGATTGAATTCTCGAACTCGGCGCAGTAGCCCCGGTATGGGTTGGTCAGATCGAAGCGGTAGTCCGCCTCTCCGATGACGAACTTGTAGCAGTACAGCCCAGGTTGAAGTGCCAGACTTGTCGACCAATCCAAATTGGAATTGAAGTTGAGTTCCGTGTGAGTACTCCAATCCCACTCACCGATTAGGCTCACATTCGACGGCTGTTGGGCCGGTTCTGGCTCATCCAACCTCCAGGTAAATGTGGTCTCGGTCTCTCGAACCCTAACCGCTGGTGGTGCCTCCACGGTCACGGTTCCGGTCATCGAAGTGTGAATTGAGCAGCGATAGTCGTAGGAGCCGGCCGAGGTGAAGGTGAAGGTGAACACTCTGGCAGGTGGCAGCGTTCCTGAATCAAACGAATCCGGGCCACTGGTGCTGGTGGCGGTGTGGGATGCTGAGTCCTGATTCGTCCACGAAATGCTGTCACCGACGAAGATGGTGACATCCTGTGGGCCGAAGGCGAAATTCTGGATGTCCACCGACTGTGTGGAGGACTTGCTCTCGCCAGCATCGACCGTGATTGCCGGCAGCAACGAGAGCAGCATGATTGCCGCTAGGAGCAGAAATTTCCAGCGATTCATCTTCTCACCGCTCATCGAAGATTCGGTTGGCCGTATCAACGATTTCGTCTATGTGCTTACAGAGAAATCCCTTCACAAATTCGTTCGCCGGGTTGTTGTAGACCTCCAATGGTGGTCCATGCTGCTGCAAGTCGCCGCCCTCCATGATGGCGATTCTGTCAGCCAAAATCATCGCTT
>CAZPJQ010000099.1:0-6184 GCA_964586945.1 uncultured Candidatus Poseidoniales archaeon
GGCCATACCGACGATTCCCGGCGGGAAATTGGGGTCGATTCCACCGACTGACTGAACGCTCAGAATCACCTCTGGGCGGCAGTCTGCCGCGGCGCGCACGATTGCATGGTAGTTGACCAGATGCGGTGGCGTAGTCTTGCCATCACCGTGGTGCCTGTGGATGACGAAGATTCTGCACTCATCGGAGCCACCCTGTCGGTTGAGAACCATCACTTCGATTGGGACTTCACCATACTCGTTCTCACTGTTGAGTGAGTCGACCTGGCTTACCGTGAACCCGGAGTCACCGAAGTCGGCCTCCGCAACCAACTGCTTCATGCCGGTACCGCCGATGACGGCGATACGCTGCATCCTAACTCACCTCACTCACTCAGTCGGGCGATTAGGTCGGCCTTCTTCCCGGACACCGGGAGTCCTGCCGCCTTGAGTCGCTCCTTCAACTCGGCCACCGTGAGTGATGAAAGGTCCTCGTCCGCAGCTTCCTCTGCTGGGGCTTCCTCTGCTGGGGCTTCCTCGGCCTCTGCTTCGGCCTCCTCAGCGGGCGCCTCCTCGTCGTCTGCTGCGTCGTCTGCTGCGTCGTCTGGCGATTCGGTGGTATCCGCGTCGCGCGCCTCTACAGAAGCTAGAACATCTGGTACATCGCCGGCGTCATCTTCGTCGGCTTCGTCTGCCTCTTCCTCGCCGTCCTCGGCTCCAGCGAGTGCTGCTTCCTTCTTCGCCTTCAGCTCGGCTTCCTTGCGCGCCTCCTCTTGGACAATCTCCTCAAGGGACATTCCGTCGTCAACTTCGACTCCGGACTGGATTAGTTGTGACTTGCGAATAATTACTGCTCGTGGTGGCTGAATGTCGCGCACGACATCGTGAACCATCTTCTCCAAAACATCAGACATCATTGAGTTCTGCACCTCAATCCAAGTTGAACGTGCTGCAAACTGAAGGATTGTGTCACGAGTCAAACGGCGCATCTCGCTCTTCTGGCTGCTCTTCACCCGTCCGCCAGTGATGATCAGCGGCTTGATTCGGACATAGTAGCCGTCAGCTGTGACGCAGTCAATCGTATCGTCAACCTTGCCGCGATATCGGCGAATCTGCCTGCGAACATTGTCATTCTGCATTGTGTGGCCGATGTACTCGGTCATGGCGTCGTTACCGACAGTGCTGGTGACGCGGAAGCGAAGTTTGACATCCATCTTGCTGAAGTCGCCGTCGACCTCGCTCTGGGGCAACTCGTAGATTCTACCGATGATGTGATCGGAGGATTCTCCGAGCGTCTCGCCGATGACCTTGAACTGCCATGGTTGCCGTGGAGCCCGGATGGTGTACCATCGCTTGGCCTTCCACTTGTCTCTCTGCTTTCGTGCTGCTGCGCGCTGCGCTGCTCCTTTACTGGCCATTTGCGAACACCTTCCATCTTACGGGGGCTACCCCATTAGCGCCTCGCCGACCTACCCCGAGTATTTGAACGCCGCGACACCCCCTACGGGGGTCACTCGACTCTAAGGCCGGGTGGGAGGCGGCATCGTATTCAACGACCAGTCCCCGCCACGGCTCATGGTGCTCCCAGTTCACTCCGTCCACCTAAGCGTCAATGCAAGTGGCCTAGCTGACATCGAACGGGTTGCTTCAGCCCTAGAGTGGCTGCTCGGAATGGAAGACTGCGTTGAAGCGGAGAAGACGCCCTCATTCCACGGCTCGCCGATGTTTCTGCTCACTGCCTTAGCCGACTCAAAGGGAAAAGCTCGCAGAGCGGTGCCCCGATTCGGTACCGGCGCGCTCGACTCTTTGGCCGCCGCCCTCCGGAATTCGCCTGCGAACAGAATCGATGAGAACAACAGCCTCCACCTCCGCCTCAGCCTCGACGCGCTGACGGCCGGACGAATCGAACTGCTGGAACCAGCCGATTCTGCGGAGGTAATCAAGGCGCGAATCAAGTTGGAAGTCTACCCCGGAGACAACCCTGAGGAGGTTGCCTTTAGGCTCATTTCGGAAGCTCGGGAGAAGGCGGAGCGAAACGGCTTGCCCGAACCTGCGAGTGAGTGGCATCTTGAGGTCTGACCGGGGGGGTTAATCGGTTAACTTCATAGAAGGGTGGGGCGCACCCGATAGTCAGCAGTGAGGAATTGAGATGACCCACGTAGTAGTCAGTGCATGTGTCGACAAGAAGTACCAGGAATGTGTGGCAGTCTGCCCGGTTGAGTGCTTCAAAGAGGCAGGTACCTATCTTGTGATTGACCCTGATGAGTGCATCGACTGTGGAGCTTGCATTCCAGAATGCCCGGTCGAGGCGATCTTCGCTGACACCGATGTCCCTGAAGAAGAGGAAGAGTGGATTGCCCGCAATGAAGACGAGGCGCCTGACCTTCCAACTGCCATGGGTGACTCCCCAGTACTCGCTGACGATTGAAACTCACTCGTCTTTGGCTACCAAGCCTAATGTCCACGGTCTTCCATTCGGACATCCAAGTCCTCGATTTGAAGTCCAGCCATCGGGGCGGCCATCATCGCTGATGCTTCTGCCACCTTGTTGGGGTCGTTGAAGTGGTGGGTTGCGAGTACGATTGCCTCTGCTGTGGTGACCGGGTCCTCCGACTTGAAGATGCCAGAACCAACGAATATTCCGTCCATTTCCTGCTGCATCAGAAGTGCCGCATCCGAAGGGGTCGCAATCCCACCCGCCGAGAAGGTGACAACCGGCAGGCGCCCGAGGTTTCTCACCTCTTCGATGACCTCCCTGACACCCTCCTCGCACTGCTCGATGGTTCCGAACGGAGTGTTCTGAAGTTCAATTGCCAACTCACTGAGGTATTCCATCTTCCGGAATCCGTCTACCATCTGGTCGATTGCGAACTCGAAATCATCCTCGTCGCAAGTCTGCATCCAATGGATTTCCTCGGCAACCAGTCGTGCGTGTTGAATCGCACACACGACATTCCCCGTCCCGGCCTCGCCCTTGGTGCGCATCATCGCGGCACCTTCGTAGATTCTGCGAACCGCTTCGCCGAGGTTTGTGCAGCCGCACACGAAAGGAATTGTGAAATCGTTCTTCGGAATGTGGTAGAATGGGTCAGCAGGGGTCAGAACTTCGCTCTCGTCCACCATGTCGACTCCCAAGGCCTCCAAGACCCGGGCTTCCTCAGAGTGTCCGATGCGAGCCTTCGCCATGACTGGGATGGATGTGGTTTCGATGATTCCGTTGATCAGGTCGGGATGGCTCATGCGGGCTACCCCGCCGTCTGCTCGGATGTCGGATGGAACTCGCTCTAGCGCCATCACCGCCGTAGCACCGGCGTCTTCGGCGATTTGCGCCTGGTCCGGCGTTACGACATCCATGATGACGCCTCCCTCCTGCATCTTGGCAAAGCCGCGCTTCAGCAATTCTGTGCCGTGGCGCATGGTTGAGAGGTCAATAGACATTGGAACACCTCGGCGAACCGGCTAGTCGTCATGAACGTTGGCTTGCGGCCAATGTTCAATGCTAGACGCCACAGAACAGAATTGCAACCGAAGAGGCTCACTCAAGCGGATGATTAACACCCTTCTCACCGAGAACCCACTTGAGGCATTTGATGACTCCATCGAGCGCCTTGAAGTTGCGCGCCGCCTCCATCATCCCCTCACGGTCCGACTTGTCTCGGCACTCCTCGAACCACTTCCGCCATTCCGCTGCCCGCTCCTCGGCAAGGTCGAGCATTCCCTCAATTTCGTCCCAATTACGGTCGTAGGAACGAGGCGGGCTGCCCTCATCGGTTGCCATCAGCGCTTTGGGCACTTTCAACCATATTTGATAGTAATCCCGTACGGCATTATGTGTACCCTCAACGGCGCACTCCTCGACCCCTCCCGACAGCGGTATTGCTATGGACGCTCACACCAACACTCGGCCCGATGTTCCCGGAGTGTATCGAGTGTCGCGGCGTACGCGGCATGTGTGGCATAGACCCCTGCCCACTACTCGCTGAAGTTCGTCGGCAACTTCCAACCATGCCTTCTCTCAGAATCGAAGTCCTCTCTGGCCCGAGTCCTCCCTCACTCTTCGTCGGCAGATTCGGCTACCCTAAGGTGACGGCCGGGCCAATGGCCTCCGCACTCTCCTCCTCTGAGGATGAACCTGTTGCACCGGCCGACCCAGCTGAGATGTTCGGACAACCTTTGGAAGTGGTGGCTGGAAGACATGTCAACTTGGTCAGGGGTAGGCATGAGGTTGGAGTCAAGGATGCGTCTCGACCTGACAGAGTATTGCAGACGACCCAAGAATTGGCACTGGCGGCACGAAATGTCGATGTCGAAATGGAGTTCACCAATCCGGTCTATGTCGGCAGCGCGCCTAACTTCGACTCTTTGAGCAGACCCCTTGGACCAACCGGAGAAGTGAGAAAGGCCGTGTTGACGAGCCACCCTGTCGTACCTAGAAAAGTAGACTCAGTTGCTGAGGAGACCGATCTATTGGCGAGTGTAGCGATAAATGAGTTGAGCAACGACGGAATCGGTGAAGCGCATCTCACCCGACTCCTGTCAGCAGGAATTCTCGGCGTCGAGGAGAGACGGCGAATGGTGCCGACCCGTTGGGCCATCACGGCAACTGACGACATGCTCGGAAAACAGGCTTGGGAGAGGGTGCGGGATTTGCCAACGATAGACAAGGTTGAGGTCTACGAGGCGACATATCTAGACAATCGGTTCAAGGTGATTCTGACACCCGGGTCGTGGGCCTTCCACATGCTTGAATGTTGGATGCAAGGCTCGCTTTGGGGTGAGAGTGAAATTCTCGGTGACCACGAGGAGGGGAAACCTCGGACTTCCTACGCAAGCCGGGTCACTGGTGCCTACTACTCGGCTCGACTCGCGGTTTTCGAGCATTTGGAAGCGCGTGGGCGGAGCGGCGCGGCGCTCATCTGGCGTGATATCGGTTCAGGCTACTGGGCGCCTGTCGGCGTCTGGTTGATTCGAGAGACGATGCGTGAGGCGATGAGTCAGACGCCGAAGGTGTTCGATACCTTGGCAGAGGCTGTCGACCACATCGCACCCAATGTCGCCAAGCCGGATGACCTTCGTAACTGCTGGTTTGTGACGAGGACTCGACAGACTCACATCGATGAATGGAGAATCGACGAACTGTCGTGATACTTGACTGGCGCTCACTTTTCGGAACGGCCACGTTTCCCTCGGGCTGCTCCTGTACCTCGGGCTGTAGACCGACCGGGCCTACCTCGACCAGCTCTCTTCCCAGTGGGTTGAGCGTCGTCGGTACGGGGTTCGACAGCGCCCGCAATCCCGCCTAGAGACAGGCCACCAGAACTGAGCAGGTCTGAGACCAGGCTGTCAGCGAGTTCCTTGTCTTGATCAGGGGTGGAGAGACTGTCGTCAATCGCCTTGTTGTGGTCTTCTATCCACGACTTTCGCTCATCGAACAGTGCCTGAAGTGCTTCACGCGCTTCGGTCACTTCAGACATCATCTCAGAAATTGATTCGTGGACCTTGTCGGCATCTGCTCGGCTCGCTACGAACAGATTGTGAAGCCGGTCGCCCTCTGCCTTGAGGAAATCTCGCTTCTCGAACTGGGGCTCTATCTCCTGCCAGAGTTCGTCCGCCTTCTCGTGCAGGGCAATCATCGCCTTGTGCTCGGCGTCAGCCTCCGCCTTCAACCCCTCAATCGAACCCTCCAAATCGTCAAGGTCAATCTTGATTCGCATCTCCTCCTCGACGAGAGGCTCGAGCGCCTTGGCCTCGACCTTGATGGTCTTCAGCACCTTGAGCAGTTTGTTCTCCTTGGCGAGTGTGAGTGTGCCATCGGTTTCGATTCTACGCTCGATATTGTCGATTTCCGCCATCTTCTCAGAAAGTTGCAGAATTAGGGACTTGTCCTTGTTGTCGCGGCCCGACTTGGATTTTGAGAAGAGCGCACGAAGTTGCTCCTGAATGGCATCACGCCTGGCCTGATGCTTCTTCGCCTCGTTGCGAATCTCCTTCTGAGCGGCCAACATTTCCTTGATGCTCTCTCGAAGTTCTGCATACTGACCCTGTATCACATCACGCTGGTTCGCGTGTGAGCGTGCGGTCTCGTTGTGGTTGGCCCTCTGGTCACGAAGACGCTTCATCTTCGCTTCCATCGCGTGGAGCCGGTCTCGCAACTCGTCACGCTCGGGATCAGCCTCCCTCTCTGGCTTGGGTCGGGCCATCAGCGCTG
>CAZPJQ010000099.1:6194-6978 GCA_964586945.1 uncultured Candidatus Poseidoniales archaeon
TATGTTACCACCACCCACGGAGGGCGTTGGAGAGAGCCACCACAGGGTGAATCGTTTGACTGGAACATTCGGTCACGAAGTGCACTCGAGGAGATGGGGGTCACAGATTCAAACGGGCTCACTCAATCGGTGCGTGCCAATATCCGCCCCTGGAGTGCCTCGGACAGTTGCGCCTCGACTCCATCAATCTCAAACCGATCTTGCAGGCGAGTTATGCGCGCACCCGGCTTGATGCCGAGGTCGAAAAGTGTGCGCGCTTCGACTCCATCGATTACAAGCAGTTCAATTGTCCCGGGAACCCCTTCGGGAAGAGAACGAAGAGGGAGTAGTACGCGAGAGAATTTGGCCGTGATGTGGCGTTTGACCTGGGGAATCGGTGTGCCGTCGGAAGTGGTCTCAGGATAGCCGAGCAGTCGGTCGATTGTGTGTTCCAACTCGTCGGTGAGAGCGTGCTCTAGCTTACACGCTGCATCGTGTACATCGCCCTGATAATCGAGCATTTTAACCAAGAATACCTCCATCAGACCCTCTCGTCGCTTGACCCGACTCGCCGCCTCGATTCCACGCTCGGTCATCGTCACCCCCTTGTACGGAATATGGTCGACGAACCCCTTCGAACCAAGGCGCTTCAGCATCTCGCTAGCCGAGGCCCCACTGACCTCCATCGCCTCAGCAACTTGGCTGGTGCGGATTGGGGAATCGGGGTCACCAAGATGAAACTCAAAGAGAATCTTCAGGTACATCTCCTGGTCTTCTTGAATAGGGGTGGTCATTCGCTCACCTC
>CAZPJQ010000100.1:0-551 GCA_964586945.1 uncultured Candidatus Poseidoniales archaeon
GACGACGGCCCCCTTCCCGAAATGGTCGATGACACTGTGGGCGGTCTGTTTGAGTTGGGCAATCCCTCTTCACTGGCTGAGTCGGTTAACGCGATACTCGCAGACCCAGAAAAGAAGGCGGAAATGGCCGCTGCTGGACATCAGCGGGTGCTAGAGTCGTACACTTACGACCTAAATGCAGAGAAATACTCCGAATTCTATTCAAAATGAGTGTTTCCCCTTCCTTCAGGTGTCCTTAGGACACCTTCTACATGGCGGCAAAGTCGTTATCATCTAAGCGCCTGCCTTAGCAGGCGATGGGCGCAAGGTTTCATGCCGTCTCTCGCGCCGCTTTGTTAGCGGTCATCTTCTGTCTTGTCTCGACTACTCTTCCAACCGCAGCGGCTGACGACACCTTGGCGACCGCCGCCACGATGACTGATGGTGTCACCGCAAGTGGCGATGTCGACAAAGATGGTGACACAACAGATTGGTGGAAGATTTACGCATACTACGGCGATGTTTTCCAAATCTCGGTAGACACCTGCTGTGCAGATTGGTGGGATGGCCAC
>CAZPJQ010000100.1:561-6901 GCA_964586945.1 uncultured Candidatus Poseidoniales archaeon
GGTACAATGGGCCTCTATGATTCGGCTGGTAATGAACTCGCCGCCACCAGTTTTTCAGATGACCAGAATGGCCGAATCCTATCGACAAGCGCAACCTCAGAAGATTGGTATTACTTCCGCATCAAGGCAGTTCCAGACAACTTCCTTTCCAGCCAGTTTGACTACGATGCAACTCCCACTCTCATCAAGGATTATCGGGATACAGACCAAGATGGCGTCGTCGATGATGACGATGACTGCGAGGATGAGGAGGGTACTTCCACAGAGGATAGAGAGGGTTGCCCCGATAGAGACGGTGATGGCTGGTCCGACCAAGGAGACGACTTCCCAGATGAGCCTACTCAATGGCACGATGAGGACATCGATGGCTTTGGCGACAACCCTTCTCCCGCCGTTGAACCAGACGCCTGCCCTGCCTACTTTGGCCACTCATACGCTGACCGATACGGCTGCATCGACAGCGACCGTGATGGCTACTCGGACCCCGACCCAACCGCAATTTATTCTACAGACCCGTGGTTCTTGACAGATGGCGCAGATGCATTCGTCGATGACGATACTCAATGGCATGATACTGATGGCGACTTCTACGGTGATAATTGGGCTGACCCGTTGTGGAATTACACTCGTGATAATGGCGCATTAGGTATCTGGGTGGACAACGCCACTCAACCCGACTTCTGCCCCAGTGAGTGGGGCTCTTCAGCTAACGACCGATTTGGTTGCGCAGACACTGACGGTGACCTTTGGTCCAACCCGGATGGAAACTGGACATACGATCCCGAAACCTGCGAAAACAACGGCCCCAACTGCGCTGACGCATTCCCTTACGAGGAGACCCAATGGGCTGACCTGGATTCGGATGGTTACGGCGATAACCCCGATGGTGTTGATGCTGACCTCTTCCCCAACAATCCAACCCAGTGGTTCGACAGTGACGGTGACGGCTACGGCGACAATACTCCTGCCACCGTCGCCGGCGCTTGGCAAGCCGATAATTTCAGCGAAGATGCAACTCAGTGGGCCGACTTTGATGGTGACGGCTACGGCGACAATCAATCCGGCAACCAAGCGGATGGCTGCATGGTGAGAGCCGGCTCGAGCAACATCGACAGGTATGGATGCCCAGATTCTGACGGCGACGGATATTCTGACGCTGATGGCGAGTGGCTCGCTCATCCGGCAGGATTTGGTGATGCTTTCCCGCAAGAACCGACCCAGTGGCATGATGTTGACGGCGACGGATATGGAGACAATACCGAGGCTGGCGCTTGGCAACCGGACACTTGCCCTGCCACATTTGGGAAGTCGTATAGAGACCGCTGGGGATGTCCGGACACGGATGGCGACGGAGCTTCAGACCCACAACTCGAACTCGGTTGGCTCGCTCACCCAATAGGCCCGGCAGACGCTTTTGTCAATGACCCGACACAATGGGAGGATACAGATGGTGACGGTTATGGGGACAATCAGGCGGATGGTGCGATTTCCCCTGACCGCTGCAAGGATTTTCCCGGTACTAGTCATGCTGACAGGCACGGCTGCACAGACTCAGACAACGACGGCTACTCGGACTACGGCGACAGATTCCCATACGACCCGAGCCAGTGACAACGAGGGTGGTCACCAACCCGATTCCTGTCCTTTCATGGAGGTGAGTTTGGGGGTCTCGCTCATCGACCGGTTTGGTTGCCCAGATACTGACAGGGACGGCTACTCCGATGCTGACGATGAGCATGAGGCAAGTCCCGACGGGACGGCCGATGCGTTCCCACGCAACCGGATGCAGTGGGCCGACTCCGATGGTGACGGCTACGGTGACAACCCGAGTGGCAGCCTGCGAGATGACTGCCCCGATGTTGCGGGAAGCTCGGCAATCGACAGGCAGGGCTGCCCGGATGGCAACGACGATGGCTACAGTGATGAGTACGGCCTCATCAACGCCCATCTCTCAATGATGTCAGAAAACCCCTCCAGCTCCCTCTTCACGTTCCTCCCCCCACTGGTAATCTTCCTACTCACCTTCGCCATGGTAGTGACTCTCCGCTTGGGAGGTGAGGAAGATGAGTGATTCCAAACTGCGGCGCAGCACACTTCTCGTTGCTCTGCTCTTCCTCCTGTTCCCCCTCGCAGCCGCCACTTCGGTTGCCCAAGGTGATCCATCACACATTCAGATGGACAGCAGCCGGGCCGACCAACTAGACCTCAACAACGACGGCGACCCCGACACCATCCGAGTCGTCTACCTGCTGAACACCAGTTCACACTACGCAAAGGCTTCGGTACAGCTCGATGTCGAGTCTGGGGGAATGACCCAAACTTTCTGGGAAAACATCACCTTCAACAGAACGAGCCCTCATTTCGGCGTTCAGGAGGTCGAGGCTTGGGGGGATGGAGTCTACAGTGTCCGACTGAAGGTGTGGGATGGTGAATCTGGCATTCTTATCGTCACAGAGGAATTGGGTGATTACGACCTGAAGGCGAAGTTGGTGCCTCCCTTCCTGAAATTTGAATTGGATGCAGCACCTGTCATCATGCTAGGTGACGATTGTTCGGTCAGGAGGATTTTCAGCGACGATATCGGCGAGCGCTACGAAACCATGGGCATCATCTCGCTCTCAGGAACACCATGGTTGGTACCTGACGACCTTTCGGACATCGACTGTTCAAATTGGCCCGCCAGAGACTACGATTTGAGGATGTTCTACCGAAACGGTCTCGGGTTCACCGCTGAGACGAATCACCAATTCACGATTCACACCCTTCCCCCGCCGGGCTTCAAACTCAATGTGACTGGTCAGCATGGAGAGGTTGGGAGCGAGTGCACCGTCGCCATCGAGCCTTCACTCGGTACCACGATGGCGCTGATGACCATCGATTGGGATATCACCGACCCGCGTGGTGATGAAGTCATCTCGCCAGGATTCTCAAGCATAGACTGCCGGCTATGGCAGGTCGGATTCTCCAAGGTGCGGGTGACAGTCACATCCGGTGAGGGTCAGGAGTCCATCGGCGCCTACAATTTGGTTCGACTGCCGCCATCCGGGTCAGCCAGCGATGAGGTGCTGAACGCATCGGGCCCCGAGTCGCTGTGGCCCGACAGGTCGCTAGGCGATGAGCACGAGGCGGCTCCGTTCTTTGGCGAATCAAATGGGATTGCCCAAGGCGTCGTCTTCATCATCGGCGCTCTGATTGCAATCCTGCTCGGATTTTTCGCAGCGGTGATGTGGACCCGTCGCAGC
The DNA here is from genome assembly GCA_964586945.1 of uncultured Candidatus Poseidoniales archaeon. Lineage (GTDB taxonomy): Archaea > Thermoplasmatota > Poseidoniia > Poseidoniales > Thalassarchaeaceae > MGIIb-Q1. The sequence goes on from CAZPJQ010000100.1 coordinate 3,804, forward strand.
GAGGAGGAGAATTACATGAGTGGTATTGTCGGCGAGGCGATTGAACCCGATTCCGACGGGTTGCCGAGTTATGTCGACCCGACCGGAGTTCACTGGCGGCAGCATGAGGACGGCAATGTCGACTGGTATGATGCGGTGGTGGATCAGTGGGTTCCCTACGAAGAGGCTTGAGAACCCACCAAGATAGCCCACTTTGCTCTGTGTGGAGATGATTGAGTTGTCTGATGAAGAGGTGGCGAAGACCGAGAATTCCACCTCTGCTGACGCTCTTTCAAACAGTGTCCTCGAGGAGACGAAGTCAGTTTGGAAGGTGATTGGACTCGGTGGACTGACCGCCAGCATGTGTTGCCTGCCAAGCGTCGTCTGGGTACTGTTTGCAGGTTCTTCAGCGATAGTCGCTGCTGACCAACTCTCAAATGACCTCTACTACGGAATCGCTCGTCCGATTGTCTACGGGGTCGCGCTATTGGTGGTCGGCGTGGGCCTTGTAATCCACTTTCGCAGCCGCGGAATCTGTGACCTCGACCAAGCGAAGCGGGAGCGGAGGCGGATCGTGAACACCACACTCGCAGTATTGACGGCAACCTTTCTGGTCTACTTCGTATGGAATTACATAATTCTCGAGGTCATCGGAATCGCTATCGGTCTACCTTGGGCCGAGAGCGCGGTGTGGCGCTAGTCACCTTCCAAGAAAGAGCAGAATCGGCCCACCCTCGTGCAGGTCTACCCGAATATTCTCAATCGAGTGATTCGAGAGCCCTCTGGTGTCCAGTTCCAACCACTCCTCTTCGAGTTCGTATTTGGCTCCTTTGAGGGATATCTTGGCTCGCTTCAAGGCGAACAGGGAAAACTCCCCATAGGCGCTGAAGGTCGCTTCCTCCCCTCTTCGATAAAATTCATCTTTGGCCAGACGGTGGGCGACGCCGTTGTCGAGGTGTAATGTGATGGAGAGGGAGCCGTCGGCTGTGGCGAGCGCCGCATAGACCGCGAACTGGTGGTCCGACCTGCCCCCTTCCACTCCGACGACATCGATGAGCCTCCACCCCATTTCACTGCAGAATGTGAATGCCTTCGCAAGGTCACTATCCTCCTGTCCAGCCAAGTCGACGAGCTCCGCATCTTGCCCGCGGGCCCACTCCAAATCTTCTTCGGTGGCAGAATCGAGGTCTCCCAAAACGAAGTCCGGTGAGTGTCCGGCTGCCCTTAGGTGAGCTAGCCCACCATCTACGGCTATGACCCTACTTCCGGGGCCGACAAACTGTTTGAGCAACTCCCCGTCGCGCAGTTCACCAGCCGCGACGAGTAGTGTTCTCGGCCTCCCCATGGTCTCTTGCAGGCGCCGTTCACCATTGAGATTTCCACTGATTCAGCCTCAATCCACCACGCGGAACCCTTTAGCAGAACGCGGGATTCCCTCGGCCCCATGGGGGCCGAGCGGAGCGCATGCCGCGCGTCGTATCTTGCGATGGTGTTGTTTCTGCTGATGATAGCCGCGCCCTTGACTCCACTCGCCTCGAATACACCGACTGTCGACGAACTGATTGAAATTCCCACCGCCTCGGAGACAGCCCCCTTCAGCGGCGGTCACGGCGAGCAGTTGGCCGGCGAGAACCTCATTCTCAACGCAACCGATTGGTTGGTCGAGCCCGCTAGAGGTCTCGACCGCTGGGACGCTACGGTCCTCAACACGAGCGTCAACTTCGACCAGGTCGATTTGGCTCGGGACGACCGGGGTAGAGCGAGGGGTTGTCTCCACGAGAGCGCGGGAGGGGTCTGGGTGGCCCGTCTTGAGTTCGGCGGCGGAACCAGCGTCACACAGATTGAGTCGGGTGGACAGAATTTGGGCAAGCACTGCTCGATTGCGATTGACGAGCGGGAAAAATTGCATTTGGCTTACACCGATGCGAACGACAACCTTCGGGTTGGCTACGAACTTGCAGAGGTGACCTCATCGGGTCGGACTTGGAACATCCGAACCGTCGAAGACCAGCATTCGGTCGCCGGCGGAATCTCACTGCTTCTCGACTCCGACGGAAACCACAACATTCTCTGGGTTGACACGACCGCCCAACTCTGGCTGAGCACCTTCACCACTTGGTGGACTCACACCCCGCTGATGACGGGAATCAGGGTCGCCACCGAATACGACGCCTATTTGGAGTCGAACGGCGATCTGAATCTGTTCTACCGAAACCTCGACTCGAACCAACTCATACACGCTGTCCGAAACAGTACAGGTGACTGGGAAGTCACTACCATCGACTCCGGCCCTACGCTCGGTTCCTCCCTCGCCTTCGCGAAGGACCCGGCGAGTGGAAACATCCAGTACACCTACGCGGCTGGTTCCTCCACCATCAACATCGTTCGTGACCTCAAGGGCCAAGAGGGTGGCCGTCTCCACCCCGGCTCAACCACAATCGCCTCTGGCTCGACGACGACCAACTACGCCGAGCAGGCGTTCAACACTCTCGACTTCGATTGTGACGGCTTTGATGACCTGATAGTGTCAGAGGCCGGAGCCAACTCTGACACTGGCGCAGTGCGCATCTTTTGGGGGAACTCAAGTGGGCTTGCCGTCACGCCATACAACCTGACCGGTTTTGCGACCGGTGAGCGGTTCGGCGCCAGCGTGGCGAACGCCGGCGATGTCGATGGGGATGGCTGCGAGGACCTGATAGTCGGTACAACCGGCGGGAAGGACCACCTCGGATACACGACTGGAATCGCCTATGTGTATCACGGCGGAACCCGCAATGTCCTATCCGCGAACTGGAGTGACACCGGGGCGACCGGAGCCAGTGCGAACGGCGATGAGTTCGGCGGTCGAGTATCGTCTGCTGGCGATGTAAACGGCGACGGGTTCGACGATGTCATGGTTACAGCCACAGCCTTTGAGCAGAGCGGCGGTGAGGGCCGCGTCTACCTCTATCTAGGCAGCTCGAGCGGCGTTGAACAATCCCCGGTTTGGAATACCAGGGGCTACTGGTCCAATGTCATCCAAGGGTGGTCTCTGGCGGCTATCGGCGACTCGAACGGAGATGGATTCGACGACATTATCATCGGGGCCCCTAATGCTAGCCCGAGTTCTCTCTCCCAAG
>CAZPJQ010000101.1:0-2423 GCA_964586945.1 uncultured Candidatus Poseidoniales archaeon
TTGGCCGCACCATGCTGAGGCGCGTGGCGTTGGTCACCATACTTTTCCTGCTTGTACCATGGACGGTTGCGGCGGAAGGCAATTCGGCGGTCGAAGCATCCACTGGACGGATGCTCGCAACATTCGACCTCGGCCTAGAAGATCTCTCAGTCTCGCCCGACGGCCTGAATGTGATTGTGGTCGGAGCGAACGGCTTTGCTCTCAGATTTTCAACAGAGGACATCAATGATGAAATCGAGTTGAACAGCGGTGATGAGGACGACCTAGCCGATGTCGATTGGCACCCGCGCGGCGAAACGGCGCTAATCGTCGGCGATACAGGTACCATGCTTCGCTACGCCACTTCGGACCATTCGGTCACGCATGTAGCAGGCTCGACCGCCTTCTTCCTCGGCCAATCTCTCAGCGCCGTCGCTTGGGATGCTGCCGGTGGTTGGGCCTATGTCGGGACTCCTGATGGTTCCATTGTCCGCTACCGAGAGAACGCCAACGGCAACGGCGAATTCTTCACACTCAACGACACCAAGAGCAGTGCAATCCTCGACATCGCCTGCCTGAAGAAGATGCATTCACACTGCGTCTTCGCCACTGAAAGCGATGGCATGGGAATCATCGACGCAGACCACCAAGTCTCGTGGCTCAGTGGCTCAACAGGCACGACATGGCGGGCAGTCATCTGCCCTCACCCGGCCCGGGATCGATGTTACGGCGCAGGTCAGGGAAGCACGGTTGGGGTGGTGGAACTGGATCCCATGGTAGCCTCGGACAGTTATGTTCTCGTGAAGCAGGTCAACATTGGCGCTGAATTCACAGGATTCCACATTGGGACGGAAGACACGATTCTCATCCAAACCGCGCCCTTTGGTTGGGTTGACTGGAATGTGATTGAAGGAGCCGACTCCTTGGGGTATGCCTATCCTTGGCTCTACAACCATGACGCAGGGAAATCCGACCCGATGATTGCACACGAGCGGCTAATCGGTGGTTGGGCAACAACCGATGAGACTGGCTTTGGGGTCACCTCATTTGGCCGCATCGTTGAATATGCTCCTCCGCCCAAATCAATCGACGAGAAACTAGTCTCATCCCTTGCCGGTATCCTCGTGATAATAGCGGTCCCCGGTTCTGTACTCGGACTCCTCTTCATGATGAGTCCCAAGATGCAGAAGAGGTACAAGAAATGGAGTGACAGCCGCAGGGAGCGGCGAATGGAAAAGCGAAAGGCTAGACGACCGGAAAAGAAGAAGGAAAAACCAACCGGTCGACGCCGTTGAGGATGTCGGAGCATTGATGAGCCAGTCTTGTGCCCACAGCAACAGAAGGTGAGCGTAGTGACATACGAGGCACTCGACTTCTACGACATCGAGTCTCAGTTGACTGAAGAGGAGGTCATGGTCCGTGACATGGTTCGGGACTGGGTCGAGGACGAGGTAATCCCAAACATAGAGCAGGCTTGCCGAGAGGGGGTTTTTCCCGACGAATGGCGAGTGGCGCTCGGAGAGATGGGTGTGCTCGGCGCTCCGCTATCCGGCTACGAATGCCCAGGCCTCTCCTATGTGGCGTACGGCCTCATCTGTCAGGAGTTGGAGCGAGGGGATTCAGGCGTCCGCTCATTCGCCAGCGTGCAGGGTTCACTTGCGATGTATCCGATTTGGGACTTTGGTAGCGAGGAGCAGAAGCAGAAGTATCTGCCCGGCATGACTCGAGGCGAGTTGGTTGGTTGCTTCGGCCTGACCGAGCCGGACTACGGCAGCAACCCCGGCGACATGATAACTCGAGCCGAGGACAAGGGTGACCACTACCTGCTCAATGGCGCCAAGATGTGGATCACCAACGGCACCATCGCAGACCTCGCCATCGTCTGGGCGAAGTTGGACGGTGTCATCCGCGGCTTCATCGTCGAGAAGGATGACCCCGGATACTCAGCACCTGAGATGACCGGCAAGCACTCACTCAAAGCGAGCGTCACAAGCGAGCTGGTGTTTCAGGACTGCAAGATTCCCAAGGACCGAATCCTGCCCGGAGTCGAAGGACTCAAGGGGCCGTTCTCCTGCCTCAACAACGCTCGCTTCGGTATATCGTGGGGCGCAATCGGTGCAGCCCAGGCGTGCTTTCACTCGGCCAAGGAATACGCCCTCAGCCGAATCCAGTTCGACCATCCAATAGCCTCCTACCAACTTGTTCAGAACAAGTTGGCATGGATGCTGCGTGAGATCACCAAGGGACAACTCCTCGCCCTCGACCTCGCTCGCAAGAAGGACGACGGGACTTGGATTGCCGAGCAAATCAGCCTTGCCAAGATGAACAATGTCGACATGGCTCTGGAAATCGCTCGCATGGCCCGAGACATTCATGGCGCCAACGGAATTCTCGATGAGTACTGCATCATGCGCCACATGGCCAACCTCGAGTCGGTCAAGACC
>CAZPJQ010000101.1:2433-6896 GCA_964586945.1 uncultured Candidatus Poseidoniales archaeon
AAAAGCTAAGGTACCTCTACGGTATCGAAAATGCGCTGAATGATCTCCTCGGGCTTCACGTTCTCCGCTTCAGCCTCGTAAGAGAGGATCACGCGATGGCGTAAAACGTCCGGCCCCACGGACTTCACATCCTCGGGCGTCACATAACTGGCATCCAAGCCTTCACCCGAGAATCGTGAAGGTTGCCTACGACGGAGCGCCCTTCGGGCGCTGTCTAAACTTTGATAGAGGGATTGCAGGTCGCCCGTTTCGATGGTCGAGATTGCAGTTCTGCTGAAGCAGGTACCAGACACCACCGCCAGAATCACGGTTTCAGGTGAGAGGGTGGATGAGAACGCAATCACGAGTTGGGTGACGAGCCCCTACGACGAGTACTCCCTCGAGGCTGCTCTGCAGCACAAGGAGGCCGCTGGTGGTAGCATCACCGCCATCACTCTCGGCCCACCTCGAGCCGACAAGGTCCTCAAGGACGCAGCAGCCCTCGGAGTCGAGAAGTTGGTGCGGGTCTGGCAGGACGGCTGGGAGTCCCTCGACTCGATTCAGGTTCAGGCCGCATTGGCAGTAGCGGTCCAGGCATCAGGCGCCGAGTATGTTTACTGCGGAAAGCAGGCGGCCGATACCAATCAAGGTTCAACAGGTCCCGGAGTCGCCGAGATAATCGGCGCACCCTGCATCGTCGAGATTACCGACTTCGACGCCAGCGGCCCAACATTCACCCGTTCTTCGGCGACCGGCAGTGAGAAGGTGACCGTGGCAGCACCGGCAGTCCTCACCTTCTCGAAGACGACGACTGAGTTGCGCCGACCGAATGTTCGGGGCATCATGATGGCCAAGCGGGCCCAGATCGAACTCGTCGGCGGCGAAGTCGGAACCACAAATGTCTCCGTAGTCCGACATGCGTCGCCGGCTCAGAAACCACCCGGCAAGACCTTTGAGGGGGCCGATTCGGTACCTGAAGTGGTAGGCCTGTTGAGGGATGAGGCGAAGGTCATCTGAGGAGTTGGAAACATGGATATCACAATAATCGCAGAATCAAGAAGTGGCGAACTTCACCCTGTCACCCGTCAACTCGTAGGTGCAGCAACAACCCTCGGTGCGAGCACGACCGTGCTCTGCCCAGGCGGAGTCGGCGCCGATGAGACAGCAACGATTCTCGGAGTCGGAAAAGTGCTTTCAGTAACCGGCGACTGCTTCTCCTCATACGATGGGGGTGCTTGGTCAGAAGCGCTCGACGCAGCTGCTGGTAGTGGTGTTCTGATTGGCGCTGCGACCTCAAAAGGCAGAGATGTCTGCTCTCGAATCGCAGCACGGCGTGGCATACCCGTCATCCAAGATGTCACCGCGCTTTCTCCCGGACTGAATGTGACCCACCCGATTTACTCCGGCAAGGCGATGCAAGACCTCACGGTGAGTGGCGACTGTGTCCTAACCCTCAGGGCCAATACCTTCCCTCCCGCAGGTGATGGAGGTAGTGCCGAGACGGCAACTGTTCAACAGAGCGGCGATGTCCGAATCGCAGTACAGGAAGCGATTGCAAAGGCGAGCGAGCGCATCGATGTCGCAGACGCCAACATCATCATCTCAGGCGGTCGCGGCATGGGTGACCCTGCAAACTTTAGCCACCTCAACGCAATCGCCGACCAGATCGGTGCAGCGGTCGGTGCAAGTCGTGCGGCTGTAGACACATGGGAGGATATTCCTCACAGCATGCAGGTCGGACAGACCGGAAAGACGGTCAATCCGAGTCTCTACATCGCGGTCGGAATCAGTGGTGCAATCCAGCACCTCGCTGGGATGCGCACGAGCAAGTACATCGTGGCCATCAACAAGGACCCCGAGGCGCCTATCTTCAAGATCGCAGACTATGGAATCGTCTCAACATGGGAAGAGGCGCTTCCAATCCTCGCCGAAGAACTGGGAAAACTTTCGTGAGTGAGCCAAATGGCTGACTACGAACTGGAACTTATCGTCGTGGATGCGACCGAAGAGCACACCTCCACAGTCATTTGGCTGCATGGGCTCGGTGCGTCTGGCGACGACTTTGAGCCAATCGTGCCGATGATGGAGATGCCAAACACTCGCTTTGTCTTCCCGCACGCACCGATTCTGCCGGTGACCATCAACATGGGAATGAGGATGCCCGCATGGTATGACATTCTTACTTTGGAGTGGGATTCAGAGGCGCGGGAGGACGAGCGCACGATTCGAAATAGTGCGGAATTGATTGTCGACCTGCTTGAAGCGGAACACACCCGAGGAATACCATACGACAGAATCGTACTCGCCGGTTTCAGCCAAGGTGGAGCACTGGCCCTCCATGTCGGGACGCGCTTCCCCAACACTCTGGCCGGAATGATGATTCTCTCAGCCTACGAGGTACTCTCGGAAACCTACGACAATGAGGCGCACGATGCTAACTCGAAAACTGCCATGCTGTTCTGTCACGGAGTCTACGACCCGATGGTTCCTGTCCTGATGGGCAGGGGAGCGCTCGAGCGCATGGTCGAGCGTGGCAATCCGTGTGAGTGGAATGGCTATAGAATGGGTCACGAAGTGGTTCTTGATGAACTCCACAGAATCAAGGACTGGCTTGAAGATAGCATACCTTGAAGTTGATTTAGGAATAATCCATACTCCTGAACTCACCTTGACAGCCAATCCGCATTAGGGTGTCACTGCGAGTTCGTTCATCGAACTTGCACAGTGATGGCGTCTGAGGTGCTGGCCAGGTCGTTGTCCGTAACCGTCAATGTGAATGTGTAGTTCCCTTTTGGGAGTTTCACCTTGATTTGAGGCGCCTCACCGATCACCCGGTTAGACTGGTCCCTCCATTCATGGCTGACAATCTCACCATCTTCGTCGTATGACCTGCTGCCATCGAGTAGTATCACCGCATTGCCATCTGCATCCGCATCGACGATTTGATCTTCACCAGCGTCAGCAATTGGTGGCAAGTTGGTTCTTCCCGAATCGTCCAACAGCCCAGCCGCGATGTCGAATTTGTCGTTGGAACTCTCATCGGTCAGAGTGACTTCTGCCTCCAAAAGGTCGAGCAGTTCACCAGAGCCCGAGGATGAGGTGCTATCGCCAGAGAGTTGCGCCAACTCCTCTTCAGTGAGCAGACCTTCCATCTCACCCGAGGTGTCCATCTCGTAGGCGCTGACGTCAGCGACCCGCCCCTCGTCTGTGGCTGGAGGCTCGTCAAAGGCGATGAGGTCTGAGTCAATGTCACGGCCAGATTCCAGCATGTATGGTTTAGCTCCGACCTCGAGGAGCAGCACCTCATTTTCTCGTGTGTACTCGTTTTGATTGTCGCCGGCAACTGCGAGTAGTGTCCCACCACCATTGGCTCTCACCAGTTCGGTCAGACCTGTGTGTTGGACTTGCCAGATCTCATCACCAGAAGCGTCTACGAGGTAGACTTCGAACCACGATGTCACCACCATGTTCTCGCCCACGCTGAGCAGGTCGTGAATGCTGAATGCAGATTTGAAACGAGCCTTGCCCTCCCTCTCCGAGTCATACTCGACGACCTCGCCGTCGAACATTCCTGCAAGGACGCCATTCTCGGTCGCTTCCAAGACTTCACACCTCTGCCGCAGAGTCGTTCTACCGACCTCTTGTCCGAGGGGGTTCCACCACTCGATGACAATCTCCTCCTCTTCGCCAAGTGTGACATCTAGGGACTCACGGGCGATCACGAGGTGACCGTCGGCGAGGAAGGATAGGGCTGTGACCCGTTCTCCCTGCTCTCCTCTGGCCGGTCGAGTGTAGCGTGTCGCACCATTTCGTTCGACCACCGTCACTGTGCCCTCGTCATCAGCGACAGCTGCGACCTCGCCGTTTTCGGCGACTGCGAGGCGAACCAACTCGCCGCCTGAGTGATGGCATAGCAAGCGCCCGTCAGAAGTCAGCAGATGGAGGAGGCGGGCGCCATCAATCACTGCTACAAGGTCGCCCTTGGGTGCTACCGCCATGTGGTCGCAACCACCACCGAGATGATGGCTCCAACGGTGACCGCCAAGCCTCTCGTGGCCGTGTAGGTCGCCCGAATGACTACCCACGAGCAAGATTTCCTGTGGTGAGATTGCGAGATGGCCAACCCCACCCTCGACCACGAATGGGTCGGGGGTTTCCGAACCCGTGAGTGAGCGAAGGGTCACTGTCCCGGCATCGTCACCCCAGGCGAGCCAACTTCCGTCAGGCGAGAGTGCGAGCGCCTTGACAGGTTCATCGGCGGAGAAAGTCTCCTTCGGGTCGATTACCATCGGCATCTGAATCGGCTAAGGGTGAGTAGGCTCCGATATCATGCTATCCCTGAATGAGTCAAGTCTGTTGGTTTTGGCCAGATGAAGGAGTCCGAGGAATATTCCTCAGGTGATTCCAGCCCGGAGTTTGAGTTCGTGCATCGCATCGTCGCTCCAGCCGACGACATGCGAGCCGCGCAGGTCGTCGATATCGAC
>CAZPJQ010000102.1:0-5558 GCA_964586945.1 uncultured Candidatus Poseidoniales archaeon
GGTATCGCGGTGGATTCGAAATCCACTGTCCTTTGGACGCGGGAGTTCAAATCTCTCTCTCGGCGCCTTTTGCTCCAATATTGTCCGAAGATAATGAAAGTAAAAGCCGAGTCGGTCAACCATGCAGGTGACAGTAGAGCACGATGATGCGACCCACACTGTCGACTTGGATGATGGCTCAACAATCCGCGACGCCCTCGACGCTCTCGACATCGCGCCGAGTACTGTCCTCGCTGTTCACGACGGGACAATAGTCCCGCACGACAGCAAGATCAACGGCGACATTCACCTTGAACTCATCACCGTTTCTTCGGGCGGCTGACAGATATCAGGCGTAGAACGCTTCTGATTCTGCATCGCCATCCGAGCCGAGCAGCACATCCAACTCGGCGACCTCCTCTAGGTCGAAGAAGGAGCGAAGTTTCTCCGCAGTGGATTCAGTGGTATCCAAGGCAAGTCCCAAATCGAGTTTGAATGAGTCATCTATCCACTTCGCCAACCGGTCAGCCGCGACCACATCAACACTGGTGCCAACTGTCTCAGCTACAGCACAGACTGCAGGCTGCTCAAATGTGGGTGCGAGAGAGGCTATCATACCTGTCAACCCGATGATACCGGCTGAAGGGTGCTCGGTACTCGTAACTAGACCGAGTTTTTCCATCGCGGCTCTATCTTCCGCGCTCGGACAGACCAGATGCACAGCATCGTCGCCCGGCTCGGCCGCCAATCCGGCAAGAATCAACACTCGACCGACGCCGGACGACTTGCACGCCTCGAGCAGTTCCGAAGCCACTTCCTGTTGACCTGCGGGTGTAATCGGCTGAAAGTTGCTTGAAAGTGTGAGGAGCGTGCCGCCCTTGGGAAGGGTGACTTGGTGGATGTCGAGGCTCGGGGGAATAAGGAAGCCATCGGAATCGAGTGTCGCATGAGGGGGTAGGTCTGGGTGGAGAATCTTCACCACCAACTCGCTTTCGTACCCTTCGACCAGCGAATCTACGACCAACTTTCCGACATTTCCGACTCCAGGAACCGCTTCAAGCAGCCAATCCGCCTTCGGCAGAGCCTTGTGCCCCTTCGACCAAACCATCCGTGTACGACTCATTCCTCTTCCTCCGACTTCTCGCCCTCTTGCTTGGCCTTCCCTTCACCTTTTGAGGCGGTGGTTGGCAGATTGGCAGTCCACTCTGGGTCAGTCACCTTCTGGAACTGACGGCGGCGGGCTGCCTGGGGGTCTTCTGGAGAGAACTTGAGTGGGGCCGCTGCTTGTGCTGGGGCCCCGCACTGCTTGCAGGTTGTCGTCAAACCATACGCTCCGCAGGCGGTACACTTCTGTGTGCGGGAGCGGGCCATCAGATACTCTCCATCAGCAAGTCCGCTCGACACGGTTCTAAGCGGTTCCCCTCCGAACAGGGTCATTCAGGCGCGCTCTGCGGTCGCTGAGCCACCGGCACCCTCGATTGTGGGCAGGACTGCGCCCTCCACGGCCTGCCACGCCATTTCGGCGGCTTTGTAGTCAGGGGCGCGGATTTCGACCCTGTATCGAGGTGCTCCGTCATAGTGGCAGGTTACGACCGTTTCGTCACCATCTGAGGCGGCCTCTTCAGCGGAACTCAACGCCTCTCGAATGACTTCGATTCCTCGCTCGGTGGTCACCACGATATCCAAGTGACCCCTGATTTGAACGAAGGGAGGTACGATGTTCTCGATTGCGAGTTCTATGAAGGTCTTGATCCAGTCGCCCTCAAATCCGGCCGCCTCCAGCGCCGAAATGTCAATCACGCTTTCCTCGAAGGCTACGTACAATTCACCAAAGGCAATGATCAACTCTTCTTGAGTGGTTGTGGTCTCATCATCACTCCAACCTGAACGCTCTCCGACTATCTTCAACAGTTGGCGGGCGCGGTTCTCGTTCTTCCAAGCCTGCATCGCCTCACGGCGGCGCTCCTCTGAAACCGACTTGAGTGAGAGTTCAACGCTCTTGCGGTCCTTCTTGACCCGAGTGACCTTGGCGACTAGTCGCTGTCCTTGGCGAACATGGCTGCGGATGTTCTTGACCCAGCCGGCGGCTATCTCGCCGACGAAGATGAAGCCCTCCTTGTTGCCGTACTTTTCGAGAGAGGCATATGCCCCGTTCTGCTTGATGTTGGTAATGACGCAAACAACCAATTCGCCCTCTTCGGGCCAGTCACCGTAATCGTCTGCCATCTATCACTCACACCGTGTTCACTCGAGCGTCTCAACTGGCGCGGCGGAGATTAACTTCGCCTTGCCACCGGCTGGCTGTACCAGGGTGGCGCCACAGACATTGCACGAGATTCGGGTGCAGGCGCGGTCAAAGATGACCTGTTCGCTGCCGCAATCGCGGCACTGTACGCGGAGGAAATTGCTGTTTGCCATATTTTCACACCTCATTAATCGACGAGTTCGAACTTCTTAGCACGCTTGCACTTGGGGGCATGCGCCTTCCCAGTCTCTGTGCAGCGGTAGATGACATTGACTCGCTTGGTCGGCTTCTCTCGACCCTCTGGCTTGGGACGAGGGAATCCACGGTAACCGGCAGTGACTCTGCGGAATCGTCGCTGACCCCACTTGAGCTCACTCGCTCGGCGCTTCTTGACTCGCTCGACAGTATGCATCGTGTGCTTGCCAGCAGATGGGCTGTAACGCTTGACTTGCCGGGGACGCTTCACCATGCAACTTCCTCCATCGCCCTATGGGCGAGTCGCCCACCGACGGCCCCTATATGAATGGGTCGGCCGAAGGCGGCAACGGAATCGCATGACAGAGCAGTAGAAATCCAACTATTTCAATGCTGAAGGGAGCTACCAATCCGGCCCCTCAAACCAAAAAATACTCGTCCACCATCTCAATTCGGCTCGGTGAAGTTTCATGGCCTTGGTCCGATTCGGCTGACCCGATTGGGATGGGTCCGGAGCAAGATTTGCTGCTTCACTTCTGGTGGCCATTGGCGGCAACCCCTCTTGCAATCGCCCTGATGATTGGAAAAGATCCACCCCGTAGGTGGGCTGGACGGCTTCTTGGCCTAGCCATTTTCGCTGCTGTCATCCTACAACCAAACCCGCTGAGCACCTCGCTCGAAGGTTGGACGCTGCACATCTTCCTCTCGATTCTCGGACCGACCCTGCTCGCTGGAATGGGACTCCTCGTCGCCCTATTCTCCGGCCCAATTTCGGTAGCCCCGCTCCCACGCGGACTGCGACCCGTGGGACTGGTGATGATTCTCGCATCAGTCGTCTGGTTCATGTTCATGCTCTTCGAGAGTCGCCCTTTCCTCGACGGCCTCGAAAACCAGTGGTGGCAGAACCTCGTCACCAGCCTGCTCACAATCTCGGTCATAGTGAGCGGCTTCGCCGCCGCATTCGCCTATGTGATGGGCGACGAAAGGTTGCGAGAGAGTGCCATCATGACTGGATTGTCTCTCACTGCCTTTGGACTTCTCATCTACCTTCTCGCTGAAGGTACCGCGTCTGACGACCCGGTCTTTTGGAGGTCGGCATCGTGGGGTGTGCTCGGTGATTTGGCAGGCCTTCTAGTAGGCGGTTTCTCAGCTCTCGGCCTGTTCATCATGCTGGTTTGGCTCGGAGAGAAGAATCAACCGATTCCAGGGCCGGTCGAGCCCCTCTCGGACGAGGAGCGGGCGAGAGTCAGGGAGATTCTCGAAAAGCATGTTCCAGAGGAGGTGTCGGAATGAAGGAGGAGGGCGACGCTCGCAGGGATTGGCGAACCCTCTCTTTGGTGGTGATCGGACTGCTGGTGCTCATCGTCTTGGCGAATCTCCGACTTGAGGTGCGCGGCGAAGTCACCGATGTTGGAATCTGGGCACGGTTCGCCCACGCTGCACTCATCAGTTTCACACTTGTCAGCGGGGCTATCTTCCTCGGCACCATGGCACTCTCCCACCGACACGCCCGGCTTGTCGAGCAAGCCTTGGGAACCCTTCTAGCCACCGTGGTCGGCGCCTTGCTGTTTGGGGCGTTGGTAGATTCTGGATTCACCGCGGCTGGAGCCGCTACCGATGTCTGGTCACAGTTCTCGATGGGCGCTCTCAGAATCCTGATTGTTCAAGGTGCGGGCTGGTTGTCAATCGCCTTCATCTTCGGCGTCCTGCTCGTGCTGGTAACCGGTCGTGAGAGCAGAGCCGACCCGCTTCTCGAACTGGAGTCCACCGAGTTCACCTCCGGTGAGGAATGAGAAGCCTCATAATGGGAGGGCCGGTCGCCGGGCTGCCTTAGGCAGTGGTGAGTGGATGAGCAAGGGTACTCCGAGCATGGGTAAGCGCCAGAAGAGCACCCACATTCGCTGCCGCCGATGTGGCAAGCACTCCTATCACAAGCAGAAGCACAAGTGCGCTTCCTGCGGCTATGGCGTCACCGCTCGCCGGCGTGGCTTCGGCTGGGCCAAGAAAAATCGAAGGCCTTGACAATCATTCTTCGTTGTGAAGTTCGATGCTACCGACTTCGACCGAGTCGCCATTTTCGTTCTGACTCTTGGCAGCATCACTCCGCCGCTGTTCTAACTCGAGCAGGTACTCCTCGGTCACATCTCCTGTGCAGTAGTCACCGGTGAAGCATGAGCAGTCGAATGAGGTAATCTCCTCATTGCATGCGGTACATGAATCAATCAAGTCCTCAAGGTCCTGATAGAGCAAGAAGTCAGCCCCAATCTGTTCGCTGATCTCTTCGATGCTCCTGCCGTGGGCGACATACTCGGAGCGAGCCGGCATGTCGATTCCGTACACATTGGGGTGAATCAGTGGAGGGGCGGAGGAGGCGAAGTAGACCTTCTTGGCGCCCGCTTCTCTAGCCAATTCGACAATCTTTCTAGAGGTGTTTCCTCTCACTATCGAGTCGTCGACGAGAAGGACATTCTTGCCCTCGAACTCCTTTGGAAGTGGATTCAACTTCTTCCGAACCGAGTCCTGTCGCTGAGCCTGCCCGGGCATGATGAAGGTCCGACCGACATATCTGTTCTTGACGAATCCTTCACGGAACGGAACTTCGAGAGTCTCGGCCATTTGCATCGCCGCAATCCGGCCGCTGTCTGGAACGCACATCACCACCTCGATGTCGTGGTCCGGTCTCATACTCTGCAACTTCTTGGCAAGGGCATCTCCCATGTTGCAGCGCGCCTGGTGAACGGAAATCCCGTCGATGATTGAATCTGGTCTTGAGAAGTAGACATACTCGAAGATGCAGGGCGTGTTCTGAGGACTTGGGTGGCACTGGTAGGTGTAGAGCTCGCCAGTCGGAGATATGAAGATGCACTCACCCGGCTCGACATCGCGCTCGATCTCAAATCCGAGAGTAACCAAAGCCACGCTCTCTGACGCCACTGCCCACTCCGTCCCCTCCTCCGTCTCACGACTGCCAAAGACAAGTGGGCGAATTCCGTACGGGTCGCGGAATGCGAACATCCCGTAGCCGGTCACCATCCCGACCACCGCGTAGCCACCGCTGACTCGAAAGTGGACCTCGTGGACCGCTCTGAAAATCTGCTCAATGTTGAGGTAGAGCCCGTTTTGGATGCGCAACTGCTTC
>CAZPJQ010000102.1:5568-6870 GCA_964586945.1 uncultured Candidatus Poseidoniales archaeon
GCAGTTCGTGTGCGAGCACATTTAGGAGAACCTCGGAATCGGAGGCGGTGTTGACATGGCGGAGGTCGTCGAGGTAGAGTTGAGTGGCCTGCTCCTCGGCGTTTACGAGGTTACCGTTGTGGGCGAGCGTGATCCCGTACGGTGAATTGACATAGAGCGGTTGAGCCTCTGCCGTGGAACAGGTCCCAGCGGTTGGATACCTGACATGACCAATTCCCATCGAGCCCTTCAGTCGGTCCATGTGGCGCTCGTAGAAGACATCTCGAACCAATCCGTTGCCTTTCCGGAGGTGAAGGTGCTCATCTTCACAGGTCACAATTCCTGCTGCGTCTTGTCCCCGATGTTGGAGAACGAGGAGACCGTCGTAGAGCATCTTGCTGACATGGCTGTCGGCGATGCCGACGATGCCGATGATGCCACACATCGGAACTCCCAGTTGCCGGCCTTAGCCGTCGGTATTTGGACATTGCCGGCCGCACAAACAACGATGATGGGTGGCCGGCTGGCCCCCTTCGGAGGCGAAAACCTTGCGCTGGATTCTCAGAGTGGGTGAATTGACCCTAAAATCGCGGCCTGTGAGGCGTCACATGCGGAAGACCCTCGAGAGGCACCTCCGCGCGCAGGCGGAAGTGCGCGGCGCGAGCCTCTCCGTTCGGCCGTGGGGCGGCTTAATCATGGCCGAAGCTGATGATGATGGGCGGCTCGCCATAGAGGACGCTTTCAGCCACTCATTCGGTTTGGTGGCGGCTGACCCAGCAACTCCCTTTCCAATCGACCCTGCTGCGATTGCCGAGGCTGTCGTCGTCGATGAGCCCGGTGCTGGGTCGACCTTCGCGGTGCGCTGTCGGCGGCACGGTCAGAAGGGTGAATGGAACAGCCAGACCTTCGCCGGCGCGCTGGGCGCTGAAATTCTGCAACTGGCACCCCACCTGAAAGTTGACCTAAGCAACCCTGACTGGGAGGTGAAAGTGGCGTTGATGACCGAAGAGGTCTTCCTCCTCGAAGAGCGAATTGTCTGCCCTGGAGGTCTTCCCACCGGGGTTCAGGGCACAGTACGGGCGAAGTTGGAGAGCGAGCGAGACTATCTCGCAGCCTACCTCGTGATGAGAAGGGGCTGTCGCCTTCTGATCGGTCCCGAGGCGGAGCCCGGGTTGGTCAGCGCACTGGCGACTTGGGACCCCGCACTTTTGGATGAATCTTGGGCGGAGCGGTTGCAGACATCACCGGGGGTCGGACATGTCGGGAAGATCTGGGCAGTGGTCGGAGACGACCTTTCCGATTTTGTCGACGAAGACGAGGGGC
>CAZPJQ010000103.1:0-4818 GCA_964586945.1 uncultured Candidatus Poseidoniales archaeon
TTGTTCTGGAATCACATTTCCATGGAGCCAGCGGGCACTCAGTCGCATATGGTTGAGTGTGTTGGAATTGGTCTGTCCGCCAAGGGTACTCATTACCGCCCAGACTTTGTCACCGACATGGCTGAAGTAGACCCAGTCGAGTTGGTTCTTCATAACCCCAGACATGGTACCGTGGTACTCCGGGCTGCTGAGCAGATATGCATCTGCACTCTCCGCCATATCCTGGAACGCCTTCACATTCTCGTCCGAGTACGAGTCGGGTGCACCCACCAACGGTAGTGGAGCCTCCATGTTGTCCCAATAGACCGTCTTCGCACCTGCAGCCTCACAAGCGGCCAACCCCATCTTGAGCAGATTGCCATTAGCGGAGTCATGGCCGTAGGTGCCGCAGATGCCCATCACTGTGATTTGACTACCCATATCTCTGCCAAGATGGTCGGGTTCTTGAGGTTGTGTGATTCATTAGTGACGAAATATCGACCCCTTGGGGTCGTCCGATAGCAGCGAAGGCTTATCCGTAAAACGCGCTGGTCGTGCTTCGGGTTACCCAAATGGCTGAGCACGGTCACACCAACTGTCCTAATTGCGACCACTCATTAGAAGGTAGGGAACCAGCCTGTCCGAGTTGTGATGCGGCGCTCTTTGGAGTACCTCCTAAGAAGGCGACCATCGGTGAGAAGGTTGCCGAAGTTGCCGAGCGGGTGCAGCCTGCGGTGAAGGATGTAGTAGCTACCGTTGAGGAGAAGAGTACGCATGCAGTTGAGATGGTGACTGAAGCTATCGGCGACCATGTGATCCCTGTTTTCTCTCGGGTTGGTGCCGCGGGAGCGGAAGCCGTTGGGACGGTCAAAGACAAGCTCTCCTCTGGAGGCGAATCAAACTCCAATGAAGGAGATGGTGAAACTGAGGCAGTAGAAGACGACCCTTCAAGCGACGGCCCGGCTGATGAACCATCGAGAACCTCTTCAGAATCTGACGCTGACACTCTGGTCGCTGAAGGTGAGGCGTTGAGTCGGGATTCCAAGGAATCCGAGGCACTCAAGAAATTCAATCAGGCGATTGCACTCGACCCAAGTCACGCGATGGCTTGGTTCAATCGAGGAGTCATCCACGAGATGCGTGGCGAAGTTGATGAGGCTTGCAAAGCGTTTCGAATTTGCCTCGATATGAAGGGAGACCATGGTCCTGCATCGGCGAACCTCGCTGTGCTGCTCGACCGACGAGGAGATTCGGACTCGGCAGCTGCTGTCGCTCAGCAGGCTCTGTCATCCTTCCCCGGACATCCGATGCTAACCAAGATTGCTGGCGGAGGTGACCCTGCCGCCGTAGTTACTCCAACCCCTGAAGAGGAAACCAAGCCTTCTGAACAGATTGTTGAAGTATCCGAATCAATAGTCCAAACAGCACCGGAAACTGCCACCGATATCGACTTGGACGCAATCGTCGAGGAGGCTGCAGCGCTGGTGAAGGCCGGTAATCCAGAAGACTCGCTCGAATTGCTGCGTGAACTTCTCCATGCCGAAGCCGCTGAACATCCAAGGGCTTGGCGAATCGCTGCTGCCTCGATGGCTCAGATGGAACTTGTTGACAACGCCATCGAGGCGTTCACCTACACATTGGACCTTGACAACGAGGATGCTGCATCGTGGTACAACCTTGGCGCTCTGCACAGGAAGACTGGCCACGAAGAATCGGCTGTCACATGCTTTGATGCTGCTTTGGGGCTTCGCCCAGCCTACTCAAAGGCAGCATCAGCACTCGCTACGATTCATACTGCAAATGGTGATCTAGGTCTCGCAATAGACGCTTGGCGCTCCCTACTCGTAGTCGAGCCGAACCACCCGGGTGGTGTCACTTTCTCCGAAATCCTTGTCCAGATTGGCGAAGGAGAAGGAGAAGTCCTTGATGCAGCAAGGGATATTCCGACCACCCTGCCCGAAGGACCTGCCCTCGCTACGGAGGCTCTCAACCACATTCCTCAAGACGGCGTCTCCTCTAATATTCAACTGCGGGCTCGCGCTCTGACCCTGACTAGTGAATTCCCAGAAGCAGTCAAACTTTGGCGCGCTCTGATTGAGAACGACCGAGATGATGTTGGTCTGTGGACCGGCATGATGCGAACCTTCATCGCGGCTGGTGACCAGACCACCGCTGAGAAGTGTAGGCAGAAGATTGCCTCCCTAACCGGACAGACGGTTTCTGTCGATGTAGCTAACGATGCCCTCGCTCCTGCAGAACCTGAGCCAGAACCCGAGGAGACCTCAGAACCAGACACCGAACCCGTGCCCGAACAAACAGTTGAGGCAGAACCAGAACCGGCAGCAGCGCCAGAGAGCGAAACGGAAGCCGCTGACGACGGCCTGATGATTACTCAAGAGTCGCCCGTCTCTGATGATGACCCGTGGGGAGATGCGTTCGATGAGTCGCAGAGTGAGGCAAGCGAATCGGAACCTACCTCTGACCCTGTGTATGACCCTGTCGAGATTGCCGATGCAGAATCCGTCTTGGATACGGTTGAGGAGCCAGAACCAGTCACCACTGACGAGGAGCCAGACCCGGAGGTCGACTTGGCGAAGGCAGCCCTCGATGCTCAGTCAATAGGAGCAGCAGCGATTGTGCAGAGCCCTATCAGAATCGATTCTACTTCAATCGCAAATCAAGATGTTGAATGGTACAACAAAGGACTCGGCCTCATTATCGATGAAAAGTATTCAGAGGCCCTCGGTTGCTTCGACAAGGCGTTGCCCTCCTTCGTTGAAGACGATGTGATGGTAATTCGAATTCTTAACGCTCGGGGTAATGCGCTTTACTACCTCAAGAAGTATGGTGATTGCATCGAGGCGTATCATCAAGCGATGAAAATTGACCCATCCGGAGTTACTGGAGCCACCCTCTACAACATGGGTACTGCCTACGCAGAGGTTGAACGGTATGAGGACGGCATCAAGTGCTTTGAGCAGGGTATGTCATCGAAGCGAGTCGACCCCCTAGAAGGTAGAGAAGCAAAGATGGCAAAGGAGCAGATTCGCCGCTGCAAGATTCTACTCAAGGAACAGAGCAAGAAATTCGACCGTCTATCCCGAATCAAGAGTTGATCAGGGTAGACTGACCGTGACCGCGACCGACTTCGAGGTAGGAGTGTTGCTCCCCTCCGCAACACTCTCCAACGGCACCAGCACATTTGCCTCTGGGAAGTAAGTGCAGAGATTGCCTTTCGGGATTTCATAAGCCACCACCTTCCATGACGGGGCGTGAATTGAACGCCCTTCAAAATGGCTTGTCAAATCCACCTCGTCCCCGGGAGTAATTCCCAGTTCGGCGATGTCTGAAGGATTCATCAAGACCACACGGCGCGCCCCATAGACACCGCGGTAGCGGTCATCCATGCCGTAGATGGTCGTGTTGTACTGATCGTGACTGCGGACCGTCATCATCGTGAACTGGCCTGACTCGGCGACCGCATTCGGTAGGTCGTGAACAGTGAATTGCGCCTTACCTGAGGGGGTGTCCCAGGTCGGTCCATCTCGGGGACCGTTGGGTAGGTAGAAGCCGCCATCCTCGCGCACGCGGGAATTGAAGCCCTGAAAACCAGGAATCACCTGCTCAATGACCTCTCTAATCGAGTCATAGTCTTGCAATACTCCATCCCAGTCAAAAGGCTCAGACCCAAAGCAGGCAGTCCCGATGCCAGCAACGATTGCTGGCTCGGAGAGTAGATGTTCGCTGGCCGGTACTAGAGAACCTCTGCTCATGTGCACTACACCCATGCTGTTCTCTACAGTGACGAACTGCTCGCCCGAGGGTTGCTGATCAATCTCTGTTCTTCCAAGGCAGGGCAGGATGAGAGCCTCTCTTCCCGTCACCAGATGGGAGCGATTCAGCTTGGTAGAGACCTGTACTGTCAGATCGACATTTCGCATCCCGTTAGCGACCTGCTCGGTGTCGGACATCGCTGAGACGAGGTTCCCCCCCATGCCCATGAACAGACGAACCTCTCCATTGAGCATCGCCTTGACGGCTTGAACCGTGTCATAACCACCTTCGTTAGGAACACCAATTCCGGTTGCATCTTCCAGTCTGGCAAGAAACTCGGTTTTCGGATTGTGTTGGATACCCACTGTCCTGTCACCCTGAACATTCGAGTGCCCCCTCACCGGACAGGCACCAGCCCCTGGTCGCCCGACGTGGCCTCCCATCAGGAGCAAGTTGGCAATCTCCTGAATGACAGATACGGAGTTCCTGTGCTGGGTCAGCCCCATCGCCCAGCAGATAATGAGACATTTTGAGCGAGCAACTGCCATACCCAACTTCGTGATTCTCTCTCGACTGATTCCTGAACCATCTACGATGTCGTCCCAGTTAGCTGCTTCCGCAGATTGTTTGAACTCCTCGAATCCCTCAGTGTGTGTGTCGATGAAATCCCAGTCGAGTTGCCCCTCCTCGAGAATGACTTTCACCAACCCCTTCAACAACGCTGCGTCACCGTTGATATTGACTGGAAAATGGTCGTCTGCAATCTTGGTGCCCGAGCCAATCATGCTCAACACCTCTTGTGGATGTTTGAACCGACGCATCCCGGTCTCCTCGAGTGGGTTGATGCTGACAATTGAGCCACCATTTCGTTTGCAACTAGCCAGGGCGCTAAGCATGCGAGGATGGTTGGTACCAGGGTTCTGACCTATGACCAGAATCAGGTCTGCCTTGTCAAAGCAAGAGAGACGAACGGTCCCCTTACCGATGCCGATGACCGGGGTGAGAGCGTAACCACTCGATTCATGGCACATGTTTGAGCAGTCTGGAAGGTTGTTGGTGCCAATC
>CAZPJQ010000103.1:4828-6857 GCA_964586945.1 uncultured Candidatus Poseidoniales archaeon
CGTCCCCCAGAGGAATGCCGCTTCGTTAGAGGTTCGTCCACTGGTATATAGCACGGCTTCGTTTGCAGATTCCAGATTCTTGATAGCATTGGAAATCATTTCGAACGCATTCTCCCAGGAGATTGGTTCGTAGTGGTCAGAGCCATCTCGAAGCACCATCGGCTGGGTGAGTCTACCCTGTTTGTCGAGCCACATGTCGGGTTGTTCCGAGAGTGATATCACCGAATGCTCAGCAAAGAAGGAGGGGGTGACTCGCATTCTCGTTGCCTCGGTGGCGAAAGCCTTGGCCCCATTCTCGCAGAATTCAAAGCCGCTCCGATGACCGTCAGGGTCGGGCCAAGCGCAGCCGGGACAGTCGTATCCGTCGAACTTGTTTACCGTCCGCATCGCACCCCAAGTACGCCGCAGCCCAGCTTCGCTCATGCCTATTCCAAATGACTTGGATATGCCAGCAAAACCTGCTGCTACCTGCTTCGGCTTCCCGACCTTGAGCCGTCCCTCCTCCTTCGGAGTGGTTGCCCGAGTCTCTCGTTTCCCCATCACCCTCGCCTTCCCGATACGGCACCTGCTCTAATCGCTTACCGCCGATATGTTCCGAACAGGCTCAATCATCTAGAAGCCTCCAGGCGCCGGTGTGGACATTGAATCGGTCACTGCGGAGGAATCCGATCAAGGTGAGCCCGCTGGCACGGGCTGCATCAACTGCCATCGTGGTGGGTGCTCCCAAGCCAGCTACGGCTGGGATTCCAGCGTACGCAGCCTTCTGAATCAATTCGTATCCGATTCTCCCTGAAAGCATGAGCACCTCGTTCTCAGTTGGGAGTGAAGAATTCAACAATCGGGAGCCAATCAACTTGTCGAGTGCGTTGTGGCGTCCGACATCCTCCTTGAGGCCAGTCAGTCGGCCACCGTCATCGAACAGAGCGGCGGCGTGGAGTCCTCCTGTTCTTTGGAACACCGGCTGAGATGAGGATAGCATGTCTGGAAGCAGCATCAGAAGTTTGGGAGATAGCCACGGATTACCTGAGAGAGACAGTCGGCTAGGGATATCGAATTGCTCCAAGGTCTCCCGACCACATAGGCCACAGCCCGATGAAATAGGGAATGGGCGGACGAATTCAGCCAGATCATCAACGCAGCCCGACCGCAATTCCACCGTGACGGAGTCGCCTTCAATCGAACATGACAATACATCTTCCCTCGACCGAATGATACCTTCTGAGAGTAGCCATCCAAGTGCAAGTTCTACTTCATCTCCAGGAGTCCTCATAGTTACAGCCAGTTGTCGAGTATCCCCGTCCATCAGTACATTGATATCGAGTGCAAGTTCCTTAACGAGTGAATCCTTACTTATATTGAGTTCACCTTCTTCCCAACGTTGGACTGGCATCTCGCTCGCTCCGTCCTCTGTCATGTCCATGGCATGACGCAACCATCCGATGAACGCTTCGGGAACTAAGTTCCCGTATCAATTGGTTGAAAACGGTCGGGCGTTTCCAAGTATCTGTGACAGACCACCATCTAGACCTCGCCGAGAGACTTGTCGACTCTGGGCTCGATAACAAAGAGGCGCGGGTTATTCTGACTCTTTCTGCCGGCTCTCCGTTGAAGGCGAGTGAAATCGGCACACTGGTCGGAATAACTCGAATGGATGCCTACAACACTCTTCGCAGATTACAGGATTCCGGCTTGGTGATGGCTACTGTTGACAAGCCGATGCGCTTCACCGGTCTCTCGATTGAGGATGTGTTTCAGCACCTCATCCATCGAGAGGAACAGGAACTACGCAGACTGAAGACGCACCTAGATGAGTATTCGGAAGAATCCAGTGGCTCAAGCTCAAGTCAGTCTCGCCCGACGCATAAGGAGGCGACATTCAGCGTCATCAAAGAGCGGAGCCACATTCACGCTGCAATGGAGAGATTGATCGAAGACGCTGAGCGAGATATCTGGTTGCTCCTTGGAAGGTGGGGAATACTTCACCTCGTGAAAACTGGTGCACTAACCGCAGCAAATGACGCTGCTCACC
>CAZPJQ010000104.1:0-1914 GCA_964586945.1 uncultured Candidatus Poseidoniales archaeon
GCACCAAGTCGCTTGCCGCCCTCTGCCTTGTCGGAACCGGGGTTGCCCCAGTCGCCACGGTGAACCTCAACTCGATCTCCGACGCGAACGGTGACATTGCGTAGATAGGGGAAGGCTGGGTCGATGCAGCGGGCGCGTATCCGCTTGCGCTTCACATGGAGAGGTGCGGAGGCATCCGCCTTGCGCTGCTTGTTTGGCTTTCTAGTGGACATTCATTTCACCTCACACAATTTGCTTCGCCGTCGCGGCGATCCTTGGCCAGCGTTCTGCTGCCTCTCTGGAAATTGGACCCTTGATGTCAGTTCCAACCAATTCTCCACGCTCGTTTGACACGAGTACGCAGGCGTTGTCCTCAAATTGGATCCAAGTCCCGTCAGCTCGGCGGAATGGACGGCGTTGCCTGACGACAACTGCTCGGAATATCTGTCTGCGCCGTTCAGGTGTCCCTCGGCGAACTGTGACATTGATCATGTCGCCGACTCCTGCTGAAGGATAGCGACGGGCGACGCCGCCAATCTTCAGCACTGAAATCAACTGCACAATCTTGGCGCCGCTGTTGTCAACGCAATTCAAGCGCGCCTCAGTCGGCAGACCGCGGGTTACTCGACCGGCGAGGCCCTTCATTCTGCATCACCTCGCTCAATCACACAGAAGGTGACGGTCTTGGAGAGTGGTCGGCATTCCATGATGCGAACTTGGTCGCCGACATTGATCTCACCGATGCAACTCGGCAGGTGAGCTGAGTAACGACGGGTGCGCTTCTCATAGCGCTCAAACTTGACCATGTAGCGAATGCGCTGGCGCTCGACGACGATGGTGTTCATCATGCCGACCCGAGAGACAGTTCCCTCGATGATCTGGCCACGCAGACGGAGTGAACCGTAGAACGGACAGTTCTCGTCGCCATCCCAGTCACCCGCGGGGGACTCCACTTCAACGCCAATGTCTCGCATTTCAGTTCCTCCTGTACTTTCTCTGGACTCGGTCCTCGGGCCTCTGACAGACCTGTGAACCGTCGATTGGCTCTCCACCATCGATTGTGAATTGGATGACGTTCTTTGCCAACCGCTGTTGACCGGCGTCGTTCTGAATCGTCAGCATGTTGCGACTTTCCTCAACCACGACGCCGCTGCGTCCGAGAAGAGAGGGGTCGGGCGAGCCCACGACCGTGAGTGAGCGAGCGAGCCAGGACATGTGCATGGTCTCCATTCAGCGCACCTCCACCTGGTAGCCATTCTGCTCGAGGATCTTGGCGGCCCGCTTCTTGTGGTCACCCTGCAGTTCGATGGTTCGGTCCTTGACCGTGCCACCGCTAGCGCAAGCCGATTTGAGGATCTTGGCGAGTTGACCGATGTCGATTGCGGAATCATCGATTCCCTCAACAATTGTCACCATCTTTCCATACCTCCTTCTAACAACTGAAATGACTGCCTTTTGCTGCTCCTTTGCAATTTCTTGACAGATGCACAACTCCTCAGGTAGACCACATAGATTGCAGATACTCGCCATCTGTGTCTACTCCCTCCTCTCCTCGTGCATCTTGGTCAGCAGACGGGCGATGCTACGCTTCACCTGCTTGTACGCACCAAGATTTGATGCTGAGCCGCCCAGCGCTTGCTCGGCTCTCAACTGCATCATCTCTTCTTGTAATTCGAGTAGACGTGCCTTGCGGACGTCTGTGGACATATTGTCGATTTCGCGGGCGGAAAGGTAGGTCATGATTTGGCCTCCTCTTCGCTCGTCTCATCGCTGGACTCTGATTCTGATTCAGCCGTTGGGACCTCCTCGGTCTCTTCCTCGGCTGCTGGTTCTTCGGCCACGGCTTCCTCTGCGGGTTCCTCAGTCGCTTCCTCGGCTGCTGGTTCTTCGGCCACGGCTTCCTCTGCGGGTTCCTCGGCTGCTGGCTCCTCGGCT
>CAZPJQ010000104.1:2014-3102 GCA_964586945.1 uncultured Candidatus Poseidoniales archaeon
CGGCTTCCTCTGCGGGTTCCTCGGCTGCTGGCTCCTCGGCTACTGCAGCCTGCTCTTCAGCAAGCTTTGCAATATCTGCCAAAACCGCTTCCGCCTCCTCCTCGGTCAACTCCTCCTCAACCACTGAGTCATCTGATGCCTCCTCATCGGTCGGCTCCTTCACCTTGACTGGTTCGTCAAGAGGGGTCGGCTCGACATAGGGTTCGAGTCCGACTTCTTCTCGGGTAAGGATTTCGACCTCGTGCGGCAACTTAGCACCGGGTTTCATGATGGCAACTGTGCAGCCGATTGTGCCGAGTTTTTTGACTGCGGTTGCAAAACCGATGTCCATGTGAGTTAGAGCGATCTCTCCACAGAACTTGATGTGGCCCTTGAGGAACTTCTCTGTGCGGTGGCGGGAACCTGTTAGCTTCCCTGAGAGAATGATTAGGCATCCCTTGGCGCCGGCCTCGACGATGTTGAGGACGGTGCTGTGGCCCGCACGGCGGAAGTACCAGCCACGCTCAAGGGCGCTAGCCAGTTTGGAGGCCATCACCTGTGCGTTGAGTGCGGGACGGTCGATTTCCTCGACCTGTAATTTCGGGTTTTCGAGGTTGAAGTCGTCGCGAATTCTGCGCTGGAGCTCATTAATCACCTTTCCACGGCGACCAATCACCATTCCGACCCTCTCGGCCTGGAGTGTAACCTTGGTGCAGATTGACTGATTGTCGAAGGCGCGCTCGAAATGGAGGCCACCGAATCCGGCTCGCTCGGTCTCCTTGAGAAGATATTCGCGCACGAGCTGACGCTCGACATTGCGGTTGACGAAGTGACGAATCTGGTTTACTTTGGCCATCTATGATTCCTCCTCAGAAGTCGCCCTCGTCTTCGATGTCTTCCTCGTCGCTCTCGGCCTCGTAGGACTCGAGGAACAACTCGAGGTTGACTTGGTAATGATTGGATGCTGTTGCTCTTCCTTGCGCGCGCGGGCGCATGTTGCGAGCGACTTGGCCGCGGTGAGCAGCGACATGGGTGATTTGCATGTCCTCTGGTTCGAGGTCTTCGTGATGCTGGCGAGCGTTGTCCATGGCACTCTCGATGAGTTTGAT
>CAZPJQ010000104.1:3112-6791 GCA_964586945.1 uncultured Candidatus Poseidoniales archaeon
TCGCGCGCTTCCTCCCCACCGTCGCGGGCGTGTTGCCGCCCTTCCCCTTGCGGGAGCGAACGACATAGGGTACGGCCTTCCTCTGGGCGATGACCTGCTCCAAGAACTCGATTGCCGAACCAGCGTACATCCCCTTGATGTGCTTGGCAATCTGAACGCAGTGCTTGTGGTGAATGTGAGCTCCAGTGACCCGTGCGGTAGCAAGACGGCTGCCATCGAGGAACTGAGTATACCCCTTCTGTGGTTTGGTACGGTCTCTGCTCATCTTCTTCACCTCACTTCAGAGCCACGTGCTTGGACGACCGGGTAGCACCGACTCCAGGTCCGGTGTGTACAGGTCGGCGACGAGTCATGGCGTACTCGCCGAGGTAGTGCCCAATCATCTCGGGCTGGATTAAGACTTCAACGAAGTCACGGCCGTTGTGTATACCGATTGTCTTGCCCACCATTATTGGAAGGACCGGCATGTCTCGACGGTGTGTGCGGATAGTGGAGCCCTCACTAGACTCTTCAACTCGGGCGAGGAAGTGCTCGTTCTCGCGCGGTAGACCCCGGTAGAGTGAACGGCGAGCGCGGGCTGGCATGAGGCTGATGATCGCCATCTGCTCCGAGCCATCCTCTGGTGGGTAGAGCGGCATGTTGAGCATCTCTTCCATCGTGTAGCCGCGATAGGTGAACTCGCGCTTGCGGCGTTCTGCGACTCCCATTCGGCGCTTTCTCGCCTGTCGGCGGGCCGCCTTCGGCTTGCGGAATGATTTCTTGCGTCTTGCCATCTAGGTTCACTCCTTTCTCTTGCCTCGGCCAACGCCGGTTCTACTCGGTGCGATGTTGCCGACCTTCTGGCCGGGTGGGGCACCGCGTGATACTGAGTTGGGGCCGTGAACGGCCTGGTGATTTCCACCACCGTGCGGGTGGTCGACAGGGTTCATTGCGACACCGCTGACCTTTGGGTATGGTTTTCCGCGTGCCTTTGCTCTATAGTGTGCTGTACCAGCCTTCATCAGAGGCTTCTCGGACCTGCCGTGGCCAGAGAGAACTCCGATGACCGCACGGCAATGACCTGGTAGGTCCTTGAGGCGGCCGGATGGCATTCTGATTCGGACTCTGTCGCCCATCCGGGTCTCGAGGGTTGCTGAGTTTCCACCTGAACGGGCTATGCGCCCTCCATCTCCGGGGCGGAGTTCGACATTGTTAATCGGCGTCCCTTCTGGGATTCTCGCCAACTCAGTGACATTACCCGGTTTCAAGCTGGCCTTGCGGCCAAACGAGATTTCCTGTCCGATTGACACGCCTTCGGTTGCGACTAGGAATATCTCATCGCCATTCTCAAAGCGAATCTTGACGAGAGGAGCGGTGTGTACTGGACTGTGGACAATCTCGATGACGATGCCAATCTCCCCATCTACGCGAGGGATTCTGGAGGCACCTGGGAAACGGTGGCTTGAGACGCGGTTCTTGGGGCTGGAACCCCGGCGCTGTGCACGAATTCTCTTACCCATCTCATCACCTCTGTTCTAGAACGCTCCCAACTTCTGGGCTGCCTCATCGGCGTCGTAGCCGGGGGCGAGTTTCACACTAGCGTGCTTGCCGTGCTTTGAAATGCGAACATTCACCTTGGCCACCTTGACTTCGAAGAGGCGCTCAACTGCCTCCTTGATGTCAGCCTTCGTCGCCTTCTCACTGACGATGAACTCGATGCGGTTGTTGTTTTGGAAGTGACCTTCCTCTGGGTTGGCGCGTCGGCGAGCCTCGAGTGACTTCTCCGTAATCCACGGCATGACGATTACCTTGTATGGATCCATTTGACTCACTCCATTGCCTCGACGGCGTTCCTTGTCCAGACGGTCAGACGACCAGAGTCGCCACCAGGGGCGAGATCTTCTGCACAGAGGTCCTTGGCGACGACGACATCGACGCCCGGTAGGTTGCGGGCTGCCTTTGCGAGGCCATCACGCTGGCCGACTACGAGTAGAATTGATTTGGGAGTTCGGCGGCGACGGCCGCGCATCTTGCCCTTGCCTGCCCTGATGTTGCGGCCGTTCTTGGCGCGCTCGAGGTCGGCACCTACGCCGATTCCCTGCATCATGGCGATGAACTTGCGAGTGGATGAAGCGGCCGGAATCAACTCGATGTCGTACTTCTCCTTGGAACCATCGCGCTCTTCGACATAGTTTCCGATGACGATGGGGAAGCTGACTCCATCTTCGAACTTGTGACCTCGTGCTGCGACTCGGTCACCATCGCTGGAAGCGGCGATTGCCGCATCGCGTGCCAGAGTGCGAACCTTGGTGTTGACCTTCTGCGACCAGTCTTTCTCGACCTTAGGACCGTGTGCCCTGCGACCACCACGGGTGCGAGGGTCCTCAGCACCGGTTTGCATTCCGCTCTTTCTCATGATTCGAGCGACACCGCGGCCCTTGCCCCACCACTCGACGCTGTGCTTCATGCCGGGTACGGGGCGGCGTTTACCGAGGTGAGGGTTGTGACCGTACGGCTGACGGCGGTTGGCACGGGAAGCGTGAACTGCGTCTCGAATGACATCCTCGCGCACGGTGGCCTCGAAGCAGGTTGGCAAGTCGATTGCCTTGCCCACCCTGGCGGAGACAGCGTATGATTCGCTGAGTAGTCCGGCGTCGAACTCCTCCTGCTCGACAGCGTTGGTGAGATTGAGTGGTTTCGCCTTCATCTTCAGACCCCCTGCTTGCTCGCTGTACTGACATAGGTGATTTCGGCCTCGCCACCATTCTTGCGTGGCCGGCATGCATCACGGAATCGGAGAAGGCGCTTGGCCGGACCCGGAAGGCTGCCCTTGAGAATCATGTACGGGTTTGAGACCTCGCCGTAGTGGAGGAAGCCACCGTCTGGGGTGACCTCATTCTCCTCAGGAGAAGATATTCGGAGAACCTGCTTGTTGAACTCTGTTCGCTGGTGGTAGCCGGTCTGACCTGCCTGACGAATCGTCTTGCGGACATATGCCGTACCGAAGTCGCCCATGTTTCCGCCTTGGCGTCGGCGCTTGCTGTTCTTGTGAGATAGAAGTTTGATCCCCCAGCGCTTGATTGAACCCTGCCAACCCTTGCCCTTGGTGATTCCAATTACATCGATGTCAATTCCGTCTGAGTAGACATCCTCGATTGTTAGTTCGCCACCCAGACGCTCCTGAGCCCATTCTAACTGCTCAGCAAAGCCGCGACCTGAGATGCCGACCTCCATGATTTCGGGCTTCTTGCTAGGGATTGACTTGACCGACTCCGGCTGTGTCGAGATGATTATGCGGAGTTCGCAGATTTCGCCACTCTCGATCTTCTCAGTCAATCCCTCGAGATGTGATTTGGAGTTGTCCTGACCCGGTTGACGGATTCTCCTGCTCAACTTAGGCATCGATTCAGCGAGTGCTGCGGAATCTGCCCACGCCTCGCCAGCGGTCTGCATACCGTAGGGACTCATCTTGTAACCACGGATTCCGAGGACTCGCATTGGAGGTACTTCGACGACTGTCACAGCTTGTCGGACTTCCTGACCAGCGCTGGGGCTGCCCGGGTTGTTGTCTCGAACCAGAACGTGAGTCATACCGGCCTTCCAACCGGCGAATCCCTGAACTCGGACCTCGCCGTTGCCGTTGTCTGGCCACGACTTGACACGACCGTAGCGCCTTACTGCACGCTTTCGCGGGCTGAAC
>CAZPJQ010000105.1:0-6753 GCA_964586945.1 uncultured Candidatus Poseidoniales archaeon
CCACACCCTCTCGCCAAGACCGGTGTTGGGGTAGTGATAGCGGTCCTGACAGAAGACGCAATCCCACGAGTCGGTCCAATCTCCCTTCACCAGTACCTCGTCGTCTGAAACATTCAGGGTCAGATAGTCAAAGTCGTGGTCGTCTAGGATGTGTGCATAGAGTTCGTCAGTGGCATTGGCTCGGAACATTCGCATGTAGTTCCAATACATCTCGTTCGGCCTGTCGATTGCAAGTAGGGCGGCGCGCAGTTCCCACCACTCCATCGCGACTATTGTAATCGGCGGGCTGGTTCCAGCGATTTGGACCGGCGTCGAGCGAGCGAGGGTGGCACTTGTAATCGACTGGTTTGTCAATCCGAAGAACTCCTGGAAGTTGTTGTAAGGGGTGTAGGTACAGCCGGCATTGGAGCATTCCCAATTGCCATCTTTGTCAGGGTCCTGAAGTGAATCAGACGGGTCGGTCGGGTCGAATGTCGCCCAAGTGTAGTTCAAAATTGGACGCTCCAGAAGAAGGCCGTTAGCGTGTAGCGGGCGCATCACGAGGTTTCCGAGAATGGAGTACTGCTCCCAAACCACCTCGACTTGAACATACGAGGACCAGTTGTCATTGGACTCGTTCCACCCCTTGTCATACTCGTACCAGTCTGGCAGCATGTCCCAGTCGGTGTCATTGTCGGTCGGATTGGTTCCGAACTTGAACACTTCACGGCCGTCGGTGAGGGCATAGTCACGGTAGTAGTCGAGGGTGATGCTGTTGTCGTTCGGGTCGGCGACTCGAACCCAATTCACAGAATCTGCATCGGTATCGTTGAGGTCTGGCCGAGTTCCGTTGTCGAACTCCATCCAGTTGGTGAACCAAAGAGGGCTGTTTCCGGGCGGGATGAGAGGCCCTTCCTGGGTGAAGATGTGGCTAGTCCAACTCCCTTGCTCGGCGGGTGTGTCCGCACTTGTCCGGCCGAACCAGCCATCTTCGTCGGGGTCGTAGTCCACATCGAGTGGGCTTACCGGATTCAAGGTCCAGCGGTACGCATCCACTGGCTGCACCACGGCGTAGTTACCGTAACAAAACTCCCAGCCGTCGGGCATTCCGTCGAGGTCCGAGTCGCTGTGTGAAGGGTCGGTGATGCCGAACAGACTGAGGTTGAAGTTGTCCGCATATGCGGTGTTAATCCTGCCAAGTCTATCTGCGCTCTTCACATCTTTGCTAGCGAACAATGCGACGAGTTGTGAGCGCGCTTCGCCGGCCGAGACGCTCTCTTCGTCCATCTTGGCGTCGATGGCGTCATCCCCGTAGTCAATCAAACCTGAACCGGGCGGGAAGGTGTACCTCATCGACTCCTTTCCGTAGATGCGCGCTTCGTATTCCCGCAGGTTCGTGTAACGCTCTTCCGCTTCGAGAATGCCATTCTCATTGCAGTCGTACGAATCGTCGTCGGTATCGAAGTTGACATCCGAACTGGTTAGCGGATTCATCGACCAGCGGTTGGCGTCCAAGTCCCATTCGGTGAACCAGTACTCGTAGCCATCTATCATGCCGTCATCGTCAGTGTCATTGTTGGTCGGGTCGGTGATTCCAATCAAGGTGGATAGAAGCGGCGCGGCGATTCCGGTGACCTCCCATTCTGCGTGTTGAACCAAGGCGAGATAGGCCCGCCCCTGTTTGCTCGAAAGAATGTCAGAAATTCGCTGCGTGAAGTTAGCCGGCTCAAGCTGGTACGCCTCTTCCCACATCTTCGGTGCATCGGGAGGCGCTGGCCCACCATTCAGCGGATTCTCGTAGGTGAGATTCAATTCCTGCATGTCGGTCAACGCATCTTGGTCGCCATCGGCGCCGCCGTCCCCGGCGACCAGCGGATTCAGCGACCAGTTGAGAAAAGAGAGATTCCATTGGGTGAACAGAAGTTCGATTCCATCCAGCATTCCATCTCCGTCTGAATCGGGATTGTTCGGGTCACAGGTTGGCCCACTCATGTTGTACTGATCCGAACTGAGGTAGGTGCCGAAGGAGGCTGTTCCGACAGCCTGGTTCCATGGGGTCAAGATGATTATGTTGCCCAGTTTGAAGGGGTGATACTGCGGTGAAGTGGTGTTGCTGTCGGTCTCAGAAGAGTTTGCATCGATTGAATTGTACTCCTCCCAATTCGTCATGCCGTCACCATCCGGATCCTCGAAGGTGTCGCTCTCGTTCACTGGATTCAATGTCCAAGCGAGGTCAAACGCGTCCCACCTTGCAAACCAGACTTCCCAACCGTCGGGCATACCATCCCCGTCGGAATCGGATGACAGAGGATTGGATGAGCCTATGTCGGTGAGGATGATTCCGGGAGTCAGTGCGGCAACGTTTGGTGAGATGCTCTCGCCGAATGGCCTGCTCGCGCCAGAGAGCCACGAGGAGTCCCAGAGGGAGGTCTCAAAGCCGGCTGGAAGTGGCTCGCCGTCGACTGTTGTGTTACCGAGGATAATGGCATCCTTCAGGTGGTATTCCATCCAGTTGTTGAGCGCCTCATCCGGTGAGATGACTCCGTCGCGGTCAACATCATAGCCGTCACCATCCGGGTTGGTCAACGCGTCTGACCCATTGAGCGGATTGATGCCGACATTGGTTAGTAGCCAGTCGCAGGAGTAGCGCGCCTCCCAGCCATCGGGTAGTGAATCACCGTCAGAGTCAGGGTTGTTTGGGTCAATCTTGGTCCAGTTTTGAATCGCCTCAAGACTCTCGCCGTAGGCTGGTAAACCCGACTCCAAGCCAGCCTGCAGTGTCAATTCCCACTGATACTCACAGATGTTGGTGAGACCGTCGCTGTCTGCATCCTCATCAGCGTCAGTCGGGTCCATCGGATCCATCGACCACTCGTTGCCACCATGGAAGGTGGTTCCAATCCAACGCCGGTTGGCGATTTCCCAGCCATCTGGCATGCCGTCTTGGTCTGAGTCGAGATTGGTCGGGTCTGTCGCCCGGTCTGTGGCGCCACTCGCTTGAGTCCCCTGCCAACCGAGCGCGTAGACTTGACGAGCGGCTTCACCTTGCGCATCATCACAAACATACTCACCAATCTCGTAGTGGCAGGTGAAGTTGGTCTGGCTGAAGAACCAGCCCCAGTATTCAGCCCCATCCACGAGGCCATCACCATCGGTGTCGGTGAGGCGTGGGTCGGTTCCGTTCCACCCTTCAGGTGTGGAGGCGATGTAGCGGTACTCGTCGAGATTGGTCCAATTGTGGTCAATCAGCGAGTCTTCGTATGGATTGAGGTTGATGCCATCGACATCGAGGTCCTCATCCCTGTCGAACGGGTCGGTCGGGTCGAGGCCGTGGGCGTTCTCCCAGCCATCCGGCATTCCGTCGAGGTCGGAGTCATTGCTGAACGGATTGATGAGCATCCGATTGGAGTATCTACCGGGGTGAAGACCGGCGAATATCGTATCGTTGCCATCGACTTCCATGACGACCAGTTCGGTGACGAAGCCAGGGATTCGAGTGTGTTGGTCATCGACTCCGAGGCCGCGGGCGTAATCACCGTCGAGCACCCAAGTGCCCATGCGGGAACCGATGATGACCTCATTGCCCAATGGTAGGATTGCGTGAATGTCGTTTGCACCTTCATCGTCGCCGTCGTCGTTCTGCATCCGGTCCCTACTGAATGCGATGGAGGGGTCTGACTCATCGAGAAGAGAGAATTGGTGAACTCCACCGCCGGTGCCGACCCAGATGGTCTGCACGCTGGAGATAGAGCCGTCTGGTTGGCGGGGGCCATCGAGAACGAGTGTTCGGACATTCGCAGAGTGGGAGATGTTGGATGGGTTTGCCTGTCGAACATACTGCTCTGCATCCGTCTCGTTGAAAATCCACATCACCGGATAGTCGCCGATTGCATCTGCTGTGTTAGCGACGAAGAAACCGCTGTCGGTACCGACATAGAGTTTCTCTTGACTGCCATCTATCGAAGTGTGAACAACATCCTGAATAGTCGCATTCTCCATCAACAGGGCGCTGACGAGTGTCTCCGCGATTCGTAGATTGAGAACTTGTCCGGCACCGTCGATGGTTACGGTCCAGGCGTTGCTATCCTCACCTGCGAGTAGGAGGTCGAGGTTTCCACTTCCTGTTGACAACTGGTGAATTCCCCTCACCACGCCGATATTCGCCCCGGTAATCGTCGAAGTTTGGTCATAGTGCCCCTCGCCGTCGAGAGACCACACCTCGATTCCATCATCGGTGCCGAGAATCAGCCAACTCTCACCGCCCTGATCGGTCCAGTGTATCAGGTCGTTCAACTCGCCACCAGGGGGAAGTGCCAGATTCCAATTGCCACCGGTTGCAGGCTCAAAGATGGTGATGCCGCGCTTGGTGCCCACATAGAGCAAGCCCAACAGGTGGTCCGCCTGCAGGGACCGTACATCGTGGTGCAGAATCTGAGGGGTTGTGCCTTGGTCATACATCTCAACCGGGCCGTCGGCGCTCTCGAGCAAGGTCGATTTGAGTCCGGCTCTCACCCAAGTCCCATTATCCATGTAGGTGAAATACTCCTCCAAGTTGGAATACGCCTCACCGAGATAGATTGTCGCCCTCGACCCGTCAGGCATCACCATGCCATCACGGTCCAAGTCCCAGCCATCCATGTCTGAGTCGAGCAGGCTGTCCGTCTCGTTCAGCGGGTCAAGGCCAAAGAAGACCTCCCAACCGTCCAAGATTGAGTCGCCTCGGCTACTCTTCGGCAACTCTCGGCTCCCGGACCAGTAGTAGAAATCGCTGTCATTGCGCAGCGGGTCAGTCCCCAACCAGCCCGGTGTATCGGTGGGGCGGGTCACATTGTCGGAACAGGCGTCGAGCAGGTCTAGGCAGCGCAGTCCGTGTATCTCCGTAGTCCAGTTGTCAGGTGCTCCGTAGGAGTACTCCTCAGCGTTGGTGTACCATTCGTGAACTTCGATGATTCCGTCACGGTCGACATCAAAGCCGTCACCACAACCCAAGTCGCCGCTCATGCAGCGATCGGAG
This sequence comes from uncultured Candidatus Poseidoniales archaeon, assembly GCA_964586945.1. Taxonomy (GTDB): domain Archaea; phylum Thermoplasmatota; class Poseidoniia; order Poseidoniales; family Thalassarchaeaceae; genus MGIIb-Q1. The sequence goes on from CAZPJQ010000105.1 coordinate 4,994, forward strand.
TCGTTGAATCCGTCATACCGGTTCAGTGGATCGAAATCTTGGCAGGTCCAGGCGTTTGACTCGTTCAATTCGCCGGTCTCTCGCATGCACATCCAAATCTCATAACCATCGGGCAGGCCATCTCCATCGGTGTCCGCAACTCGTGGGTCGAGGTACTCTCGCAACCCCGACTCGGTGTCTTCCGGGGGCACCCCTGTGAGAGACTTCCTGTCAACGAAGCAGTGAGCCATGTCGTAGGGCCAACAATACTCCTCGAGGGCGTTGAGGCCGTCGTTGTCAAAGTCGGATTCATTGTCGCTCGCATTCTCGTAGTCGAGCCCTAGAATTTCATAGATGACATCATCCAGTGTGATGTTAATCGATTGGCTATACATCTGTTCGTGGAGGTCGGGGATCTTGTCCTTGTCGGTGTCAGTGATCGGTGGGCCTTCGCCAGTCGTATCATCGGGGTGGACCGAATCGACCTCGGATGCAGGGCGAGTCATAGAGACGAAGGCAAGACTTGCCAAAATGAGGAGAGTCACTATCAGAACTGATTGCTTGCGTCGCATCGTCTCACCGCCCAGCGCACGCTGGTATGGCCCAACCCTTTGGGTTGACTTATCATGCTGATGGAGCACAGTTCATACGCGCACGAGGCGCCGACTCGCTCCGTTTGCAGCGTCGCCCTGCTGAATTGGCATCTGAGGTGCGGAATCTAATTCACCGCGCAGTTCAGGGAAATCACTGATTAGGAGAGAGGTTGGACCTACGAAGAACATCTCCAATACGGGGTCAGCCAACTGTTGCGGGGGTTGGATTCAAGGGGTGTACGCGCCCGGAACGATGACGCCATGACTCTCTCCATCACTCACCTCGGTTCAGGCAGCGGCGGCAATGCCACCCTTCTTGCTACCGCGGAGAGCAGAATTCTCATCGATTGTGGCTTTTCGGGCCGTCAATTGGAGCGCCGATTGGAGCTTCTGGAGATGAGCCCAACAGATCTTGATGCGATACTAATCAGCCACCACCACAGCGACCATTCGAAGGGGGCCCTCATCGCCAACAGAAGGTGGGGGATTCCGTTGATGATGAACTTCGAAACCTGTGCCAAACTCGGCCTCGACCCGGTCAATGAATGCAAACTGTTTGAGGCTCTTGACCTAATTGAGATGGGTCCTGATTTGAGCATCCTGCCGGTGCCGGTCAACCACGATGGTGCCGACAATGTCGGGTTCATCGCGAGCCACCTCGGAGAGCGGGCTGCGGTGGTCACCGACCTCGGCTCCTGGAGCGATGAGTTGGCCCGTCATCTGAAGGGTTGCGTTCACATCTCCGTCGAGGCGAACTACGACTCGGAACGGCTCTGGAATGGCCCCTATCCCGAGCGCCTAAAACAGCGCATAGCCGGCAGGGGCGGCCACCTTTCCAATCGCCAGACTGCGGAGTTGTTGTCACATGTCATCACGAAGCATACTCGGAGTGTCGTCCTCTGTCACCTCTCGGCCCAGAACAACGCCCCTCACATAGCTGAGAGTGAAGTCCTTCTCGAGATTGACGACTTCTTCGAGGGAGACATCTCGATCAGTACCCAAGAGGGACCGGAATTCTCCCACTATCTCGGTCAGGCGGAGCCCGAGAGAGTCACGATTTGAACAAATCCTTGTGGGTCTGTTGCATCGGTAGTGTGTGTGTCGGATAGCAGCACCCCATTCAACACCCGATTTTGACCATGATTCAGGGGTCGAAAGAAGTTCGGGTCCACTGCCAGTAGACAGGGG
>CAZPJQ010000106.1:0-6746 GCA_964586945.1 uncultured Candidatus Poseidoniales archaeon
CCGACGGGAACACCGTCGGCCTCAACGAGTACGCCGGTCTCGAGGTTAGCTGGCGCAAGGGCAGCCAGACCTACCAGGGGGTCGTTTACGGTTCGTGGAACGACTACAACGAGAACGGAATTCTCGGTGGTCCTAACCAGAGTTGCGAGGACATCGATGGCGATGATGTATGGGATGAGGTTGATTTCATGGGCGACCACTCCGATGAAGGAGACTATGTCGTTTGGTTTGACACAGAAGGCATCGTCAAGTCGGTGACCCTCGACCTAACTCACATCGTGCTTCAGAACCGCACCGGCGCTTCGAGCGAATGGCGGACTGAGTGCACTTCAATGGCAGGCGCCGAGGTCGACTTGACCTTCCGCTTCCTATCGAATAATGACGGAATCAATGGTGCCTCCGGCTTCGCCGGATTTGCCATGGACAACATCACTGTTCAGGAGTACACCTTCACGCCGGTCACCGGCGGCGAATACAGCGCCACCGTGACCAATATCGACGCTCGGGAAGAGCGTAACATTTCCATTGCGACGCATAACTTCGTGCAGGGGATTTACCGTGTCGATGTAATGAGCACCTTCGACAATGTGACCGCTGGTAACAACTGGACCAATGTCGCTGAGGTCGCTCTTGGCAACAACTTGTCCCGTGTCATCTTCGAGGTCGCCTCGGTTGATGTCACGCTATACCGACCGAATGTCCTCGACTGCGTTGAGGATGCGACCTTCGACTGCGTGTATCCGATTGACCAGGCGATGACCCACCAGTTTGAGGTTCCACTGAGCAACGGCGTATTGGAAGGTGACTACAACATCTACATGGATATCGTCAACTCACAAGGCACCACGGTTTCCTCGGCAACCTCGGTCAACAGCCCAATCAGCTTGGAGCCGCACCAGAACACGGATGCTACCTTCCAGCCCTACAATGGCTGGGCCGATGGTGAGACCTACAACATACAGTTCTACGCAGAATTGGTCGACGGCACAGCCTCGGGCAACATGCGCAACTTCACCATCACCTTCGCCGACAGTGTGGATGTGGCAATCCTCTCTAACCCGACCGACCAGAACCGGTTGCAGAGTGTCAAGGAGGACATGCAGGCCATGGGCCTCACCTACACACAGTTCCGTCAGGGTGACTGGGACACCTACCTCGACTCTGGCTGGCTCGCCCACTACGACAAGATCCTCCTGCCATGGCAGACCAACGCCAATGTGCAGGCTGGAAACTACTACGGGCGCCTCGGTGAATCTGCGACCCAGACGACCCTCGAGAACTTCATGCTCGGCGGCGGCACCATCGAGATTCACCTCGGACCGTACGCAGAGGGGCTCGATGACAATCTGCTCTACAACATGGTGATTCTAGACCGCAGTACCGCAGGCAACTCCATCCAGCACGGCGACACGAACATCATGGACCCGTACCACCCATTGCTGAAGAATGTCAGTCAGACTGCATGGCTCGGCATGAACAACGGGAACTATGTTGCAAACGCAGCACTCTCCACCTCCGGCACTGGCTCCAACAAACTGCCAACGCCATGCGGTGGCATGATTAACGCGCAGCAGGGAACCTTCCACAGCCTACTGCAGCACAGCGAAGACTCGACCATGCACATGCTTGCGACTTGCGGAATCGGACAGGGCGGCCTGATCGTCACGACCATTGATGTTGAGAACCCCAGTGTATCCGAACCATTCGGCAGCACCACCGCACCTCTACGCAGCAACCTGCTCGGCTTCGAGATCACTCCCTACCCGACTGCCTTCGGAATTGCGGGCAGCGGCTGGGACTTGACTATCAACGGCGCTGCTCCAACGCAGGCCAATGGCGCAGGCGAGTACACCGACATCACAGTCTACATGAAGTCGAACAGCCTACTTGAATTCGGCCTCGACACCACAATCACCGGCCTCGACGCAGACTGGGAGATTCGTGGCGCGACCGACTGGAACCGAAACCCGTTCCCGCCGAATGTCGTCTACGACCACCGCGGTGACGACTCACACACCGCTCACTTCTGCCTCATTGACACACAGTCGGCAACCGGCTGCTTCCAAGATGCAACTTGGGAGTTGACCCTCTACCTGCACGACGCAGCAGGCCACACCCGTGTGACCCATGTCAACCTACAGACTAACGACATCCTCGCCGATGAGTCGGACCCAATCGCCAATGTCACCGTAGAGGAGCACCCGCTCTACCCTGACAGCCTTGAGGACTACGGCACTAAGACCTCTAGCGGAACCGATTGGCCGGTCCATCTGGTCAAGTTGTCCGCGAGCGGTGACGTGAAGGTCAAGTTCGACGCCTGTGGTTCAACTGACCCCGATGCAGCGGAGGGCGAGAGTGGAATCACCATGTACACATGGAAGGTCTATCAGGACTACCCGTGGAACAACCCCTCAAACGACTACGACGGCCACACCTTCGAGCGCACCGCTGCCATGGGCTGCGACTGGACCTACACCTTCTACAACCAGACCAAAGATCCATCCGGCTTCGCCGACAACCCGATTCGAATCGAGTTGACGGTCGATGACCGAGCGGGTCGCGACTCTGATAAGGTCAAGTTGTACTTCGTGGTGGTTCCAGAGGACTACGGCGACGACGCACCGACATGGAGCATCGACTCACCACTATCCGGCTCTACCCAGAACGGCGACTATGTCTATGTCAACGGCAGCGTACTTTCAGGCAGCGAGAACGACGATGTCCAGATCGAGGTCTCACTCGACCCATCGATTTTGAACGCCTCTCTTACGGAGAAGCTGCAGAACATCCAAGATGGCAACTACGCCACCCAGAACGGACTTGGTGACGGAGATGGATTCAGCCTGCAACTAAAGCTTGAGGACCTCTTCACTAACGAGAGCCAGACCAAGACAATCTACCTGAAGATAGTTGAGGGCAACGGCCAGACCTGGACCCTCTACCATCAGATCGACATCAATCTACCACCTCTTGAGGAGGATGTTGACCCCTGCATAGCTGACCCGAATGCAGCAGGTTGCTCCGGCGGTGGTGGCGCACAGGGTGGCGGTGAAGGCGGTATGGGCATGATGCTCTACGCCGGAATCGGCGCCATTGTTCTGCTCGTCATAGTGATTGCAACGCTACTCGTGCTGCGAATGCGCAGCGGCAAGGATGAGGTCGTCACCGACTTCGGCGGCGTCGAAGACATGGATCCGATGGAAGCATACGTGCAGCAACTCATCGCACAGGGTTACCCAGAGGAGACTGCGAGGGCCTATGCCCAACAGTATTCGGGGCACTTCCAAGAAAACGGATGACGAACGTCTGAAATTGTCATCGAAGTTGAAATCGATGTCCTCGGTTTGGCCCTCCTCCGGCGGAGGCGGGGCTTATGAACTGGGGGCCAGTCGGCCGCTTCATGGATGAGGCAGCAGGCTACAAGGTAGCTGACATGTCGCTCGGTGATGAAGGAGAACTCAGAGTCGATTGGGCTCGCTCGCGGATGCCCGTTCTAGCCGAACTGCGCGCAACGGCAGAGCAGGAACAGCCGCTCGCCGGCATGACCGTCGCAGGTTGCCTGCATGTCACCAAGGAGACAGCGGTTCTCATCGAGACCATCGCCGCAGCAGGCGCCAAGATTTCCTGGTCAGGCTGCAATCCGCTCTCGACGCAAGACGATGTAGCGGCGTGGCTAGCCCGCGAAGGTTACCCAATCTACGCCTGGCATGGCCAATCGGTCGATGATTTCTACTGGTGTATCGACAAGACAATCGACGCAAAACCAACTCTCACCCTTGACGATGGAGCAGACCTCATCTTCCGAGTTCACGACGCCCGCACGGACGCTTTGGAGGGGGTCATAGGGGGTACGGAGGAGACCACCACAGGTGTGCACAGGCTGCGCTCGATGGGTGAGGCTGGCCAACTAAAATACCCGGTCATCGCTGTCAACGACGCAATCACAAAGTGGGATTTCGACAATGTTCACGGCACGGGTCAGTCAACTCTAGACGGGATACTCCGCTCAACTTCGGTACTTCTCGCTGGCAAGACATTCGTAATCGCCGGTTACGGCCACTGTGGAAAGGGCCTCGCAAATCGAGCTCGGGGAATGGGCTCCAATGTCATCATCACTGAAATTGACCCACTCGCTGCGCTGAAGGCGCACATGGACGGATTCCGAGTGATGAAGATGGACGAAGCCGCTGTGGTCGGTGACATCTTCTGTACCGCGACCGGAATGGTAGATGTGCTGGTCGCTCGCCACTTCGAGTCGATGAAGGATGGTGCAATCATTTCCAATACCGGTCACTACGACTGTGAGATCAACATCGAGGACTTGGAGGGGCTCGCAACCTCAGTCCGCACGATTCGCACCGACAATGAGGAGTTCACCTTCGCTGACGGTCGCCGCATCCACCTACTAGCGCGCGGACGACTGGTCAACCTGGCTGCTGCGGAGGGTCACCCTTCCGAGGTCATGGACATGTCATTCGCCAACCAGTTCCTCTCGCTCTGCCGCTTGGCTGCTGAGGGTGAGGGATACGACAATCTGGTCTACGACATCAGTCACCAACAGGATTCAGAACTGGCAGCACTCAAGTTGTCTGCAGAAGGCAAGGGCCTCGATGTCCTGACTGCTGAGCAGAAGTCCTACCACGAGGACTTCAGCCACGGTACCTGATGCCATCTGAACAGGTATGACGCTCGCCCGGTGTTCGGGGTCATCGCATCTGACCTGCTTTGATTCACTCCTCTTCTTCGATGACATAGTCGGCGATGATGACGCCGTCTTCGTCAGTCGAGATAGTGGCGTCAGGGCTCTCCCGCCGCCACTTCAGTACAAGTTCCCGCGGAACGTCGTAGGCATTACCTACACCCTGCAGGTATGCCTGTTGCATCACTAAGATGCCGGTCCACGCGTCCATGAACCCCTGTTGAATGGGCCAGACACGAAACCCGCTCTGAAAGATGACGAGGTCTTCGTCCCCTACTCCGTTTTCTCTCAGTTCTCTCCAATTTCGGCGTGAAAACACGCCTCGGATTCGGTTCATAGGCTCTTCACTATCGCCTTCGCCAATTATCCAGTAGCCTAGTGCCCCCTCTGGGGGTAGGCCTCCTCCCGATGGGTTGTTGATTTTGTCCATAGCCTTCGGCGGGGTCACAGGACGGGTTATCAACATTCGGCTCGGTTTCAAAATCTCACATGTGAGGGTGAATTTTCTCCCGCGCCAAGGGCGAACCTACTCCTCTTCGAAGTGACCGAGTTCAACTTCAGTCATTTCTGGAATGCGTGGCTTCCAACTCTTTGGGAGCTGCTCGTCGGTATCGACTATTATTTCGAGCCGGTCCCTGAAGGCAGGTGTCCTGAACTTCAGCAGAGTCTGATACAACTTCCCACTACGCCAACTATCCGGGAAGCATTTGCGCCCGCTGGACATCTCGACATCAACCGCCCGAACCACATTGAATGCGGGCCGGTTCATTTTCATGGTCAGCGCCTTGGACCATTTGACTCCAACCAGTACGGTTACTAGAACGAGTAGGAAGCCCCCTATCATCGGAAATATTTGCGAGCCAGAGAATTCAAAGGAGTTCCAGAGCAGGACTTCGGCCATCACGAGAGGGCCAGCCATCATCAGAAAAGTCATCTGGTCGTTAGCCGGTTTCCGGTTCTTTTGGAATTCGATGTCCTTCCAGCCGTCGTGGTCTCTGTCCCACGGTTTGAACAATTTTTTCTCCTCGCGAAGTGCTGCTTTTCGGACGATTGTGCTCAGTCTGGCAGCTCTCAACATCTGGTCGGTAAGCATCGGATCACCCGCCTGATTGTTCAACACTTCCAGCCGCCTCGCCGCCTCCTTGTACTGCCCCAAATCCGCCAATATGGCGACCTGTTCGATGAGTGGTTCCGGGTCACCAGGCGAGACCTTTCGCTTGCTTTCCCACCACTCCAACGCCTCCTCGAGCATACCAAGTTCTTCGACGAGGATTTGTCCGCCTCGCCACCACGCCCGCCGGTTGTCCGGGTCAAATTCGACAACCTTCCGACAGGACCGAAGGCAACGGGAAACTTCCACTAGCGAGGGAAATCCTTCACTCGGCAGTTCGAGTTTCGCTCTCATCCACCAAGCGTCTGCGTGAGTCGGGTCCGCTTCGATGATGTCGTCGGACAGACGGCACATCTCATCGCGGTCACCTTCGTCTTGAGCGTCCAGTGCCTCAAGCCAGAGCATCTCCACATCGACTGCCATCGGCACTCCGAGAGGGGCCGGGTTCTCAATGCCTCGCTTCGGAAGACCACCGAGTTACAGGGAGGGAGTCCGTGTTATCCATGGGGGTGCGGGCAGTTTCTTATGGGTCGGCGGATGGGCGAGGTGCGGGGTTCAGATGCCGAAGGTTCGCAAGCCGAAGCGAGGTTGGCCGCGCCTGATTGACCCGCGAAGATTCAGATTCCGCAGAAAACGGCGAAATACCGGGATGCCACCATGCCCCGAATGCGGCAAATACTCAGTCGAGAGAGACGAAAAGATTGGCGAAGCGTACTGCACAGACTGCGGGCGGACCCTCTGATTTCAGTCGTCGTTTCGTTTGAAGGGGTTATTCGGCGGCCTTCGATGAGCATGATTTGGGCCGCGCCCCTTTGGTCCGCTCCTTCCTCGACTGCCGCCACTTTTGCCTTGGCCGCCACTTCGCTGACCGCCACGCTGACCGCCACGCTGACCGCCACGCTGACCGCCACGCTGACCGCCACGCTGACCGCCACG
>CAZPJQ010000107.1:0-5277 GCA_964586945.1 uncultured Candidatus Poseidoniales archaeon
GCCTTCCACTCCCGTTTTCGCGACCCCAACAGGGGAGGTCCTGTGCCCGTAGGTTTGGTCGGCGTGGTCGGCGATGATTTCCGCGCTGGTGACGGGGAGATGTTAGAGTCCCGTGGCTTGGACTTGTCAGGAATCGAGCGGGCCGAGGGATCCACTTTTCGCTGGCGTGGCCGCTATCATGGTTCGATGGATGAGGCTGAGACCCTCGAGACCCAACTGAATGTTTTCGGTGAGTTTGAACCTAAGATTCCTGCTGGGTGGACCTCGCCTGAAGTTCTGTTCTGTGGGAATATCCATCCGACGATTCAAGCCGCAGTTCTCGACTCCTGTTCTGGGGCTAAATTCACCGCTCTCGACTCGATGAACCTCTGGATAATGACTGAACCGACAGCCCTTTCGGATGTGATGCGGCGAGTCGACATGGCGATATTGAATGACCAGGAGGTGAGATTGATTGCAGACGACGCAAACTTGATTCGGGCTGCAGAATCAATCAGGAGTGGCGATGCTCTGGTCGAGCCAGAGGGGTGGGGGCCAGCTGATGGCCATCCGGGTACCGGGCCTGATTATTTGGTCGTGAAGAAGGGGGAAAACGGTGTAATTGCGTTCACCCCCCAAGGGATGGTTGCCCTTCCTGCCATGCCGACTTCCATAGTGGTGGACCCTACAGGTTGTGGCGATACCTTTGCCGGAGCGCTGCTCTCTCTGGTCGCTGCCTCGGGAATTGTTCAGCCGGGGATTGAGGAGATTCGCGAAGCGATCATCAATGCAGTCGTGACCGCCTCGTTCACCTTAGGTGAATTCGGCACTGCCGGCATCATGAACCTTGACAGGGCCGATTACGCAGCCCGGCGGGACTCCTATCGCAGAATCGCTGGCGTCTGAGTAAAGTCGGTTCGATGCCAACCGGGTACTGTCGGGACTCAACCGAGTCTGCGCATTCCACCGAATCCGGGAATCGGGTCAGAGGTGCAGAGCATCTTGTCGAATGAGGGGGGGACCTCGGACTTCTTCTCCTCGTCAGTCCCCAAGATCAGCGTCGAAGAGCGGGTTGAGTCCGAGATTCCTCGAAGTGTCCTAGCGGCGAGGTCATCTGCAATCTCTCCACCGCCATTGCGGGTCAGCAGCCTCAGCCTCTCCGCGACATCGGATTGTGAGTCTTGGTCAGCCCGTAGTCGGAGGATTTGGTCGGTTCGTAGTTCCGCGTCCGTGTATTGGTCGCCCTCGTTGCCATCCTCATCCCCGTAAGTTTCGCTGTAGCTCGCTTCGCCAATGATGAGTTTGGTGAATTCCTTGCTCTTCTTCTCCAACCGCTTGAGTCCTGGTCGAACCCACTGCCCAAGTGTTGACATTGCGCCTCTTCGGCGCTGGAGTCGGTCTCTATTGAGTCGTAGTCGAGAGTCGTTGACACTCTGTCTGTGCATCCTGCTGAGCGCTGGGTATTCGTCCAGAACGGCTCGTTCACCCTTGCGTGCGTACTTCGGCTGACGGGTGAGCGGCCTTGGCTGCGGGGCTGGCGGAGTTGCAATGCGCGCTGATTCAACGAGGCCGGAACTCACCGGTAGTCCGGGGCGAAGGGCCTCGCGCGTGGGCTCTGGAAGTGCATTCCCCGAACCAAGAGCGGCGGAGAGCATGGAGTAGGAGGAGGTTGGTTCACCAGCAGGCTGCTCCCAAGCGGACTGTTGTGTCCTTGGAGCCGGCAGGGTGGTATGTTGTTGAGAGTGGGCGTTCGCGTACGAACCTGTAGAGGGATACGAATCATGTGAGGTCGGTGAGGTAGTCACTGTCGAGGTGGTGTACTGCTGGCCCGTGTTATCCTCAATTTCATCCAACTGGTCGAAGATTCCGAACATTCCACCAGTATCGAAGTTCGCTTCGCTCGCCTCCTTAGCGGCACTTTCAACTCTTGAGAGCGGCGCTGATTCACCGTCTTTCTCCTCGTACCATTTTGGTTCATTTCTTCCCCAGCAGCGATGGTATGCACTCTCAGCAGATAAGTCAGCAGAATCCGTTGGGGCTTGAAATGGGGAGTCGTAGGAGTGGTTCGGAACGGTGACCTCCCTCTGCTCCTGTAGTGCGCGCGATGCTCGCCCGTACATCGACTGTTGTGGGAATCCCCCCTCCAACTCGGGTGTTGCCGGGCTGGATGTGTCGGTTGATGGGCTCGAGTAGTGAGGTGTGGGACTCGTCTGAGTGTCCACATGAGTGGTACTGCGATCGTGCGAGTATGTGCTTGCTGTGGCAACCACGCCAGACTTTGGTATCTGATCAGTATCGGTTGAGGTGACATCGTCGCTGAACAACTCAGCATCGAAGATAGGTTCATCCGCGCCGTAGGCTCGCTCTCGATGGCCCCTAAGGTTCGCAAGCGCTTCCTCCAGCGAGGTGCCGCTCACTCCTCCGACCAACTGCGCTTCGGCAGCCTCGACCGACTGTAGTTCGTTTTGAATTTCATCAATGCTGCCTTTCGATAGGAACTCGGGTTGCTGCAACTCATCGAGTCCGAGCCTGGCATCTTCGAGAGTCGCTCCCTCGGACATTCGGTCGATCATGATGTACAACCTTTGCAATCGGTGGTCACGGCCGTAGAGGATGTGCCTGTCACCTTGACGGGTGTCGATGCATAGTGCAGGTCTTCGCCCGAGTGCCCAGAAGAGGATGGCAGCAGCTCCGAGTATGAAGGAGTAGACCTGAGGCCTTCCGTCAAGAACTCGGAAACTTGCGATGACGGCGAGAACACCGAATAGGGTCAGGAGCGGTGGGGTGATTGCGACATGGTGGTGGCGAAGCCGAACGATCGTGTCGAGTTCGATTCGCATGCCCTTGCCGTCTGTACGCTCGAGCAGAAGTGATTTATCACTCAGAAGTGCATCGACTTGACCGTCGATTCCAGCAACTCTCAGTGAAGGGAAGATTTCAGATTCCAAACATCGCCCCCCATCTACTCTGTCCTTCGTTCAGGTGTTGACCTGAGCGTACATCCCGACTCGCAAGGCCAGCGGTCTGCTTCTATACGTTGCCCCATCCCTACGGGCGCGCGAGGCGTTCTTCCCACCCTTTCAATTTCCCCCAATTCCCCGGGAGGTGAACAGCACCGTCGAATCCAAGGAATCGCGGTGCCAATTTCAGAGTGGATTGCACTCGGTTGCGTTGCCGAGAATCCGCATCGGCGAGTCGAGTTGAGCGAGAATGAGGGGGACCCCACCCTCTCTGCGAATCCAGAGGGGCTGTTCCCAGCGGATATCCAGAATGTTGTCGGATGTCGCTTCGATTCTGCCTACCACGAATTGCAGGTCGACCGAGCCGTGCAGGATATCACCTATCTCGAGAGAGCGGTTTTGGAAAGGAGCGTTGTGAAGAGTGATTCTGCTCGCATCGTGGCGAGTGAGAGTTTCGGCACAACCGACTCCGTCCACATCCAGTGCAACGAGAAGTGTGCCACCTCCTAGAGCGCCCTCCCTCAGATTTCGGAAGGCAACTCCAACCCGGTCACCAGCGAAGGCCGTGTCAACATCATCATCCATCACCTGGAGTGAGCGGACGACCCCCTTGTCGGAGGTGGGAATTACCAACAGATCCTGATGTTTGTCAACGCGGCCAGATTGGACATATCCGATGGCAACCATGCCGACTCCCTTGACATTGAAGTGTTGGTCGACTGGAATCACAAGGGGCTCATCGACAGAGCTTGGCAGATTGTCGAGAAGTTCGAACAGTGAGTCTCTCAACTCGTGTTCGCTGGGTGGTTTCTCGTGCAGCGTCCAACTACCCAAACCGGCCTGCTCCTGTATGACCCTAACTTGCTCCGGGTCGACCCAGCCCCCCTCCTCGGGGGCGATGATGAGGTGGCCGTGTTCGATGCCCGCTGAGCCAAATGCGACCAAGACCTCGCCGAGCGCAGCGTCAATCTTGGCGACTTCGACTATTCCGCAACGAGCCACATTGAGAACTGAAAGGAGTGGCGCTAACCTCTCAGGGTGGCGCAGCGGTCGGAGTAGTGAGAGCACCTTCGTCTCGTCGCCATCAATCACCTTGTGGACATATGACTCAAGGTCGCGGGTGTCGTTCAACTTGGCTAGAGAACGGGCGGTCTCCTGACTGCCGAAGAAGGCGACATTTAGCACCGCCATGGGCCGGCCGGGCGGCCTCTCCGCATTGAACCTAACCGCGGTCAACAGAAGCGATCTTTCAGTTGCTTTCCCTCATTGCATTGCGAGCCCTGTCGGCTTCAACCCACAGTTCATTCTCTTCGTCGGTCTGAGGAGTGAACTGGGGAATTCCTGTTGGGCGCATGTCGCTGTCTACTGCGACCATGAAGAAGAAGCCGGAGCAGATCTCCTCGCCCTCCCATTCCGAGCGAGAGAGCCGGCAGGATATCACATGCACGCCCGCGGTCCTCGGCGAGGTCCAGACCACCCTCGAAGTGGTGCGGATGATGTCTCCTTGGTAGGCCGGTCGGCGGAACTTGAGAGCATCGACGGAGACTGTGAGAAACACGCTGTGCGCGAACTTGCTCGCGGCCATCCCGGCTGCCGTGTCCATGATTGACATCAGACGGCCACCGAACAGGGTGTCCTTCGAGTTGGTGTCACCCGGAAACACCTCGTTCAACAGCACCACGGGTTCGGTCGAGTATGGTTCCATATCCGCTTCCTCGCTGTCGCCCCGCACCCCCTCCCTCATCAACCCTCGTCAAAACTTGCCGAACTGCCGAATGATTCGGAGAGAAGTGCTCATCCGCAACCCCCTGCTCCCAGCCCCATGGGTGAGGTGAACGGGAGACTCGCAATCGCCCTTGTTTCGGGTGGAATCGATTCCCCCGTCGCGGTCGCGCGCATGGTAACTGATGGTTGGTCTGTGGTCTGTCTGCACTGTAGTCAGGAACCCATCACAGGACCGGAGGCGGAGGAGAAGACAGTAACCTCTCTGAAGCATTTGAGGAGGAAGGGTGGACCCCTTGGGGACGGTGGTGGAAGAATTGACGCCGAGTTGCGAGTGGTGCCTGTCGGTGAGGCTCTCTCTATGTTCACCGAGCCGGCATCTCATCGGGACTATTTCGTACATATGAAACGGCTTTTCAACGGCCTCGCCTGTAAACTCGCTGACGAGGTTGGGGCGAACTACCTTCTGACAGGTGAAAACCTCGGCCAGGTTTCCAGCCAGACTCTTGGCAATCTCGGAGCGGTTGAACGGGCCTCTGACCGCCCAATTCTCCGCCCCCTGCTCGGACTTGACAAACAGGAGATTATCGACGAGGCGAGGGTGCTCGGAACCTTC
>CAZPJQ010000107.1:5287-6742 GCA_964586945.1 uncultured Candidatus Poseidoniales archaeon
GGGAGGGGGCTGTCGGTGGGTTGGAAATGGTGGTCGCGGAGTGCAGTGAAAAGTGCCGAATCGTGTCGATTGATGGTTGATAGTTACTCATACATCGTCCCATTGGAATTAAATGCGATTCTTGGCTCGAACCGCTGAACCGCTAAGCGGTTCATAGAGTGATGACCATGAATGACCGAAAAAAGAGCGCGCTTTGTTACCTGATGATAGGCTTGATGTTGTTCTCCACCACAGCTGCCGCAGCGAATGTTTCAACCTTCGCCGATTCCTCGACTAGCGTCGAAGTCGACCTACGAAATCCGTCGAACTATGAGGATTTGATGAGCGGTGCGATTTCGTTGCCGGAGGGGGAGACTATCACCTCTGCTCAGATGAACATCTCAACCACCATGGCAACCCATGCCGACTACACCACCTACGACCAATCGGTGATGCCAGCCGGTGCTGGTGGGATTTGGGATGCGCGCTACAACAGCGGACTCACGACATACTCTGATGCAAACTGTCACGCTTCGAATCCAATCGACTGCTCCTTCACATCCACCTCCCCGAGTCTAGCTCTGACCAGCAAGGGCTTCAATGCGGACTTCGAGATTGGTGACCAAGGGATGGTACCCGGATCGCCCATAGGAATTAACAACAACAACTGGGAGAGGATGACTCAGGGTCTTGCACCAGTCATAGCGAGTGGCTGCTACAGCGGTGACTACTGCTGGGGGACCAATTTCTTGGATATTGACTACACCGATGACGACCCTGCAGTGAACAGTTTTGAGTACACTTTGGAGACCAGTCCCATATGGGTTTACCCAGGCAAGGGGACAGTCTCCTTCGCATCTTATCACAGCCTCTACCACCGTAACGCCCCCGGCGCGAACAACTACTACTACGATGATTGTGCATATGTCGCAGCTCGGAATTCATCCGACATGAATGCGTGGTCTCCTTGGCAATATGTGCCATTCGACATCAACTCGGTCACCGGCTTCACCCCCGGGAGCAATGGTATGTTCCAGAAGTGGAACGGGCAGGGTGCGAATGTCAACAAGGTTCAGAACCAATGCAACGGGAAGGGAGCATACACGGTTCCAGACAATGCATGGGTCCTATCCGGTCAGAGCCCCCACAGCAACAATCTGAATGGATGGGCCACTCTTGGATTGGATGTGTCTTCCCACGAAGGCAAGTATCTTGAATTGCTCTTTGTCCTCGAAAAGAATCCAACGTTGGGAACTGCAGTGAATGGCTCAATGCCCGGCTGGTACATCGACGCTCTGCGTATCGGTGACCCACTACCTCAAGCGGGCAGCGTGGTGATGAAATCGTTCACTCCGGTCAAACCACCGAACCCGGGATTCCCGGACGGCTACGGAGTATTGGATGTCGAGGTAGCGAGTGCTGGTACAAACGCATTCACAGTGGATATCCTTGATGCATCAAACGGTCAACTAGTCA
>CAZPJQ010000108.1:0-1269 GCA_964586945.1 uncultured Candidatus Poseidoniales archaeon
CCATCGGCGAGCGGTTAGAGGACTTCGTCTGCAACTTCGAGCCAGACGAGCGGCAGGAGTACGCCGACTCGTGGCCAGATGAAGTCGATGATTCGGCCGCGAGGCAGGATTGGGCGTGGGAAGCACGGTTTGGATTGGAGGATTTGGTCGACGAGATGTTGGCCAACCTGACCCGCATGCGCGAGGTTGAGGTGTGAGGTGAATAGATGGCGAAGATAGACCGATTTTACGGAGTTAGATTGAGCACCGCGGCGAACATTGCGGTGCTGCTGCTGGTATCGGTGTTAGCGCTGATTCACCTGAAATCCGTGATTCAACCATTCGTGGTCGCCGTCCTGCTTTTCTTCCTCATCTACCCTCCCGCCCAGTGGCTCGAGAAGCGCTACGGTCACCCCTTGATGGCGTACGGAATTCTGGTGTTTCTGACAATCGGATTCATCTTCATGGCGGCGGTTCTGCTGTATGCGAATCTGCAGTCGTTTTCAGACCAAGTCCCACAACTCACCGAGCAGTTCCATGAGAAGGTTGCTTGGCTTGAGGGGCTGAGCCTGTTTGGTTACTCAATAGAGCTGGGCACGGTTGTGGACCAGTTCGGAGTCGAGTCCATCGAAGCGATTTCGAAGAGTTTCCTCGGCTCGTTGGCGAGCTTCACCGGAGGAGTGGTGACAACTCTCATCTTCCTGATTTTCATCATCCTCGAGGCGGAGTCGCTGCCTAACCGACTGAAGGCGGCTTACCCGGAACAGGTGGCTCGATTCCTGAATATCGCCGAGGGATCCGGAAAGAGTGTGACCACCTATGTCATCACTCGGGCTTCTGTCGCGTTCGGACAATCGGTCGTCGTCGCAATCATCCTCTACTTCTTCGGAATACCGGGATGGTTTCTGTGGGCCTGCATAGCCTTCCTGCTTGACTTCGTCCCCTACATCGGCGGGCTGATCGCCACCCTCCCCCCAATTATTCTGGGCTTCGTGCTGTTCGAGCCCGCCACCCTCGCCCTGCTGGTGGTCCTACTAGTTGCCAATCAGCAGACCTGGGGCGGCTTCATCGAGCCGCAACTCTCCGGCAAGAGACTCGACATCTCGCCGATTGCGCTGCTGCTGCTCGTCGCCTTCTGGGGCGGGCTGGGCACGCTGGCGCTGCTGTTCGCGCCGGGTCGCGATGCGCTTCTTGCCGGGTTTCAGCCCGCGATCGGCATGCCTTTGTTCCTGATCTTCGGCGCGCTGTATTTCACCATGGCCTATATGCTGCTCGGCGCGATCTTCCTCG
>CAZPJQ010000108.1:1279-5547 GCA_964586945.1 uncultured Candidatus Poseidoniales archaeon
CGGTGTCATCATGAAGTTGGCACTTGAGAACGATGAGCGGACCAAACCAATCGCCATCATGCTCTCAAAACAGCCGCCTGCCGAAGGGGAATGAGGTTTAGACTCACAAGGGTCCACCCATTGCAATCCTGGTTCAGTCTTCATCGGAGTCGTCTGTTTTCCAGTCCGGTTCCTGAGCGTCTTGCTCAGCCCAGAGCACATCGTCGATTCGCAGAACTGAGATTGCCGCTTCGGTCGCCCCCTCGATTGCATGCCGAGTAACGAGCAACGGCTCGACGATTCCCGCCTCCGCCATGTCTCTAGGCTCCCCGGTGAACAGGTCGAGTCCGATCCAGTCGCCACCTTCGTCTTGGGCTGCATTTAGTCGAATTGATTCATCCAGCGACGACAATCCGGCATTCTCCGCCAAGATTCTCGGGATTGAGTCAAGCGCGGCTGCAAACGCCTCGATTGCCAACTGCTCTCTGCCGGGAACCGTCTCAGCGTGGCGACGTAGGCGACGAGCGAGCGCCATCTGCGTAGCGCCGCCGCCGGGCAGTAACTGTGGTGACTCCACGAGATTGCAAGCGACCTGAAGAGCGTCTTCGAAGCACCGTTCTATCTCTTCGATTCGGGTGTTGCTCGTCCCCCTCACAACTAGAGTAATCCCCCGACTCTGCGAGCCGACGAGCAGAAGGTGATTGACGCCATGCCAATTGGTCTCAGAGAGGCTGGAAAACTCACCCAAATCGTCCTCGACAGCGAGTGAAATCTCGTGAACCAGAGTAGCCCCGGTCGCTCTTGAGAGCAGTTCAAGGTCGGGCCGTTCCAACCGACGATAGGCAGTGATTCCTGCCGAATACAACATCCCGCGAGCGTCATCATCGATTCCATCGCGCACGCATATAAGGTCAACGCCGAGGGCCGAAATCGCATCGACCCGCTTCTGAACATCAGCCAGTTCCCGCTCGTTCAGCGCTGCCAACATTCCCAAGTCAGTCACCTTTAGATTGATGTCAATCTCCGGCTTTCGACGAGATATTCCTCCGTCAAGAAGCATGATTCGGCCCCCTTTGGGAAGCAGCTCCATCTGAGGGTGAATCTTCTCTTTGGGAAGTACCAAACCGTGCACCAGTTCGCTCGCCGTGCTCTGTTTACCCCGGTCGGTCACCACCTTTACCAGAGAGGCGTCAGCGCTCGCCACACCGTCCACTTCCTCGCTTAGAGAATGGGCTGCTTCGACAGCCAGGTTAGAGAGATGGGCGCGGATACCCTCGTCAGATTTTCCGGCAAGAGAGGTCTGGACTGCCTGCAGATGCTGCTCCTCACTCATCGGTCGGGCAATCTCCCCCAACCCCGATTCACAAGCCTCCCACGCCATACGGAAACCTCGGCCGATGATGCTCGGGTGCACTCCCCGCTCGGTCAGTTCGAGGGCGTTCTGGAGAAGTTCGGCGGTTAGGATGACCGTGGTAGTGGTACCGTCACCAGCCTGTGAATCCTGAGCGGTTGACTGGTCGATCAGCATGCGGGCGGTCGGGTGCTCGACCTTGGCGTTCTGCAGAACCGTCACTCCGTCGTTGGTGACGAGGGCATCTCCATCACTGACTAGCATCTTGTCGAGGCCGCGCGGGCCAAGCGTGCTGCGAACTGCGTCTGCGAGGGCTGAGGCGGCGGCGACGTTGTTTCGCAGCGCCATCCGACCCTCCGAACGCTTGGTGTCGGAGAGCAGAGTCTCATGCTCATGCTGAGTCATGCGACTCGCCGACCCGAGCACCCGACTTCAGGCCCATCATCATCCGGCCAAAGGGTTACAACGATTATGCCGTTAAATCGGAGTTTTCTCTTATCCGAGTCAAAGACTAGGGTGAAGGGTTCATATATGGCAGTCGTTTCCGTCTATACAACCGATGGTTAGTAAGTGGTGTAAAACGATGACTGGAGACCGATTCATAGCTGGCGGCGAGGACTGGGAAGAGCAGATCGTCGAGCAACTTGTGAAGATGTTCCAAGAGATGGGAATGGACATCGACGCCAATCTGATGAAGCAGATGATGGATCAGATCAAGGAGCAACTCGATGGCATGGACATCGACCCCGAGAAACTCGCAGAAGGCAAGGTCGAACTGAACCTTCAGGGAACCATCAATGACCTCGCCAAAATAATGGGTGCTAATTTCCCAACCATTCCACAACCGGTTGATGTGGCCACCCCCAAGGAGGCTACCGAGGACGAGGAGGAGGTCAGCGAAATCCCGGAGGCGGATGTATTCGTCAATGATGGTACGATGTCACTGACCATCGATTGCAGCCGTGTGGCGGACATTCCTGACGACGGGAAGGGCGTCGAGTTGACTCTCGTGAAAGACGGCAACTGCCTGAGTGTGTTCGTCGAAGGGCGACCCCACCCGGTCAAGCGCTACAACCTCGCCCAATCTGCCGACACTGTTGAGAATTGGTCCCTCAACAACGGCATCCTAGATGTGACTCTGAAACTCAAGAACTGATAAATCAACGAAAATGGAAGTGAAGAATATGGCAAGAAACCCAGTGATTGGAATTGACCTTGGAACTACGAACTGCTGTGTGGCGACCATCGAGGGCGGAGAGTCCGTCGTGATCGCCAACTCGGAGGGTGCGCGCACCACGCCTAGCGTAGTTGCCTTCACCACAGAGGGTGAGCGGCTCGTCGGCGTCTCCGCGAAGCGGCAGGCTGTGACAAACTCGAGTAGAACGATTCTCTCTGTAAAGCGAGAGATGGGGACCGATTGGAAGCGGAAGATCGACGACGCTGAGTACACACCTCAGGAGATTTCCGCATTCATTCTCCAGAAGTTGAAGGCTGACGCCGAGGACTACCTCGGCCAGGAGGTCAAACAAGCTGTCATCACCTGTCCCGCCTACTTCACCGACGCGCAGCGCAAGGCGACCAAGGATGCCGGCAGGATTGCCGGTCTCGAAGTTCTTCGAATCATCAACGAGCCTACTGCCGCTGCACTCGCATTCGGTGTTGACAAGAGCGACGACGAAACGATTCTCGTCTTCGATCTGGGCGGTGGAACTTTCGATGTCTCAGTGCTTGAAATCTACCAGATTGACGGTCAGCCTCAAATCGAGGTCAAGGCGACTGCAGGCAACAACAAGCTTGGTGGCGACGACTTCGACGATGAGGTGATTGCTTGGGCTATCAGCGAATTCAAGAAGTCGAGTGGAATCGATCTGTCGAAGGACTTGCAGGCTATGAGTCGGCTCAAGGAGGCCGCAGAGAAGGCCAAGATAGAGCTCTCAAACACCCAGCAGGCTCAGATCAACCTGCCGTTCATCACGATGGTTGACGGACAGCCAGCCCACCTTGACCTGAGCCTCTCCAAGGCGAAGTTCGAAGACCTCATCGGTGCTCTAATTGAGAAGACGATGGGGCCTACGCGGCAAGCACTCAAGGACTCCAAAGTCGGAAAGGATGGCATCGACAAGGTGCTGCTCATCGGAGGCTCCACGAGGGTTCCTGCCGTTCAGGAAGCGATTCGAAAGGAACTCGGAAAGGACCCCTACAAGGGTATCAACCCGGATGAGGCGGTCGCTCTCGGCGCTGCCCTTCAGGCAGGCATCATCGTCGGCGACGAGACAGTCACAGATGTGCTGCTGCTCGATGTTACACCCCTCACCCTTGGAATTGAGACTCTCGGCGGCGTGACTACGGTGATGATTGAGCGCAACACGACCATTCCGAGCCGGCGCTCAGAGGTCTTCAGCACGGCGAGCGACAACCAGCCCGCCGTCGAGATCCATGTGCTGCAAGGCGAGCGTGAGTTCGCCCGAGACAACATCACGCTCGGTCGCTTCTTCCTCGAAGGCATTCCACCAGCACCCCGCGGCATGCCACAAATCGAGGTCGCCTTCGATATCGACGCCAACGGAATCGTGAGCGTCTCAGCCAAGGATATGGGAACTGGCAAGGAGCAGTCGATTCGAATCGAGTCTGCAACCTCACTGTCAGAGGATGACATCCAGACAAAGATCGCCGAGGCGGAGCAGTTCGCCGAGGAGGACAGTAGCAAGAAGGCTAAGGTCGAGTTGCGAAATCAGGCTGACAGCATCATCTACCAGACCCGGCGTACCCTCAAGGAGGCCGACGACAAGTTGGACGAAGAGGACACAAAGCCGGTCGAAGAGAAGTTGGACGAGTTGGAAGAACTCATCATCAAGGATGGTACTCCAATCCCGATGGAAGATATTGACGACGCTGCAATCCAGACCAAGGTCAAGGAACTAGAGGAGTCGATGCACGC
>CAZPJQ010000108.1:5557-6700 GCA_964586945.1 uncultured Candidatus Poseidoniales archaeon
GCCATCAGCGCTAAGTTGTACGAGGCGGCCTCCGCCCAAATGGAAGCCGACGAGGCAGCAGAAGGGATGGCAGAAGATGGCAACGAAGTCGTCGATGCTGACTTCGAGGTCGTCGACGACGACAACTGAAACCATCCACTAGACTCGTGGATTGGTGGTCACGCGTTCACACATCAGTCGCCATCGATTAGATGGACGAGCGTCCGCACATGAACCCCGGTCGCACCGTGGTCGACAGTAGCGTTGGTCGAAGTTCCCCAGGCAGTTCCCGCGATGTCAAGATGTGCCCAAGGGTACTGCTTCTTGTCATCACCTTCTCCCTTTTCGGGGACAAACTGTTTGAGGAATGCAGCAGCAGAGTTTGAGCCGCCATAGGGCTCTCCAAGATTCTTCACATCAGCAATCTTCGAGGCTTTCACCTGCTTCTCAAAGGCCGGCAACAAAGGCATCGGCCAAGCCAACTCATCGACTTCAGCCGCTGCCTTTCGGAGATTCTCACGCAATGCGTCATCGTTGGACCAGAGCCCTGTCGCCTCGTGGCCGAGGGCGACGACGCAGGCACCGGTAAGGGTGGCGAGGTCGATGATGTAGGCAGGGTCGTATTCCCCGGCCTTCCAAAGTCCGTCGGCCAGAACGAGTCTTCCCTCAGCGTCGGTGTTCAGTACTTCCACTGTCTTTCCAGAGTAGGTGTCAATCACGTCACCGGGGCGGTAGGCGTTGCCGGCGAGGGTGTTCTCAGCCATGCAGGAGATGGCCATCATGTGGCCCTGGTGGCCGATTCCGTGCAGCGCGACCATCAGGCCGAAGACGGTTGCGGAGCCGTGCATGTCGAACTTCATCTCGTCCATTCCCGAACTCCCCTTGATTGAGATTCCGCCGGTGTCGAAGGTGATTCCCTTGCCGACGATGAACGGGCATGGCCCATCCTTGGCTTCCGGGTTGAGCTCCCAAATCACCATGCAGGGCTTGTGATCGCTCGCCATTCCGACGTTGATCAGGCCGCCCATTCCATGCTTCTGCAGGTCGTCCCACTCGTACACGGTCAACTTCACATTTCCCTTGCCCTTCTTCCAGGCGCGGGCGCGGGCCGCGTACTCCATCGGAAACAATTTGTTGGCCGGCTCATTCCCGAGGTCGCGTGCG
>CAZPJQ010000109.1:0-6612 GCA_964586945.1 uncultured Candidatus Poseidoniales archaeon
CGTCCTACTTCGAGACCCGGCAATCAGGAAATCTAATGTCTGTTCTGTCCGCGGACGTGGCGCAGTTGGAGGACATCGTTTCCGATTCCAGCACCAGCATCATTCGAATCGTCATCACCTTCATCACCGCACTCATCATCTTGGTTTGGATGTCACCAAAGTTGGCGCTGATCTTGTTCGCACCTCTCCTATTCGTGGTACCGATGGTCATCTGGTTCTCCACAAGGGTCCAGCGGCGCTACAAGAAGCAGCGAGAGAGCACCGGCGGAATCGTTGCCATCCTCGAGAATGTCCTCTCCGGTATGTCGGTCGTTCAAGCCTACAACGCGACAGATTACGAGGGTTCCCGGGTGGCTGGGGAGAGCGGTGAGTATCGCGACCAGGCGATTTCAGCATCCGGAATCCGGAACCGCTTCATCCCCGGAATCTATGTCGTCGCGGGAATCGCCTTCGGGCTCTTGGTGTCGGCTGGTGGCTGGCTGATGAACAGTGGTGAAATCACAGTCGGGCAGTTCGTCACCTTCCTTCTCATCTCAACTCGGATGACCATGCCGATGTTCATCATGGGGATGCTTCTCAACCAGTTGCAGCGGGGAGAGGCAGCGGCGCGGAGAGTGTTCGCACTCATCGACCTCGAACCGTCAATAGTGGACTCACCTGATGCGGTGGATTTGGTGGAGCCGATTACATCGCTCGCCTTCGACGGAGTCACCTTCGCCTATCCGGGCACGGAGGCCAATGTGCTGAACGATGTCTCGTTCACCGTCGACGCAGGTGCGTTCTTCGGAATCATGGGGCACACCGGTGCTGGAAAAAGCACCATCCTGAAACTGATTGAGCGGTTCTATCAGGTGCAGCAGGGCAAGGTGCTGGTCAATGGCAGGGACATCTTCGACTTCACCATCGAATCTGTCCGTGAAAAAATCGGTTTCGTCTCGCAAGAGCCGTTCCTCTTCTTCGGCACCATCCGTGACAATGTCGCCTACGCTAGGGAGGCCTCGGAAGAGCGGGTCCGAAACGCCCTCGAGACGGCGGGCGCATGGGAGTTCGTCGCCCAGTTGCCGGATGGCATAGAGACGATGGTCGGCGACCGCGGCGTGCGGCTCAGCGGAGGCCAGCGAGCACGGATCAGCCTAGCGCGTGCGCTGTTGATGGACCCTGACCTGCTCATCTTGGACGAGGCTTCCGCAGCGCTCGACGCAGAGACCGAGAAGCGGATTCAACAGTCATTGTTCGGAAGCGGCAACGGCGGCGGTCAGCGAATCACAATAGGTGTCGCTCATCGGCTCGCCACGATTCGAAACGCGAATGAGATATTGGCACTTGTCGACGGTGTAATCGTAGAGCGAGGAACTCACGAGGAACTGGTCAAAAACGACAATGTCTACGCCTCGCAATGGTCAATCCAAACAGGTGATTTGGAAGGGATGAACGGCCTCACAGATTGAAGTGAACGGGTAGGGTGGCGAGCACATGAGCGGGCTCGACAAGTTGGGATGGGTGCAGGTCAATCCCGGCTCGGTGTGGCTCGGGAGCGATGACGGCCGTCTGCAACTCTCGCCGGTCAAACAGGTGCCATGTCATGAAGTCAGAATCGACTACGAGTTCAAAATCACTCGAGAAGCCTATTCCGTACAGAATCTTCTGTCAGAGGCAGGCATCTCCAAAGAGCAGTTTGAGGAGGCTGGATTACGACCACCTTCGGAGGCAGAATGGGAATTGGCAAATGAACAGAAAGCCATCAGCCCATTGCAGGATGTATCGGAAGGGTTGGCCGATGAGCGTCCGAGAATGGGGGCATGAAGCTCAGTTGAATGTAACTGAGCGAGATGCGTTGAGGGTGCGGCTGGTGCGCGCCCCCGAGCCTACGGATAATCCCCCCCTAATCCCACAAGAGGACAAGCGCCCTATCCTCGTTCGAGAGGCGCTGGTCGCGCTGCTGATTGGAATCATCCCGTCATTCGCATGGGCTTGGCACTATGCGTCCACAGACTACATCTCGAACGGTTGGTTCAACCTCGTGTTTGGAGGTCTATTCATCGGAGTGGCTAGTGGCTTCGTTTGGCGCCCCCGCCAACCCTCATACCGGGTTTCAGAAGATGGGAACACGATGGTGAAATCACGGCGCTGATTCATCCCGCCCTGTCCTTATCGTCGACCTGCAGCCCAGGATTCTTTGTGATGTAGATTCGCCACCACGCTCTCAGGACTCCCACGCCGTACGACCAGTGTAGCAGGAAGGTCATCAACGGAGCGGCCAGAACGGTGCTGAAACTTCGGCTCGGGGAGTTGCCCTTGGCCGCCCCAGCCCAGCAGATGGCAGTGTAGATCGCCGCAAGTGTGATTGGAGTGTGGACCGCGGTGCGCGCAAGTCCGAATGGGACGGCGTCAGTCGAAATGTTCCAGAATTCGGGCCATGCAAGACCCCCGTTTGCCACACCCCACCAGAAGGAGAAGAGGGCGTCGAAGACCAGCAGTGGGAAGAGGCCGACCAATATGTGACTCCAGCCCTGCATGCCCGGGTGTTCGTTGGCCGCCAACATCCGAACCAATCCGTAGTTCTGGATCTGCTTTCGCACCCTTGCCGGGTTTCTCCTACGATGCCACATCACCGCCTCTCTGTCGGTCCAGAGTTGGTGACCCGCCTGTTCGATTCTGTGGTCTAGCATCGCATCCTCACAGCCGATTGCTCCGTCGTCGAATCCGCCCACCTCGTCGAGTACCGACTTGCGGTAGGCGGCGTTCACTCCCGGCAGTTGCTCAGCCCGTTCAAGCTCAGCGGTGCCTCGCTTGCCGTAGTTGGTGCCAGCAGTCACCCACTTGGAACAGAAGGTGACATCGATGACTCGCTGCCAGAAGGTAGACTTGTCAGGCGGCGCGAAGTTTGGGCCGCCGACACCGGCGACCTCGGGGCGCTCGAACCAGCGGACCAGTCTGGCCACCCAATCCTCTGGTACCCAGACGTCGTCGTCGGTGAAGAGTACGAAGTCGCAGTCGATCTGGTTGAGGGCGACATTGCAGGCGTCTGCGCGGGTGCGGGAGTCTTCGTCATCGATGAAGCGGGCGCCTTTTGCTTCAGCGACCGCTTCTCCAGAATCTCCAGAAGGCCCGACAACGACCACTTCCAGATGGTCGCCGGCCTCACTCGGCCACGACTGGTTCGCCAACCCGTCCAGAGCGATTCCCAACTCCACATGGTTCCTCAAACTAGGGATGATGACACAAACTCGCGTGCTCAAGTCCTCACCCGCCATACAAAGCCGACCAGCACCCCCATTTCAAGACTAATGCGGCAATGTCATCGATTACGAGTATTGATTAGGGAAGTATCGGCTTGCGGAAGACATGAAACTAGGCCATTTCATACTGTTACTGATGTTACCCCTGGCCGCCTTAGGCCCAATGGTAGAACCAATTGATGTTGAGCTTGAAAATGAAAAATCAGTAAACTCAGCAGAAAAAAGTTCTCATTTAGTTGTTGTAAATCCAAATGTTCATTGGACATTTAGTGCTGGGGATTTTGCTATCTTTAATGGCTCAGTCATGAGTGAACAAATACGTTCAGAAATGGAGAATTCCAGTGATTTTGACCGGGCCGAAGTGAATTGGAACGCAAATGTCCGGGTTGATTTACTGGGTGATGCCTACTGTTCATTCCCGGCCTACTCTGGCCAATGTCACCGATTATCAATATCATATCAAATGAATGTAACTGCATACAATGACACTGATAATTTGATGTTTATGATGAATATGTCAATCGGTGACGCTGTTTTCATTCCAACTACCTACACTGGCTGGGAGAAAGGCGAGGAGAGTGGTCATTCTCGGATGTGGATGAAGGAACAGGGCGGGAATGAAGACATGTACCGTTCAACAAGTTGGGAAAATAGTACATCTGAAACATACATTACTGGCTACAAAGAAAACATTACTGTAGGGGATCAGTGGTCTGAAAATGAAAAGGAATGGAGCAATTGGACTTCAGAGTCAAATGATGAATATAACGCTGGAGGCGGTAATTGGGTCCCTTCCACCTCAAATGATGCTGGTAGTGATTTTGAGGAGGAAAATGGAATCACGAATGCTACAAGAGAAGTTACTATTCAGAGCCCCGGCTATAATTTAGCGGATAGCAGTGGAAGTGGACCAACTTCAATTCCCGGTATAGAGGTTGAATATTGGAATGATGCGGGTGAACTCGACGAAACCGTGGTACTTGGTGAATGGGGATATCCTCTCGTCTCATTTGGCGGCTCCCTCCTCTCTTGGAAATATGTGAATGGTGTATGGATTGATACAGATAATGATGGAGTCCACGACAATGACGACGAATGTGAGAACACTCCTTCACCGCACACCGGACTAGACGAGAATGGCTGTTCTTGGGAGCAGAGGGACGACGATGGTGACGGCGTCCTGAATCCTGGTGACGACTGTGCTGACACCGACTCTCAAGGCATGACTGACATCGATGCGAACGGCTGCGCTTGGGAGCAACGCGATGAGGATGGAGACGGCATCCTGAACCACCTCGACTTCTGCCAAGGGACACCTGCAGGAGAAACGGTCGACACAGATGGAATGACCAGAGGTTGCTCTGCCACCCAGAAGGACACGGACAGCGATGGCGTCTCGGATGCCAACGACACCTGCCCGGGCTTCAACGATACAATCGATGTGGATGGTGATGGAATCTCCGATGGATGTGACCCCCTCATCGATAGTGACGGCGACTTGGTAGCCGACGCGGATGACCTCTGCGAAGGCCACGATGACTCGATTGATGTGGATGACGACGGCATTCCGGATGGTTGCGACCCGCTGGTGGACACCGACCGCGACGATGTCGCAGACGCTGATGACCAATGTCCTGGTTACGACGATGCGGTCGATGTCGACGGAGATGGCATCATTGACGGATGTGATGACCTCATCGATTCTGATGGTGACGGTGTCGCCGACTCATTCGAGATGTGTCCCGGCTACGACGACGCAATCGATGTCGACGCCGACGGGACTCCCGACGGGTGTGATTCAATCATCGATTCCGACTTCGACTTCGTAGCCGACGGAGATGATGAATGCCCGGACACTGAGGCGGCCGAAGTGGTAAACGAAAATGGCTGCAGTCCCGCCCAACTCGACACCGATTCGGATGGTGTCAATGACGCTGAAGACCGCTGTCCCGTGACACCTGGAGGAACTCACGATGCAGATGCCGACGGATGTCCGGATGATACCGATGGCGACGGGATTCTCGATGTCGATGATGCTTGCGCTGGTTCAAGCGCCGACGAACAGGTGGACACTACGGGTTGCGTGCCCGACACCAACTTCCTCGCTGGCGGTTTTGGCGGCGATAATTCAATTCTACTCGGCGGTTTGGCCGCACTTCTGGTGTCGATAATTCTTCTTGTAACAGTGATGATTGTGAGGAGAGGTAGGGAGAGCGAAGATTACAAGCAACAGTCGGAACTATTCGAGGAAGTCTCCGCATCAGCCCTCAAATGGTCCGGAGCAGGAATGCCAGCTCGCGGAGCCTCAGAGGGCGCCTCGATGCCTACCTCCGGCTCTCCAGCTGAGCCTAGCTCACCTCATGTTGCCCAAGTCGGCGAGGTTCAGGCAGACGGCTATGAGTATCTCGAGCATCCACCGAATTCGGATAATTGGTGGTACCGCGACCAACAGACCAACCACTGGCAGCGCTGGGTGAAATAATTTCAAGAGCGGCGGTTTCCGCGTAGCGAAGCCTTTTGAGCCCCCTTTGGAAAGGCAAGTTGTCCGAGAGGGAGGTGGCCTGATGATGAACATAACAGCCCGGCAAGATACCATTCGAATCATAGTGGACATTCTATCCACATTGGTCGAAGAGGCGCGCTTCAATTTCAACGCCGACAACCTCGAAATTAGGGTCGTTGATCCGAGCCATGTGGCGATGATTCGGATGGAAGTGGACAAGTCTGCGTTTGAGTCTTGGGAAGTCGATGATACTGTTCTCGGGCTGGAGTTGTCCAAGTTGTCGAAGTTGGTTGGATTGGCCGGGGCTGGCGACTTACTGGAGATCAGTTTCGACGAGGGATTCGGCCGAGTCAACATCAATGTCGGTGAGATTGAGAGGGTCATCAGACCACTCGACCGACAGAACATGCAGGAGCCCCGTGTTCCGGAATTGGATGTCACGACACTCGCAAGTCTCAGTGGGGCAAAGTTTGCCCGCGCTCTCAAGGCAGCAGACCAGGTAGGTGACCTCGTCACCTTCTCACTCGACCAGAACAAGTTCAATGTCAATGTCTCCGGAGAATCAGATTCTGTCAGTGTGACATACGAAGCGGGTGAGTTGCAGGAATTGGTTTGCGACAATCCGGTGAAGAGTCAGTACAGTCTTCAGTATCTTCTGCCGTTGGCGAAGCGAATCGAATCAACTGTGGAAACCATCACGGTTCGCTTCGGTGAGAACTATCCACTTCGGCTTGAGTTTGACATCGCTGACGGAGCTGGCAAGGTAGTCTACTTCCTCGCCCCACGGGTCGAAGGCGATGCCTGAGAATTGTGAATAGCTCTCACAACCCCCCCCCCACTTCGGAGAGCGTCAGCAAGCGTCGCTCAGTA
>CAZPJQ010000110.1:0-6518 GCA_964586945.1 uncultured Candidatus Poseidoniales archaeon
AGATCCATGCAAGTCGTGCAAGGGGGGTGCGTCGGAGCGCAAGGTGCAAAAGATTCGGTTCGCAGTGCCAAAGGGAGTTTCAGCAGGTACCAGACTACGCCTGAGCGAGCGGGGCGAGCCCGCGCGCGGCGGTGGCGGTAGGAGGGGTGATTTGTACATTCAAATCGACATCGAAGACCACGATTGGTTCGAGCGAGACGGCTCAGACATGCTGATGGCACTTCCTTTGGGATACCCGGAACTTCTCCTCGGCACGACGGTAAGTCTGCCTCACATTGATGGTTCAAACCTCGATATCAAGGTGCCTGCCGGCTCCCGACCCGGTGATACCATCGAGGTCTATGGCCGGGGCTTCCCACGCCCGCGCGGAAGGGGTAGAGGCGACATCACCGTGCTGCTCAAACTGCATGTACCGAAGAAAATCAGTAAGGGGCTGAAGAAGCAGATATCCGAACTGCAGAGTGAAATCAGCATCGAGCCAGATGACTACGAAGATTTCGTCCGTGGCGAAGCCGATGAGCGCCGTCGCTCTCACTGAGCAACGGGTTCAATCATTCCTCTTCCAGAATGGCAGCTTTGCTCGGCACTGCGGCGACGGGACTACCGCCGACAAGTCCAGAGAGCAGGATGTCGAAGCCCTGTGCCTCGCCCTCAAGGTCGATTCGCAGGAATCGGTTTGTGTTCGCCTTTAGGTCGCCAAGGAACACCTCATCCTCATCGAACAGAGATTCTGGAGTCACTCCACCGACTTTCCACCCCGCCCCTTCAATCGCCTGGAAGCGAACCGCGGCGAGTGTCCACTCATCTCCACCGAGACGCAATCCAACGGTCACTGTCCGACCCTTCGCATTCGGAGCGAGGTCCCAGACCGCGAGGTCGAGGGAATCAGTCGTGTGGCGAACAATCGGCTCACCCCATTCTAGGATCAAGGCCCGCCAGTCTGTGTCAGCGAGGGATTCGAGGGCGTGAAGGAGCGCGTTGGGGTCGTCAGCATCGGTCGGGTCCGCAGAAACCAACCGCTGCATCAGCCGCCGCAGTCTGCGTTTCTCATGCTTCTCAAGTTGCAACACGCCGCCATCGCGCCAGCGCCAGTAGGCGATGACGAGCCATGGTGATAGCAGCACCAAGCCGATGAAGAGGTAGAATGAATTTGCCCGCTCGCGATAGTCAATCCAGTTCCCCTGATTATCCTCATCGTTAACTTCACCAACCCCTCCTGGGGAAGCCCAACCCCAGTTCAGTGTGTAGTCGACCGTTTCACTTCCATTGGATTCGATGACCAGCAGGTGGTAGCCGTGTGGCAAGTCCATGCCGACGCTCGCCTGTTGTCCCGAGAGCAAAGTCTCGTTTTGTGCCATCACCGGCCAAGGAGAGTAGAGGGAGGTGTTGAGTTGGACCACCCGAACAGTGCAACAGCCCATTTCCCCCGCCAAGGTCGCCCCAAACCAACTTCGATCTGGGAACCCTTCCTCCCGGGCGATGAGGAAGACATCACGGTTGTCGTCTCCCCCGACAGAGCCAGCGATGGTGCCTGACTCTCCAACATAAGAGGCGTAAGGCCCGGCTCCCTGGCCCGTTGGATATTCGTCGTTTGCATCGCCGAAGAGGTATCCATCTGCTGCGCCAAGTTTCTCCACCTGCAGATACCAGATGTTCGGCTTGGTGGCGTTGAGGAAGGTGATTGCCGCTGCATCCGCACCCTCAGGCAAGGTGACCATTGCAGTTCCTGTGTTGAACTCGTCAATCGATGAGCCATTCCACGACTCAATGAGTTGCCATGTCCCTACCCGTGCGTGCAACTGGATGTCAACATGGGAATATGCGGCCCATCCGATGAAGAGTTGTGAGCGTGAGCCCACCTCCAGTCGAATTGAGTCACCTTCATCTGAAGATGTAAGGTGTCCACTCAGCGACACTTCAGAGCCAGAGAAAATGGGTCCAGACCAGGGCGCATCAGGAGTCTCTCCGTACTCCGTCTCATCACTAGCTGAGCGACCAGCGACGATGAATGAGTAGAGCCCCGTCTCTGAATCAACCGAATTCACCACCACCCAGAGGTCGGAGTCGGGGTTGTGTTCGAGAAACAAACTCGGCGGAGC
The DNA here is from genome assembly GCA_964586945.1 of uncultured Candidatus Poseidoniales archaeon. GTDB lineage: Archaea > Thermoplasmatota > Poseidoniia > Poseidoniales > Thalassarchaeaceae > MGIIb-Q1. Next base: position 2,100 of record CAZPJQ010000110.1, read on the forward strand.
GGTCAGGTTGGGCTGGTTGTGATAGGTTTCCGATTCAACCATGTTCAGTTGGTCTCCAGTGCGCTCCCACACTTCCACAGAGATGGCGCCAGTGACTCCGACCACCCTAAGTTGGACAAGGTCACCGCTGTCGCCATCGAGCCTAATGGCGTCGGAGTCATCAGGGCTGTCAATAGTTCCATTCCACCATGCGGCTAGTCCCAATGTGGTGGCGTACAAGGAGTCGACACAGGTTGTAAGGTTCCCACATGTTGTGGGAGTGATCGAAGGCCACGTCGAAGCGTCCTCGCCTGGCATCGGTGGAGCGGCCGGAGCGTCACCGAACTCGCCATTGAGGGGGTCGAGGACGAGGATGCGAACATCGAGGACCTGACTAGTCCCAGACTCCCTAGTGATGACTACTGAGAGGTCACCAAAGCCAATCGTCCCATCCAACTCGAGGTGAAACCGTCCCGAGGTGGAGAAGATGGTTCCATCGCCGTCGGTCACCGTGAGGCTCAGCTCTTGGCATTCCGTCGCCGATGGGCAGTCCACAGACACGAAGAATGGGCCTGCACGGGCAACTACACTCATGTTCCACTCAGTATCTCCCCAATTCATCACGACTTGAGTTTGGGAGTGAGTGGTCTGGGTGTAGGATGCAGAGACTGTGAGGGGTAGCGAAAGTAGCATCATAGATGCTAGCAACAGGGGTACGAATCTCCGCTGCATATGTCTCTCCCCTCGCCATCCCCATTTAGAATCATTCAATTATAGCGCACAGGTCGGGCGCATCGTGACCGACACGACACTGGGCCGCACAGTCGCCTCAAGAGTGAGACACGCTCGCTCAATCGCCCTCGGAGACCGGTCCGCTCCCAAGGCAAAGACCCCCGCCTTGTTGGTTACCCCAGAGGAGTTGGAAACGCTCTCTCCCGAGGTTGCGCTCGCCCCCTTCACCCTCGAATACGACAGTTCCTCCCTTCCCCCCACGATGAGGCTGACCGGCCGTGCCAACATCTCGGTTCCATTCGATGATGATGAGCCCCGCTGGGAGGTGCAGATGCAGCATGTTCTACCGCCGACGCTTGAGGAGGCTGATACAGGGATTCGGGGTAGTGAGCCGAGCGGTTTGATGCCGGTTTCCTGGCAGTCGCTGCGCCATGACGCGACGCTGATGGAGGAGGGATTTCATCCTGAGTTCATTGTCTTGGTTGACGCGCTGCAGATCGCTGGCCACCCCGGTCGGTTGGTTCGCGCCTTGGCGCTGTTGCGTACACGCTTCCCGCAGTCGTTGATTTGGTGCCCGGGAATTTCTGGGCCGGATAATTTGGCTTTATTGACCTGGTTTGGAGTTGATCTGCACGACTTGTCCCGTTCTCAGCAGGCGGCGGTGCGCGAAGTGCTACTGACCGCGTCTGGGCCGCGTGAGCCGCTCGAAGAAGTAGGTGAAAGCGCTGCGATGGCTGACCAGTTGGCCGCTTGGGAACGCGAAATCGCCGCTGTCAAGGTGGCGCTTGCAAACGGCTCGCTGCGTGAACTCGTTGAGAAGCGTGCCCTCAACGCGCCCCGCCTCGTAGAGCATCTTCGCCATCACGACCAACTGATGCTAGCCGCCCTATCACCAGATGCCGCCCAAAAAAGTGGATTTGACGAGGAGGTTGTTGCAGTCGCAAAGACACTCGCAGGCGCGCCGCTGACCCGCTATACCAGCCGCTTCCGAAAGTGGCGTTGCCACAGCACGGTCAGCCGACAGGACCCACTGATTGCTGATTGGGTCGACCGAATCGAATCGGAATATCAACCTCCTGCCGAACAGTCGAAAATCCTCGTGCTTCTGCCCTGCAGCGCCCGAAAGCCCTACTCATACTCGCAGTCGCATCGCCGCTTCCGCCGAAACATCCGCCACCGAGGAATCCACGAGATGATGGTGACCGCCCCTCTTGGATTGGTCCCTCGCGAACTCGAAGAGTTGTGGCCCGCCGCTCACTACGACATTCCGGTGACCGGGGAATGGGATTCGGAGGAGTTGGCGACGATTCACCGGCTGGTCAAGTCGGTCGTCGCTAGGACCGGCTATGAACTCGTAATCGACCACTCTGGACTCGGTTTCACAGGCGAAGAACTGGGTGTCGAAGTAGTTGAGACGCGCCAAGGTGAAGGGGCCGGCTCATTCGATGCGCTGAACCGTTTGGAAGCTGCTACCAAGGAGGCAGCAGCGACTCATCTGCAAGGAGTTCACATCGGTGAGAAGCAGCATCTTCACTTCCGATTCAAGTCGATTTCACGCTGGCTGCATGGCGACGATTCTTGGCTCGCCGGTGCCCGCGTCGTGGGCAGACCACCTAGGTGGAAGTTGGAGGTGGCTGGGCAGCAGTACGCCATTTGGAACCCGCAACTCGGCAGGTTTTCGTTTGCCAAGGCGTCGATTCCCCATCTTGCGAAGTGTGGCACTCTCTCGGAGGTACACCTCACGGATGGCCCGGAGTGGAAGGGCGACATCTTCTCCCCCATGGTCGAGAGGACAGAAGGGCAGATTCGGGCAGGTGACGAACTCTTCGTCTACCGTGACGGCAAGTTGCTCGGCTCTGCACGAAGTGTGGCGCCCGGCTGGGAGTATCGCGGTAGCCCCGGTAGAGTGGCAAAGGCACAACAGCGGCTTTGAAGCCCCCCGTAGGGGGGCGGAGTGGTTATGAAGGGGCAGCAGGTCGGCGGGCCGCTTGAGGCGTTGACATGGGACGAATGCACAGTGGCGGCAAGGGAAAATCAGGTTCCACCCGTCCTCATATCAGTGAGGTTCCAGAGTGGTCCGAACAGGACAAGGAGAAGGTTGAGGCGTTGATCCTCGAACTCCACGGAGAGGGCAACTCGACGGCACTCATCGGCACAATCCTGCGTGACCAGCACGCTGTCCCCGACGTTCAGCTACTCTTGGGCAAGAAGGTACTACAGGTTCTTCGTGAGAACGACAAAGCGCCCGCAGTCCCCGAGGAAGTCATGAACCTCCTTCGCAAGGCAGTCAGCCTCGTTGACCACCTTGACAACAACCGGAAGGACTTGCACAACCGCCGTCAACTCGAACTCGTCGAGGCCAAGATTCGCCGAATCTCTCGCTACCACAAGGAAAACGGCGGCATGTCTGGCGACTGGAACTACAAGCGAGACCAACTAAGGCTCATGGTCGAGTAATCCGATTTGCCGCTTAGGCGCAAACGGTTGATGAAGTCCGGCCGATGTCGATTGGTTCATGCGGTCGCTGCTGGAACTAGAGCCGCTCGCCGCCTTGGCCGACAATCTCAGAACCATCGCAAACGCTCTTCCCACGGCTGGCTGCGTCACACTGCTGGCTCCAGCGACCCTCGAAGGCGCATTGGCGCTCGCCCAATTGGAGGCGGCGCTGCTCGATGCCAATCTGCCCTATCGCCGCCGCTTCCTACCCCGCGAGGCATCCGGTTCCTGCATCGAAATCGGTGAAGGGAGCGCTCGCCCCGAGCCAATCTCCGTAACGAACTCTCCCTTGAGAATCCGTTTGGTCCCGTTGACTGTGGTTGCCCTACATGGCCACGACGGCGCCAGCCACAAAGGCACACTCTCCCCGGTCGCTCAGGCTGCGGCGCTCGCCGAAGCGCTCGTTCCCGACGGCGAACGGGTCAGGCGTCTCCGTCCGTGGGTAATCTCGGGTAATTGGTGTTCGAGCGGGCTCGACCAAGGGTATGACCCGGTTTACAGCAGGTTGCGAGACCATCTGCGTGAGGAAGGTAGCATCAGAGTGGTTTCTCTGCCTGAGGTGAAGCAGCCGGACCTCTCTGCACTTCCCGCCTTGGATAACGAACGGTTGGCGAGTACTCGCACATCCTGGAAATCCCTCGACATGGAACAACGGGCCGACTCCCTCTCCGCCCTCGCACTACCCCAAGTCCTGCAGACATCCCCTCCCACCGCCCGCCTCGAAGAGTTGCTCTGGCACAGGGTCGTCGTCGGTGGTTCGGCGAGCGACTTGCAGTCGAACATCGCTCAGTTGAGTGACGAATGGGACGGCACACCCGCCGGTACAGCGGCTATCATCGACAAACTGCTTGGTGGCGCTATCTAAACTGCTCAACCGACCCGCAGCCTAGCGCCACAGCCACAACAGGGAATCCTAGCCGGGCGCTGCTTGCTATGAATCAGATTTGATTCGCCACACGCAGGGCAATTCACCTTGGGAATTCTCTTGGCCTTGCGTAGCCCTTTGGCTGGCATGATGGTGATGAAGGCCGCCTCATCAGCGGCGGTATCTTCGGCAGAAGGCCGAGGTGTCACGATCGCAACCGCCACCATCAACAACCCAACCGCTGACACTGCACCCAACATGAACACGAGTGGGAGGGCGAAGAAGTAGGCGTGACCCCAGCCCACGGCAGCCGAGTGAGACTTGGCCGCCTCCAGGACCCAGCGAAC
>CAZPJQ010000111.1:0-6457 GCA_964586945.1 uncultured Candidatus Poseidoniales archaeon
CAGCCCATCTCCTGTGGTGGCGCGACTGGAATGTCACCTATTCCCTCAAGCGGCCCATCACTCAAGTCGTGATTCAGAATCAACAGGTCGGGAGTAACGCCGCTGTCAGCGCCCGTCCCGCCAGATGAAATCAACAGGTTGCCGTCAGCAGTCGTCTCACTCAACTCTAGATTTCCAGTCAGCCCCTCCACCTCTGGAAGACCGGAGAGTTTGGGAGAGCCCACCGTGACTCTGAAGCCGCCACTAGAGAGCATTTGTCTTAGCACAAGCAGATTCTCGACATATCCCTTGTTTCGGGTGTGTGATTCTGGCCAGATGTGCAACCACTCTGCATTCGGATGCTCGGCTGAAATCCATGATAGTAGGTGTTCGGAGAGGTGAGTTCGCTGATTTTCAGAGACGTTGTTGAATCCGGCAGGGTAGGCGTTCGCATCAACCGCGGCAACTTTCCATCCTGCGTCCCGGATGTCGACAGAGGCGTAGAATGGCATCGGCAGACGGGCTCTCTCCTCTGCGAACCAACTGCTCAATTCCTCTCGCTTCGACTCGAGGCTCGGAGTCAGTTCCGCAAGAATAGGGGGGCCTGAATATCCGGTCACAGACTCACCTCACTCGACGTCCTCTAACAGAGTCCAAAGGTCCTTGTTCTCCCTTCCCACACCGCCGTCGACGATGTGCAACGATTCAAACAACCGGAGGCCTATTGCCATATCCGGCTGGGTTTTGAGAATTCTCTCGAGTGCCGGGTGGCGGGCGGCCCAGTCTGCCGCGTGAGGGCGCAGTTCGTCGAGCAGACTAGCGAGAAGAATGGGTGTGGTAGCAGTTCCTGCAGGCAGTTTTGGCCGTTTGACGATGGATTCCGGCAGGTCAGTGAGGGCTGCGGCGGCGCGCAGTGCGAGTTTCTCCTGACTTCCTCTGACTCTCCAATCGAGCGGCAGCTTGTGAGAGGCTCTTCGATGAGAGGTCCCAAGAAATGGCACCCTGACTTCCAATCCGTGCGCCATGCTGTGCCTGTCCACCAGTCGAAGTTGGAAGTTAGTGAGTTGGCCGTGATCGAGTTCGAACTGAAGCGTTGAGGTGAGGTCTGCGAATCGCCTGCTGGGGTCGTGCGAATTCGCGCGCCACGGCTGACCCGCTCCGCGCGGGGCTGCTGAGCTGATGTCTTTGATGAGCGCCTCCGCAAATGGATGACGGCTCGCTCTCAGACGTCCCGAGATGAGGTCGCGATGCCCTGCAAGGTCGCGGTACCGGGAGTAGCCACCGTGCAACTCATCGGCGCCCTGTCCACAGAGTCCGACCGTGACATCCTGCGCCATCCGTTCAAACAGAGGTTGGAAGAAGAGGACGGAGATGTCGAGGTCTTCGCCATGCCAGCCCAATGAAGGGAGCGTTCTCCAAAAGGAATCCTCCTCAAGGGTCGAGGTGTGATGACCCAGGTCGAGGCTCGCGGCAACCTCCTCGGCCGCAACGAAGTCGGGATTATCCTCACTTTCAGCGACTGTCCAACACTCAGGAACCGGCTTTCCCGCCTGTTTAGCGGCGCGGTGAGCCAGACCGGCAACAAGACTTGAATCCAGGCCACCGCTGAGAATGATTCCAAGCGGGACATCCGACATCAATCGGTCTTCGATGCTCTCGCATAGAGAATCCAACAGCCCAGCCGCCTCTAGGTCGGGATTCCAAGCCGCGCTCGGTGCGACGGCTTCTCGAGAATAGCTCGCCACCCCGGTCAAGGTAGCCCTCCCCTCGCCATCCAAACTCCAAGTCTCAACGGTCCCGGGAGCGACCTGAACAACCCCTTCGAACAGGGTTGTCTCGTCGAGTGGGTACTCGAATGCAAGTCGCGCCAGCATCGCATTCTCGTCCATTCGCGGGGTGTAGGATTCGTGGTGGCAGAACGCCTTCGCCTCACTTGCGACCAGTAGAGTGCCGTCAGCAGTGATGGTTCGCAGCAACGGCTTGACGCCTAGAGGGTCTCGGCAGAGAACCAATTCCTGGTGGCGAGAATCCCATAGTGCAAAGCCCCATATTCCATCGAGTTGAGAAACCCATCCAATGTGCTTCATGGCCGGATTATCCGAATCATCCGCTCTCGCAGTCCTTCGAATCCACCCCTTCACATTTGATTTCCCTATTTGCGGGGGTCCGCTCGTAGGAGGACTGACGGTGTGGTGGTGTGCAGCGAGAATGGTTTCCGCATCTCCTTTGGTGCGCCATTCGTATCCCGAGAATTTCGTTCTCAAACCTGCAAAGTTGTAGATTTCGCCATTCTGAACGAGCCAGCATCCATGTTCGGAGCCAATCGGTTGGTCTGAGCCCAGCAAGTCGACGATCGAGAGACGGGCGTGGCCGAGCGAGCAGTGCTCATCATTCCAAGAGCGGATTCCATCTGGTCCGCGGTGAGAGAGAGACTTCGCCATTTTACCAACGAGGCCGGGGTCGTCGGAGCCTAGCAGCGCTGATATGCCACACATTCGCTTCGCCCCGGCGCTTCAACTGCAATAGAGGCTTTGCCAAGCGTGAGGAACACACTACCAATATACGTAGCCAATCACGAAGGTTGCAACGAGGCAGATGGAATACACCAGCATGTAGAGGCTCTGCGGCGGGGCGTCGTCCTGAAGCACTTCGTCACTCATCAAACGGTTCGACTCGCATGCGGATTGTAAAGGTAACGAAAAGGTGTAGAGCGACTCGATATCAAATGCAGATACTCATAGGATTGAATTTAGAGCAATAACTGCAATCAGTGGGAACAGAACCATTGTGCCGTTGTCGTCAATCCAACGGAGGCGGGGCCATTCCGAAGCGACTTGCAACGGCGCCATGATGATGACGAACAGCAGTGGGGTTGCAAGGAAATACCACGATAGCAGCCAAGCTGCGCCCACCACGAGCAAACCAGTGCCGAAAACCATCCTCGGCTCCAATCCGGCCCGTCTCGCCTCACCCATGGCAGGGTCACCGAATGCTAGCCCCCAGATTAGTGGAGCTCCAAGTGCAGCACCCATCAGCCCAAGTTCTGGCGCTACCAGAAGTGCGGTGCAAACTGATACTGCACCCCAAAAGAGTGCGCTCAACTGCTCGGCTTCGTACGCCCTTTGCCCAACTATCGTAAAACCCATTTTCAAGCGGATTAATTCGGCGAAAACGATGGTGGCAAGTATGGCTCCAATCAATTCGGTTGGCGTCATGTTGATGATTCCGGCGATACTCTCACCGTGCCAGTAGTAGATCCAGGGGACTATCGCCAAAGCGATGTGGACGGCCCTGCGAAAGATGTGGCCTCCTAACCCACCCACGCTGTGCTTGACATGGTCCGCCTCGTAGTTCTCCTCACTGAGTAACAGGCCATCTGACATGGTTACTCCTCCAACCTGTCGGTGACCCACTGGTCTGCGTCGAATTCTCCGGCTTCCAGTCCTGTGAGTACTTCTTCGAGGTCGCCTCTCTCGAGTAGGGCGGCGTCCCAAGCCGTGAGCAGACGCTCTCTCCAACGGGCCATTGAGGCACCGCTGCGTGGTGGGAGGCTCAAAAGTAGGTCGGCTAACTCTTCGATGCCGTCATCGTTTCTGGCTGAAGCGAGTAGAACCGGTGGCGGGTTTCCGGTGATTTCGAGTGCGGAACGGAGATCCGAAGCCACTCGCTCCGCCCCCTCCAAGTCAGATTTGTTGACCACGATGGCATCGGCGAGTTCGAGAACGCCTGCCTTCTCCGCCTGTATCGAATCACCGCGGGCCGGCCCTTCGACGAGCAGGACGCGGTCTGCGACTGAGACGATTCTAACCTCGGACTGTCCTGAGCCGACCGTCTCGACGAGTACCAGGTCAAATCCGCTGGCGATCAGTACTTCGGCCATCAGACCGAGGCGAACAGGGAGTCCTCCCGGTTGGTTTCGGGTGGCGAGCGAACGAACGAAGACATTCGGGTCATCGTCGGCGGTCTGCATTCGGACGCGGTCGCCGAGCAGGGCACCTCCCGTTAGCGGAGAGGAGGGGTCCACCGCAAGGACTGCGATTCTCATGTCAGCCGCGGAAAAAGTTCTGAGAAGGCAGTCCACGAGGCAACTCTTGCCGACTCCGGGTGCGCCGGTGATTCCGATGATCTTGCCACCACCTGAATTGTGTGGAATGCCAAGGGATTTCCGGGATTCGGCCCCATTCTCAACCGCGCTCAGCAGTTTTGACAGGGCGCGACGGTCGCCAGCGCGCGCAGCTTCAAACAGGTCGCTCACGGGCTCACTCCCCGCTCCACTTCCAGTCGCCGCCCTCTCCAACGCCCGACGGCTCGCCGGCGCTCCGGCGATCTTCGACAGCAGTACAGAAGTTACCCATCTCAGCCATCGTGGTACCTGGGCCGAAAATCGCCCTCATTCCAGAGTCATACAACTGTTCCCGGTCATCAACTGGAATGATACCGCCACCAAAGACTACCACCTCGTCAGCACCCGCCTCCTTCAGCAGTTCACAGATTCTGGGAAACAGGAATGCGTGCGCCCCGGATAGACTGGAAAGGCCGAGCAAATCGGCGTCTTCATCGAGCACCGTTCGCACGATTTGCTCGGGAGTCCTCCGAAGTCCGGTGTAAATCACCTCATGTCCGGCATCACGCAGAGCCCGTGCAACGACCTTCGCACCGCGGTCGTGGCCATCGAGTCCGGGCTTCGCAATCACGATTCGCATGGCCATCCTCACTCCACCTCGACCGTGCGCGCACCTTTCAATTCAACGAATCCCTCTGTGGGGTCATTGAGGCCGTCAACAAGACCGATATCAAGGAAGATACCGCGACCATCGCCTCTGTCAGCGCCAATCGGCCACTCTACGGCTCGACGCCAAGACTATGGGCGGAGAGAGTCACCCTAATCCTTGAGTTGAATGGATACGACTGATGAGCGCCTCGGAGACCTGCGCCGCCGCAAGGCGCAGGCAGCGTCAGGTGGAGGTCCTCAGAGGGTGGACGCCCAGCACGCCAAGGGGAAGATGACCGCCCGGGAGCGGTTGGACGCGATGTTGGACGAAGGCTCATTTCAAGAGATTGATTCACTGGTTGAACATCGCTGCCGCGACTTCGGTATGGACCAGAATGTGGTGCCCGGAGATGGTGTGGTCACTGGGCACGGAACCATCGGCGGTCAGACGGTCTACTGCTTCGCACAGGATTTCACCGTATACGGGGGAAGTCTAGGGGAGATGCACGGCCTGAAAATCTGCAAGGTTCTCGACATGGCGATGAAGACCGGCTCTCCGGTCATCGGTTTGAACGACAGCGGCGGGGCGAGGATTCAGGAGGGTGTCGCAAGCCTCGGCTCATATGCTGAAATATTCTTTAGAAATGTCAGGGCGAGCGGGGTCATTCCGCAGATCAGTGTCATCATGGGACCGTGTGCTGGTGGCGCGGTTTACAGCCCGGCAATCACCGATTTCGTGGTCATGGTCGACCAAACAGCGCACATGTTCATCACCGGCCCGGAGGTCATCAAGACGGTCACAAACGAGGATGTCTCATTCGAAGAACTAGGTGGCGCTTCGACCCACGCAAGCCTTTCGGGGGTGACTCACTTCACCGCAGAAGACGATGAAGATGCGCTCGCCATCGTTCGAAACTTGGTCTCCTTCCTACCCCAGAACAACCTCGAAAAAACCCCTCGCAAAGCCACCTCAGACCCAGCCGACCGAAAATGCGAGCCACTGCAGACGATTGTTCCCGATGACCCTCTGAAGCCCTACGATGTGGTCGAGGTCATCGGCCAACTGGTCGACGACGAAGATTTTCTGGAGGTGCAAGCGGATTATGCTCAGAACATCGTCGTCGGCTTTGCACGGTTGGATGGGCATCCAATCGGTGTCGTTGGCAACCAGCCGAACCATCTCGCCGGTTGCCTCGATATCGATGCCTCGGTGAAGGCGGCTCGATTCGTGCGCTTCTGTGACGCCTTCAACATACCACTTCTGACACTGGTCGATGTTCCCGGCTTTCTGCCGGGTGCCAACCAAGAGTGGGGCGGAATCATCCGACACGGGGCGAAGTTGCTCTACGCGTTTTCAGAATCAACCGTGCCGAAGATGACAGTCGTCATGCGCAAGGCGTATGGCGGCGCATACGACGTGATGTGCAGCAAGCACATTCGCGGCGACTACAACATTGCCTGGCCGACCGCCCAACTAGCCGTGATGGGAGCAGATGGGGCGGTGCAAATCATCCATAGACGGCGACTTGAAAACGCCACCAACAGCGAGCAGGAGAGGGAGAGACTCGTTGAGGAATACGGGGAACTGTTTGCAAATCCGTACAAAGCAGCAGCACTCGGCTACCTCGATGATGTCGTCGAGCCGCGCGAAACCCGCGCCAAACTCTGCAAGGCGCTAGGCATGCTGCTCGACAAGCAAGAGACAAGGCCAGCGAGGAAGCATGGAAACATCCCACTTTGAGTTGAGCAGATGGAAGACGACGAATC
>CAZPJQ010000112.1:0-6255 GCA_964586945.1 uncultured Candidatus Poseidoniales archaeon
AGTCTTGGACTCGGCCAGTATGTCTACGGAGCGGTCGACATGGACTACTGTCCGACCTTGCCCGGTGTTTGGACGATTGACAACCCCGGCTGCCCGGACACGGATGGTGACGGCTATTCAGATGTCACCGATGACTTCCCGAACAACCCGACGCAGTGGCAGGACACCGATGGTGACGGCTGGGGTGACAACAGTTCGAGTGGTGCCACACAGCACGATGATCTGCCTTTCGATGAAACACAATACAGAGACCGCGATGGGGATGGTTGGGGAGATGACCCAGATGGCAATTCAGCCGACCAGTTCCCAGATGACTGGACTCAGCAGGTGGATCTGGACGGAGATGACTACGGCGACAATTCTAGCGGCAACAACGGTGACGCCTGCCCTGACGAATATGGAACCTCATGGCGAGACAGACTGGGCTGTCCCGACCTCGATGGCGACGGCACCTCAGATGATGGGGATGCCTTCCCGGATGACTGGTCTCAATGGCAGGACACCGACGGGGATGGCCAAGGGGACAACTGGGCTAACCCACACTGGAACGACTCCCGCTACGACCACTGGCCTGGAGAGTTCATCCCGGGCGCGCAAAATGCTGACAAACACCCGCTAGACCGCGATGGCGACGGCTTCGAGGATGAAGGGGTTGGGCTTGCGGTTCCTCCTTTCGACGACTGTCCCGACGAGCCGGGCCGCTCTTGGGGTGACCGAAACGGTTGCCCGGACTTGGATGATGACGGCTGGTCAGACGCCAACGATCTATTTCCTAACGAGCCTACACAATGGCGAGACAGTGACCGTGATGGATTTGGTGATGAGCGGGCTGGAATAAACGGTGATGACTGCACTACGATTCGGGGCGATTCCGAACATGACAGACTAGGTTGTCCCGACACCGACGGTGATGGCTGGTCAGACCCGATGGAACCCCCCGCACAGTATGTGTGGAACATCTCGGATGGGGCGGACATGTTCCCTGCGGACCCACTTCGGTGGAACCAGTCGCATGTCATCTCAGAGTCGAAGGGCGGATTGGGTGGTAGTGGCGGTCTCGCCGCCGGTCTAGGACTTGGCGCGTTGATTGCGATGATGTTCGCTATGGTGTTCGCAATTTTCGTGATGAAGATGCGGAGTTCCTCTGAGGATGATGACGAATACGAGGATGACGAGTATGAGACGGAGGCTGACCAAGGCAGGACGAGCCGTGCCGCCGACATCGCTCGCTCATGGCAAGAACATGGCACTGCCCCTCCACCTGCTCCTGATGGTGCCGAACTTGTGACATCGGCTTCCGCTGGCACCGGGGCCCAAGATGCGACCACCGCCAATGTGGTCTATGCAACACCACCGCCTCCTACTACCGAAAACACCCTCTCATCACCCTCCGGAAAGTTCCCTGCCGCTCCCATGCCCCCATCCGAGCCGCTACCAACGACCGAAGAGCAGAGGACGATTGACACCGCGCTTGCGATGTCGCTGCTAGGCGGTTCCATCGAGGAAGATGAAGATGAGGAAGATGAAGATGAGGAAGACGAGGATGTCGAGGTCGACGAATCTGAGAGGCAGTCAGTCGCCAAGGAAGACGAGGTGGTTGACGCAAATGACGAAGCTGCGGAAGAATCGACCGCCGACGACGGCTGGGGCGTGAATGACGATGGTTGGGGCGAGGAATAGTAGTCGCCGCCTACGCTTCGTCGAATTTTGTTAAATCGATGCGCAATCCGATTCGAGATTGCACTTCGGCTCGAATGGCTGCAAGGCCATCTTCGGTTGTCGCCTCAGCTCGCATCACGAGGATTGGCTCCGTGTTAGAAGGTCGGCAAAGGTACCACCCCTCCCACTCATCATTTTGGAAGTTGATACGGATTCCGTCCACGGTAACCATCTCAAAGTCAGCAAAGGATTCCTGCACGAAGCGCATCACCTCAACCCTCTCGCCGACTAGGGGGACCTTCGCCTCGCCCGTGCTCGGATAGGTCGGTATTTCGGCCAACCGTTCTGAGAATGTTCTGCCTCCCCTCCTCGGTGAAGGCTCGCGCGCAACCAACTCGAGCATGCGAGCGATGCAGTAGAGCGAGTCATCGAATCCCGGCCAGCGGTCGTTGAAGAAGAAGTGGCCGCTCATCTCGCCCGCAAGAGGTGTTTCCGGGGCTTCTCGCAATGCGAGTTTCTGGAACGAATGGCCGGTCCGCATCATCTTCGGGATGCCTCCGTGTTTCGAGATTGTCTCAGCCAGTGAGATGCTGCACTTGACATCGAACAGTACGGTGTGCGCCTCGTCGCTCGCCTCTTCGTCGACTTGGGAGAGAATGTCAGCCGCAAACAGCGCCAAAAGTCGGTCTGGATGGATGAAGTTACCCAACTCGTCGACCATGCCCATGCGGTCGCCATCACCATCGACTCCGATGCCGAATTCTGCCCCATGTTCGACCACCATATCTCCCAGGAGGACCATGTTCGCAGGTCTGGTGGGGTCGGGTGGGTGGACCGGAAAGGTGTTGTCCCAGTCACAGAGGATGCAGGTCGCATCTGCTCCGAGCGCCTTCAGAATCGCCTTCACGAAGGGACCAGGTACAGCGTTCCCAGAATCGACGACCAATTTTACGGTGCGCCGAGGTCTGCCGGAAGATTCGATTATCGCATCGAAATATTGCTCTTGGAAATCCTTCACCTTCACAAGTTCACCCTTACCTGAGCGGAACTCCCCAACCTCGAAGACTTCACGCAGTTTCTGCAACTCTTCGCCAGCCATCGCGGCCGTTCCGCGGCACATCTTGAAGCCGTTGTATTCTGGGGGATTGTGACTCGCTGTGATGACCACGCCACCGTCGACATCGAGTGAATAGGTGGCGTGGTAGAGTGCGCCAGTCGGCATTATTCCGAGGTCGTGTACATCGACTCCCGATTCGATCAAGCCTTCGACGAAGGCGGCGTGAAGTTCTGGGCCTGACTCTCGGATGTCGCGGGCCACGGCGAGTGATTCACAGTCGAGGAAGGTGGCGAGGGCACGCCCGAGTCGTCGAGCGAATGCGGCTGTAAGCGGGTCGCCGGCAATGCCTCGAATATCATACGCCTTGAAGGCCGCTGCTGCCTTCTCGCGGTCGAGTCCCTCGGGCCACGCCTCGCTCTCCATCGGCTCGCCGACTCGCCCCTCGCTAAAAGCGCCTACGGCTGCATATCAACAGCAGTTCTGTTCAATTGCCTGCACGACAATCTCAACTTTTGACTCCCGAGGCAGTGCAGCGACCTCAAAAGCGGCTCTTGCGGGTGGGATTTCCATCTCACCCACCCAGGCGGCGTAGACCTCGTTCATCGCAGCGAAGTCAGCGATGTCATCGAGCAGCACCTGAACGAAGCAGGCCTCATTCTTGGAAACGCCTGCAGCAGCTAGCAGTGCGTCGATTTTCTCAAGGCACGCCGCAGTCTGCGAGGAGATGTCATCACCCGCTTCAGGCGCAATCTGTCCAGCCAACCAGACGACACCATTTGCCTTCACACCAGGAGAATATGGGCCGTATGTCTTACCGCCCTCGACCTCGATTCGCTCTTTTCCCATGTTGAGGCGACGAAGGCGTGCGCCAATAGCCATTCTCTTCAAGCGGCTTGGCAATTTCGGGCGGTTATGGCTAGGCCGGTGACCTGTTGGGTTCTCGACCATCCAGCCCACCTCCAACTATTCCGTGGCTTCCTAAATGGAGGGTCAAAAATGGACATCTTGGTGGCAACTCGCCGCCCAGAGGTTGAGGCGATGTTAACCGATGAAACCTCACCACTCCCCCCCCGAGAAACGATTTGGGTGGAGCGCCCGGCAGGAGCAGGTCTTCTGCCATTGCAGAAGGAGTGGCGAGCCCTGAGGCGCATTCGAGCAGTACGCAAAGTGCTGGTTCGACGCAGAGTTTTGGGACATCCAGTTCAGCGGGTCATTTCGAAGGGCGCACCATTGGAGTTGAGGGCGGCGAAGCGGGCGCGGGTAAGGGAGCGCTGGTACATCACCGACACAGAAATCCACCATTTGGCTCACCGATTGGGCCTATCAGCGGCGACCGATGTCGTGGTACCGGCCGATTGGCGAGAGGATTTGGATGGCGGATTTCTATCTGCCTGCAAGAAGCGCGGCACCCGGGTTCACCATTTGGAAGGACACTTGCCACACGCCTATCTTCAGCCACCTCATTCGATCCTTGTGGGCAGCGCCAGTAGGGGCGGAGCGGGCACGGGCGGAGGAATTCCACAGATTTTCCACAGGTCGTTAGCGGGCGGTGGAGCACACGACAAGGCCGAGTTGGTCTCGGCAGCGAGTCTAATTCCGGATTTGGGGATGAAAGTCACGACGATGGCTGAAAACCAGCCCAATGGCGACCCCTGGGGATTTCCCGGCCAGCTCACAAAGTTCGACGGTGTTCTTTCCGAATCGGTCACAATCGCCCATGAAGCGGTCTGTCAAGGGGTTCCAACCCTACTTGTTTCCAAGGCTCAGAGGGGTTTTCTCGATCCGTTTCTGGGGGGCGGTCTTCTCTTCCAGATTGAGTCAAC
The DNA here is from genome assembly GCA_964586945.1 of uncultured Candidatus Poseidoniales archaeon. Classification (GTDB taxonomy): domain Archaea; phylum Thermoplasmatota; class Poseidoniia; order Poseidoniales; family Thalassarchaeaceae; genus MGIIb-Q1. Next base: position 4,540 of record CAZPJQ010000112.1, read on the forward strand.
AGTCAAGGGTCCAGCACTGAACAACGAGGTCGCTGCATGGCGAGAGGCTGTTGTGGCTAGAATGCAGGGGGGAGCTATGCCCGTCGCCTGGAGTGATGTGAAGGAGCAACTCGACTCACTCTGGGATTGAGCGGGAGACACGACCGGAGGAGCCAGTGGGTCAGGGCCCTAAGCCTAACATGATAATCAACATGAAAATCCCGATTATTACTTCCAAGGCGATGAAAGCTTTCGCTACCTGCGACATACCGCCCTCCGAGACTTCCTTTTTCTCGTCCCGGCTGACCTCGCTGCCGCCGGCTCCTCGAATCACAACCTCACGAGTCTGCTTCTCTTCGGACATGTACCGACTTTCGACCTCGTGGATTATCAATGATTTCCCTGCGGACCAATTTCGACTAGCCGAAGTCTGCTCGAATCGCTGTGTAGTTAGCATCAGTCACATGAATCCTGTTGCCATCAGAACATGAACGCAACGGCTAAGAACGAGACCAGAATAAATCCGACAGCGATGGTCAAACCGATTCCCTTGGCGAAACGCCGCTTCCCCTTCACCAGAGCAACAACTGCTGCAATTCCATAGATCAACAGAGGATTGAACACTAGTCCCACCTGACTTGCGATGCGGTCTCCTTCAGGCGTGGAAACTGCTCCCTGGTCATAGTAGGATACTGTTACCCTGCTGTCGGTAGGTGGAGGATAGGGCCAGTTGACGACGATCTCGTTCTCTGAGATGGAGCCGACCTCGGTCTGTGTGTTTCCATCTGCAGTCCAGTACTTCAACGCCAACGGTTGACCATCCTCTATCGGCTGGGGAAGAGTGATGTTGAGCCAACCGCTCTGCAGATCATAGCCGCCCAGCACACCCTCGAAGATTCCATTGCATCCACGATCGTAGTAGTTGGTGACCGGGGTGATCAGCACAGTTGTGGGGCAGGTAATTGGGAGACCCAGATGGACCGACCAGTTGGCTTGCGAACCATTCGCGAATCCGACCAGTATCAAACCGCCGTAGGTGGTCAGAGTATCACTGCAATCGGAGCGAGCCTCGAAGCCGAATGGGGAATTGTCATCAATCTCAACCCAGACATCGCAGTTCGATGGAGTAACCTCGGTGTTGACTGTGAAATTCTGGGTGGAACCATCAGCGACAAATGACTTCTCATACCTGGGATTGGAGTAATCCATGCCCATGGTGAGCAACCCGCCTGCGATTACGAATAGAACAAAGTAAACGACGACGAAGGCGACCCCATAACCCATCTGGTCAAAGCCGGTTCCCGTTTGTCCAGATGGCCCCGGGGGGGCCGGTGAGACACTGGTCAGCCCTGACGATTGAGCCGGTTCTGGTTCGTTCCCGAACGGAGAAGTCACCTCAGGTTCAGAGTTCATCGAATCACAACCTCACGAGTCTGCTTCTCTTCGGACATGTACCGACTTTCGACCTCGTGGATTATCAATGATTTCCCTGCGGACCAATTTCGACTAGCCGAAGTCTGCTCGAATCGCTCTGGGGCGAATCACTCTGAGCGGAGCAGTTTGATGACTTCTGCATGGTCTGCTCCCATCTCTCCAAGGTCGACTTCACCCAGTGCCACCCACTCGGCGTGGGCTGCATCATCTCCGGCAACTGGAACAGATTCGGGTGCCACCTCGACGGCATAGAAGATGGTGACGACATGACCGCGCGGGTCACGCTCGGGCTCACCTCGTACC
>CAZPJQ010000113.1:0-6182 GCA_964586945.1 uncultured Candidatus Poseidoniales archaeon
CCAATTGATTCTCGTCACATTCACTAGAAACCTGCGGATTGACGAAGCCGGCCCCACCAGCCTCTCCGAGGAACCAGGGAAGGCTCTGAGAACCAGCGCGAGTGCGATCAGGTACCCTATCATGGCCACTTCGAGGAGTCGGTTGGGAACCAGCCATTCAGAGGGGATGTACTTGAGGAAGAGCAAGGGCGTGATGGCGAGTGCAATCTGAAGAGGTGCGGCGAGCAGTTGCAGCCCTCCGTGAACCTCCATGAGCGGCCTCTTTCGTTCGTGGAACTCCCTGTGTACGATTTGCATCAATTTGCCGTGAGGCGAATTCATCAGGTGCATTCGAGCGCGGTCGACCATAGCTGCATCCCGCATTCTCCTACTCGCACCCAAGACCGGCAGCCAGCCACCTTTTTCCGCGACTCCAATCGGCATCCATCCACCGACCGCGAGGGCGAGGGTGAGTGAGAGCAGGCCGTAACCCAACGCCGCACCCAGAATCCACGGAATCAAATTGACTCTCAACAGCGGTTGGTCGCCAAGGATTCCGCCGAAGTCGATGAAGTAGGTCGCTGCGAATGCGATTGCCGGCGCGACGATTACTTGGCCAGAAACGATGAATGTCAGCCAAAGTCGCTCAAAGAAAGTGCTCTGCTTGCCACCCACGGTCTCCCTCGCACTCTCAATTCGTCATATTCCCTTCGCTGAAGAAGCGGTCATTAGTTGCGAATAAGGGCCCAATTGAAAAGCGCCAAATCGGCCTATTATGCGCTTCATGTCATAGACATGACACAATCAACCTTTTTACACCGGTTCCGGTGGCCCGAACACTGGTCCAGATGAATCGCTCGAAGACGCTCTTCCTCGCACTACTCATGCTCCTCGCTGCGGCTACCCCATTCATGGCTCTCTCAAGTGCTAGTGGGCCGAGGGTTACCTTGGTGGACTTCACCATTCTGGAGATGAATTTCGGAAACGCTTCAGCTCCAGTTCTCACTTGGTCTCAGGCTGATGGCAGTGAACAGGAGTATGGCTTGCGAGCGGTTCCCATCCAAATCCAAGTCACCTTCAAGCAGGGTGGCGAGGACTTGACTGAGAAGGATGCAATCGGATACCTGCAGGTTTGGCATCCAGTGGGCACCATGATGGAGGAGTGGAGGGTCAACCTCACACTCACCGGCGGTCAAGAATTTATCTTCACGACGGCATGGACTCCTACTTCCGCACACTCTGTGCTGGACGATGCGGGGGACCTATCTGGTGGATACATTGTTCGAGGTGTCGTCGATGCAGGCTTGCCCGAAGAGAAGCCTGAAAACGATGTCTTCGATAAAAATATTCCAATTGCAATCGCCCACGACCCGATGGATAGGGGTGCTTGCCAATCCTGCACCGGCGGTTTGGGCTACAACAATCCCGTATTCGCATCGATAGGGTATGAAGCGGGAACCAACACGGCGGATGGCTACGGTCCGTGGAGACTCGACAATTCTTCTAGTGCAGATGGAACCAAGCACTGGCGCCACTCCGTGCCCCTTCAGAATTACGAAAGCATGGCGAATGACTGGTTGATCTGGGGTTGGTTTGTCCCACAGGGCACCGGTTGCGACGACCCTGGTCACGGGCTTGGATACGGTATCTTGGACAATGACCTAACCGCCCTCTATGGCTATCCGTTCTGCCGCGTCTCCATGCAAGGTTACGACTATCTCTCAATGCAGTTGACAACCCTCGCCTACGGAGGTCTAGGGAACAATGACGAAGTTGTGTTCGGCGCGACATCCAGCGGCACATCCGTCGGTGGTGTGAACCTCTCAACCGCCGGCATCAGTGGCACGACCGACGATTGGACTCGCGTCATTTGGAACATGACCGGAGGTAATCTTGCGACCTCCGCCTTCAGCCTCGGTTATCACTTCAAGAGTGACAACAGCGGAGCAACCGCTGGCTTCCACCTCGACCAGTGGTTGATGTTCGGTGTCGAGAAGGTCGAGGACTACACCATCACCTTGGACTGCGATAATCCAGAGACCGGCTACATCGTGATTCCCGCAGACCCACTACCGCCATCACTGCACTGCTTCTTGACCAACAACGGCTACACGTCGAAGAGTGTACGCATCACCGCCAACATCGACAATGAGACATGGATGAACTACCACTCACCGATACGCATCGATTCGGACAACATCAACGACCATGACTACAGCGTCCCTCTCAACCCACTCCCCTATGGAGTGACGACCGAATTCTGGATAAATCTGACAATCCCACCGGGCTCTAATGTCGAGGAATTGAACTGGACCGTCAATTTCACCGATGCCTATGTCGGTGACGTGAAGGCAACGATGAACATCCCTCTCTCGGTCGCTGCCTCCTACAGTGTGAACATCAAATACATCGGCAATAACATCGCCGCGAGTCTACTCCCCAGTGAGAGTGGAATGGTGAAGTTGACTTTGACCAACACTGGTAATCAAATGGCTTACTGGAACCTCAACGCCTACTTCAACAAAACAGAGTGGAGTACTCAGAACATCCGCTTCCTGAACGCTTCGGTGAATGGTTCCCAGATTACCTACATGCAGCTTCAGAAGGCTGAGGTGAGGGACTTTTGGGTCGAGTTCACTGCACCTAGCGAGGTTGGCCCCGGACTTACTGAGGTCACTATAGTTGCACAAGGCCAATCGCCTGCAAATGCACAGATGTCCAAGAAACTCACCTTGAGCACTCCTCAGGCGCATAATCTGGAACTCATACCTTCAGAGAGCGTCATCACCGCGCAGGCTGATAGGCGCACGCGTACGATAGAAATCGACCTGCAGAACAACGGCAATGCAGACGATCGTTACGACTTGGAGTTGACAGCCGATTGGCGCCTTGAGGCTAGAATGAGCCAACCCGTGTCAGAAGAGATCGGGGCATTCGGAGACAGCAGCACAGTACTCGTCATTCTGCCTATGCCTTACGGCCTCCGCGCAGACACCTACTTTGTCATAGTGAAGGCGACCTCGCAGGCGGACCCGACCTATTTCGTCACAACTCAAGTCGAGTTGTTGGTCGAAGACACATATCTCATCGATGTATCCGACCTTGACATGACAGGCCAATCCTTCGTTGGCGGCGCCGACCCAAAGACCGCTTCGTTTGAAGTTACGAACAACGGCAACGGCTTTGACGAATTCACCATCGTCTTAGATTTCCCAGCCGGAATGAACGCCGTCATCATCCTCAATGAGCAGTACAACCCGGAATCTCCTCCATCTGTGGATAAGGGGACCTCTGTCAACATCACGATCGAGTACTGGTTCGACGAGGGTACATTCGGTCTGCTGAAGTTGGTCGTGACCGCCACATCGAGCCAATCTGGCGGCTCTGCGGGGGATTCAGGAGAGGGCTTTTTCCAAGTTGGTGCTCAGGGCTGGCTTGAGCTGACACCAGGCGAAATGGTCGTGCTCGATAGTGATGGCTGGATTTATGTCAATGTATCAGTCCATAACAGGCATCCTACAAACAGCCAGCTAATTCGACTTGAAGTCGATGCTGGTGAGGCGCGCAACTACGCCGCCGTGCGCGTCAAGTCTTCAGACACATCATTCGTTCTCAACTCCGACGACCTGCGTTCGGCTTCAATCAAATTCTCTCTTACCGAGACCCAATTCATCAACCTCCCTGATGATGAAATGGTATTCAACGTCACCGTGATGGCAACTGGCGACGACGATGTTGCCAGCACCGTACTGCAGATCAAGGTCCTGCGCGATTCAAGTTTGCTCGATGGCGGCTCAAACGCCGAGGGTGAAGCCGGATTTGGGCTTGGCACTTGGTTGGCCTTCATCTTCGGGGGCCTAGTCTCAATCGGGCTGATTGCGGTTCTCGCTCAAGTCGTGCTCTCAACCAACCGCGAAGAGGAGGAGATTTCCACCTTGGAAGGCTACCAAAGCCAACTCGAGGCGACATACGGGAGTGTACCCGCCGCTCCAAGCGTTCCAGAAGCCCCGACCGTTCCCGAAACTCCCCCTCTGCCCTCCACAGATACCGTTGCCAACTCACCCTATGGGGGGGCCGCCCCTCTCTTTGAGCAACAGGTCAGCCCTGCAACGGACTCTCCACCATCTGTCTCACCCCCTGCCGGCTCTCCGCCAGCCGCCTCACCACCTGCGGTCTCTCCACCTGCCGTTGAGCTCCCCGAGGGAGCAGCAGAACTTCCGCCTGGTGGAATGCCTAATGGTTGGACGATGGAGCAGTGGACCCACTACGGCCACGAATATCGACAACAGAAGGGCCTGGACTGAACATCAGCCAGCAGAAATCACCCCTTAGAGGGCGGTAATCAGAGTCTTTGTGTGCTTGGTGTCCTTCCTGAAGGCGTGTTCTGAAGAGAGGTCCACCAATTCTTGCTCTTGGCGAGTTTGAGTCGGCCTTAAGAGGGGGCTTCGGGTCGGCGGCTTCGCTCCTAAGGAGCGCAAGGGGATGTGGGACACAATGTATGGGGGACAAGCACCGATTTTCATTCTGAAGGAAGGAACTGACCGCACTCGAGGAAAGAGTGCCCAAAGCAACAACATCGCCGCTGCAAAGGCAGTCGCCGATGCGGTTAGAACGACACTCGGCCCAAAGGGGATGGACAAGATGCTCGTCGATTCGATGGGCGATGTTGTCATCACCAACGATGGGGCGACGATTCTCAAGGAGATGGACATCGAGCACCCCGCAGCGAAGATGATCATAGAAGTCGCCAAGACCCAGGAGCAGCACTGCCACGATGGCACAACTACTGCTGTCGTGATTGCAGGCGAGTTGCTCAAGCGAAGCGAGGACCTCATCGACCAGAATGTCCACCCGACAGTCATCTGCGAGGGCTTCCGCCTCGCTTGTGAGAGAGCTGTTGACCTGTTGAAAAATCACAGCATCAAAGTCGATGACGAAGAGACTCTCGCCGAGGTCGCAAAGACCGCACTGACCGGCAAGAGTGCCGGAGCGGTGAAGGCCTTCCTCGCCGACATCTGCGTTAACGCGGTAATGTCGGTCGGAAATGAGGAGAACGGTGCTCGTTATGTTGACCTCGATGACATCAAGGTCGAGAAGAAGCAGGGTGGCTCAATCAAGGACAGCGCCCTCGTCGACGGCATCATCCTCGACAAGGAGCGAGTACACAGCGGAATGCCTCGTTCGGTGTCAGATGCAAAGATTGCTCTGATTAACAGCGCAATCGAAGTCAAGAAGACTGAAGTCGATGCAAAGATCCAGATCACCGACCCCACCATGCTCGCACAGTTCCTCGAAGAGGAGGAGAATTACCTCAAGGGACTGGTTGACAAGTTGCAGGCCTCCGGCGCAAATGTCGTCGTCTGCCAGAAGGGAATCGACGACCTAGCACAGCACTACATGGCGAAGGCGGGTCTGTTTGCAGTCCGTCGGGCCAAGAAGAGCGACATGGAGGCACTCGGCAAGGCGACCGGCGGGAAGATTGTCACCAACATTGACGACCTGTCCGGTGACGACCTCGGCGCCGCAGCGAAGGTCGATGAGCGAAAGATTGGCGAGTCCGACATGGTATTTTTCACAGGTTGCCCGCAAGCGAAGAGCGTCTCAGTTCTGCTGAGAGGCGGAACAGAGCATGTGGTTGATGAGTTGCGCAGAGCATTCGACGATGCAGTCGGCGTCATCAGCGTCGCTTGGGAGGATGGAGCAGTCGTGACCGGTGGCGGTTCAGTTCTCGCATCTATAAGCCGTGACCTCCGAATCTACGCCGAGGGAATCGGTGGACGGGAACAGATGGCAATCGAGGCCTTCGCAGGAGCCCTAGAAGTGATTCCACGCACCCTTGCAGAGAATGCAGGACTGGACCCTGTCAACACAATCATCGAAGTGCGAAAGGCCCACGCGGAAGGCAAGAGCACTTTCGGAGTCAATGTCTACGAAGGCGGTGTCATGGACATGAGGAAAGCCAACGTCCTAGAACCACTCCGGGTGGTCGAGCAGGCAATCCAGAGTGCAACAGAAACCGCAGTTATGATTCTCCGAATCGACGATGTCATCTCCAGCAAGGCTGTCTCCGGTGGCGGAATGGACGGCATGGATGGCATGGACTTCCCAATGTGAGGTTCACCTTCTTGGAAATGTGTTGGGCGCTGCGCCCGAGCGAATTCAGGGTAGCGATTGACAGCCTGACACAGGTAACCTACGCGCTA
>CAZPJQ010000114.1:0-6166 GCA_964586945.1 uncultured Candidatus Poseidoniales archaeon
TCGCGAGGGTCGCCGAGCAGTCGAGCCTGGTGGCCACCGAGGACATGTTCTGACCTTGCCAATAGCCAGGTAGTAGCCAATCGCTCTCCGCCGAACCGTTTGGCTTTCAAGCCGTGCTGAAGTAGGGGGTGGTGATGACGGGGGATTCCGCGCCAGAAACGCCACTGCTCCATGAGCAGATTCAATCGAGGGATGGTGAGCAATCAGGCTCACCATGGCCCAAACGGCTGCTCATAGTAGGTTCAATCTCACTGCTGTTGGGCATGATTGGGCTGGCGACTTCGCTACCAGACATTGAAGATGTTCTGCGTCCCGACGAACACCATGTTCTCATCCTTGAACCCTCAAGCAGTGAGGAACTCGAAGTGATTGGTCTCAACAAGTATGCGTTCTACCAGAATGTGACTGAACATGATGTGGAAATGGATACCCTAACTATCCTCGACAGCGAGGGAAGTGAGGTTGAATTGCTTGAGCCATCTTTGATCGCGGCGGTGGCGACATTGAAGTTCGAGGACGGCACGACCTTCGAACCGCTGGGCTGGATTAAAACGAATGAAAACGGACAACTCACCTTGAGTTCAACCTCCAACCACTCAATCTATGTTATCGACCAGAACGAAATCGACAAACTGACGATGCAGCAGTACCCCCTCTTGGCCTCGTGTGGAGCCCTTCTCCTCGGCGCCTGCCTTCTCCCCGTGGCTGGTCTCCTGTACATTCTCCGGCCCAAGACAGCCCTCGGTCCACCAACGGTGACCATGAAGAGTCCAGATGGCCGCGAAGTCTCGCTTTCAATCGATTTGCCGTCCGGCGGTGGACCGGTTCTGACGACCGACCAGGTCTACGCGCTGACAAAGTTGCGAGAAAAGGCCGGGACTGCTGGCGAGATGAAGATCGAGTTCCAGATTCAATCCGAAGCTCAGGCAGTTCCCCCTCCCTTCTCCGACCGACCAGACCAAACCTCCCGAGTTGACCGTTCATTCGCCGGTGAGCAGGAGAGCGAAGCAGTTAGTCCCACAAAGAGCAAGTCTGCGACGGTTTCCGATGAGGTCGATGAAACTGGTGAGAAGTGGAAGGACTGGGACGAAGGTTGAGGTGAACCATCCGGAAAGGGGCTCTCAGTCGAGGTCCTTCCCCCGCCTGCGAGCATCATCGACTGCTCCTTCAGGTAGGAAGAACAGGTCCGGGACTGGATTTTCAAATTCATCATCCCAAAACTTCTGACCGCGTGCCCAGACCTCCTGTTCAGCGTTCCATGCCAACCACTGGTCAATCCAGTTACAGGTGTCCTGCACCTGCTTGTCTTCTGGGGAGTTATCACGCAGCAGTCGGTTGAGCATGCCAACCTGGACGATGTTGGCGGGAATCATGGCGTAGGTTCCAAACGGATTGCGCTCGGTGTCGACGGTGCGCTGCTCCTTCCAGAGAGAGAGGAATTGATCGTAGATGTAACCGACCATGAGAACGATGGCGAGGACCCCGAAGGCGATGGTGGCGAGACCCCAGTAAGTCATCGGAATGCCGAGTGGAGTCGCCTCACCCTGGAAGCGCCACGATACATACGGCCAGATGAGCAGTGTGAGCGTGGTACACCAGAAACCCATCGATATGAAGGTCTGGGATTGTTGTAGCCGCCAATACTGACGCATGAACCACTTCTTCATCATCGTCTGTGGCTCCAACCCACCCCCTTTGACGGTTGCGCGCCCGCGTCGGCCCCCCCACCGATTCACAGACTTCCCTACTTGCGCGGGTATGAATAGTGAGAGTGACCTTTCGCAGACGGGGATTGGACTGTCTGCGCTCACCGCGGTACTCGTTGGATTAGGTCACAGGTCGGTAGGCTACGCCTCGTATTCCGACGACCATCCAGACGAATTGCAGGTGGTCGGCCTAGCCGAGCCGAACCCCGAGAGGTTGGCTCGCTACGCGCTGAAGTGGGGGATTTCAGCCGAGCGCTGCTTTTCGAGTGCTGCGGAGTTGGCAGCGGCACCGAAGTTCGCCGATGTGGCCATCAACGGAACGATGGACGATATCCATGTCGAGACCACGATTCCGCTATTGGAAGCTGGATACGATGTCTTGTTGGAAAAGCCGATTGCTAGGGGTGCGGCAGAACTGCGTGCGTTGGCCGCGGCGGCCGAGCGGACCGGGCGGAAGGTGGTCATCTGCCATGTTCTTCGACATGCCCCATTCTATGTTGCAATCAAAGAGAGAATAGCGGCGGGTGAAATCGGCGAGATAATGCACATCCATTCGACCGAGAACGTCTCCTATCACCACATGGCCGTCGGATTTGTGAGGGGGAAATGGAATCGTCGAGAGGTAAATCCGATGATGCTCGCAAAGTGCTGTCATGACCTAGACTTGCTGTGCTGGTTCAAGTCGGGCACCGAGCCGACTCAGGTCGCCTCATTTGGTGGCTGCCACTTCTTCACCGAGCAAAATGCTCCAAAGGGGGCAGGAACCCATTGTCACGATTGTGAAATTGAACGAGATTGCCAGTATTCCGCACATCGCCATCACCTCAACAATGACTGGTGGCCCTTCTACGCGTTCTCCGGCGAGGCTACCTACGAGGCAGGCGACGCTGCGCCTGATGTGGCAGGAGAGTCATTCTCCGAGGAGGAGATGGCAGAGTCTAGGCGAGCGCACCTCGAATCATCAGACTACAGCCGCTGCGTTTGGAGGTGTGACAACGATGTCGTCGACCGTCAGTCAGTCATCGTCGAGTTCGCTGACGGCTGCGTCGCCACCCACGACATGGTGACCAATTCAGCAAGAGCAACCCGCCGCCTCCAGATCACCGGGACGAAGGGCGAAATCGAGGGAGACATGATTTCCGGGCGAATCGTGATTCGCAAACCCGCTGCAACCGATGGCGAAGAGTGGGCCGAGGAAGTCATCACAATTGGCGAGGGCGAGGACATGCACGGTGGGGGTGACCTCAGGCTCGTGGCGGACTTTGTCAAAGTCGTGCGGGGGGAGCCCCATTCACTTTCGACGACTGAACTATCCGACTCGATGAACAGCCATCTGATTGCGTATGCAGCAGACAAGGCGATGCAAAGTTCCACAGTGGTCACACTCGATGATATGCGCTGAAGTAGAGCGGTTGGGTTTTTACAGGGCGACCCGGTAGACAACCCCGAGTTGAGTAGTGTGGTCGACTTTGGCACGGCGCTTTCCATCCTCGAAAACAGCACCCGTCGGCAGATTTTGGAGATGCTAGTGCGTGAGCCGCACTACCCATTGCAACTGTCGCAACACCTCGATGTCAGCCAGCAGGCTGTGATGAAACACCTGAAGGTGCTTGGGGAGGCGGGTTTTGTCCAATCCGAGATAGTGAAGAGTGACAAGGGTGGGCCCCCTAAGAAAATCTACTCTGTCCAACAATCCTTTTCGATCAGCCTCGACCTCGGCCCCGACCTGTTCCGCTGCGAACACCGGACGCTTCCTCCGGGTGGTCCTGTAAGACTCTCCTCCAAATTGCCCGACAAGGCGATTCCAATCGCCGAGAAGATCGCTGGCCGCCGCAAGGTATCGGTCCCCGAAGCGATGGAGTTGGTCAGTCAACTGAACGATACATTGGAGCAACTCGACGCTCAGCGTGACGCCCTCATCGCCCTCCATCAGCAGGTGATGAGCCGTGTCTCATCAGCGGTCGATGAGAACTTTCCTGAGTATGAGGAGCGAAATCTAGTCCACACGATTCTCGAACAACCACGCAGACCTGTTGACCTCGATGCATGGAGCCAGAACCTGCGACTAGAGATACCGGATGCCGAGGCGATCATCGATGAGGTCAGAGAGAGGATGCTCTACCAAATAGCCGACACTGGCGGACGAGTGATAGTCGCCGGAAAACCGTCGAATCTGCCTTGGTGGGCTGCGCTCGGCGACAGCGATGATTGAGCAGTCAGTCAAACAACACTCTCAGTTGCGAGAGTAATTCTTCTTCTTGTAGGACTTCTTTCCCTGCTTACCCTGCCGACTCTGACCTCGGGGGGCGCCATCACGACCACCCTTCCGCTTGTCACTGTAGGAGTTGGACTTTCGGCCTCCATTTGAGCGACCGTTTGAGTTTCCATTGCGACCGTTCGAGCGGCCTCCACCACCGTTGGAACGCCAGGAGGAGCGACCGTGGGAAGGACCGTTTGAGCGGCCACCCCCACTTCGACCACCGTGTGACCTGCCTCCGTAGTGGCCACCGTGATTTCGACCATTTCCAGACTGGTTTCCTTCTCTTCGACCGTTTGAGCGACCATTTCGGCCACCACGCCCGTTTGACCTGCCTCTTGAGTGGTTTTGGGAGCGCCCACGGTTGTTGTATCCGCCGTTTCGGGACTCTTGCCGGCCGTTCCTGCGAGGGCGGGATTCAGGAGTGAAGACGAAGTCGCTATCCGGCAGGTCGGAGAAGTTTGGTGGTGTGAATTGGCATTTGATGCCGACCTCTCTCTGCATTCGGCTGTACGCCTTCTTCTGTGGTCTTTGGACCAGCGAGATGACATTTCCCACCGCACCGGCGCGCGCAGTTCGCCCACTTCGGTGCTTGTACGCTTTGCCGTTCTCCGGAGGGTCGTAGTGAATCACGTTTTGAACGCCTTCGACGTCAATTCCTCGTGCGGCGACATCTGTTGCGACTAGTACGATGCAATTCCCCTTGGTGAAGCGGCCCATCGCCCCGTCCCTTTGTCGCTGAGAGAGACCACCGTGGAGTGTTGCCACACTCAATCCGATGTCTTCCAACTCGTCACCGACTCGGTCCACACCAGCTCTCGTTCTGCAGAACACGATACTGCGTCCATTCTTGCGAATCGCCTCACCGGCGATTTCAGACTTCATCGAGTTCTTCATCAACCAGAAGAGGTGGTTCATGCTCTCCATGCTGACCTCCTTCGGCCCAATCTCAATGGTCACGGGCTGGTGCTGGTAGTTCTTCACCAAGTCAGCGACCTCATCATCGAGGGTTGCGCTGTAGAGAATCGTCTGGCGCTCGCGCGAACAGTTGTCCAGTATCTGGCAGACAGGCTCCATGAAGCCCATGTCAGCCATTCGGTCGGCTTCATCGATGACCACGATGTCGACATTCTCCAAACTCAGCGCACCATTGTCCATCAAGTCCAGCAATCGACCCGGGCAGGCGACTACGACATCGACTCCCCGCTTCAGAGGCCGAGTCTGTTTCGAATAGGCAGTTCCTCCATAGATGGCCACGACTTCCAAATCCATCTCGTGCGCCAAGGGTGTGAGAACCTTGGAGATCTGTTCGGCCAACTCTCGAGTGGGAGTGAGGATGAGTGAGGTTGGGAGATAGGGGTCTGCCCGCACGCAGCGAGTCAGAAGCGGCAGCCCGAATGCGAGCGTCTTACCCGAGCCGGTAGGGGCGCGGCAGCAGACATCTCTGCCCAACATCGCATCGGGAATCGACTCCATCTGAACCTCGAAGGGTTCGCTGATTCCCTGATGTCGTAGGGTGTGAACCAATGGGGCTGGAACCCCGAGGTCAGAGAAACTCACGCCCGTCATGATTTTCACCGGCCAACCGTCCCTATTTAGTATCCACAGTTAACAAAGTCGAGTGATTCACAATGGCATGGCGTGTACTGATTTCACAGGCGAACAAGCGATGGATAGAGCATACGCTCCTACCGCCTACTATTGAGAGGCGAATCACTCTGAAGCCCCTGATGGGCTGGGGTTTCACTCGTCGACCTTTCGAACGTTGACTGCGTTAGGTCCCTTGGGTCCTTCGCCAACCTCGAACTCGACGGTGTCGCCATCTCTTATGGTTCCCTCAACCTGGGATTTGTGAACGAAGAGGTCGTCTCCGCCCTCTTGCTCGATAAACCCGAATCCCTTCACTTGGTTGAACCACTTGACAGTTCCTTGTGCCATGTTTCCCACCGCCACACCTATACTACTTCATATTACGCTATGGAATAGCACATTTGTTATCCAACTAATCGTCCTTCCAATCGCTCCACTGAAGCCAAATCACCTCAAAAATAGCGATATTTGACCTCCGCGCCGCCCGCGTGCGCCTGCGCGCCCGAATCACGCGAAAAGTCGGGTCAACTCAGTCCGAGGTCAGCCAACTTCTCTGGAAGGTAGGTGTCTGTGACATAGTCGAGACCGTACTTTGCCAGCGACTGCTGCTCAG
>CAZPJQ010000115.1:0-3681 GCA_964586945.1 uncultured Candidatus Poseidoniales archaeon
GGCACCTCCGGCAACCAAGGCCGCGCTTCGGTTCTCGATGAGAGGTTGCCAGACTGTGCTGAATGATTCGGTGACGTCCAACACATCGTGAGTCCCGGTGTCGTAAGGCTCACCGAGACCGGCGACCGAGATGCCATACCAAGCCATCGAGAGAAGAGTCAACATCAGTATGATGCCGGTCGCCAACAGCATTTGGCCAGTCTCATCGGAGAACAGGCCATCCTCGGCGGACAGAGGGACACCCCGTCTGCGCATCATGCAGACCCCCCAGTGCGCCAAACCTGCAGACTGACTGACCAGACATCTCCGCCATCGTGGACAAGATGATGAACGCTGACAGTCCTCCCAAGTGGGGTGCTCCCAGTGCCGTGTCTAGAGAGTTCTCCCCCATTGTTTGCCAACCAGCAGTTGCCCTGCACGGAGGTGGGAAGCCCGGCAAGAAGAGCGTTGCAGGAATCGTCGAGGGATTCGGTGGCGAGCATTTCACCCATCCTGGTGGTGTGATTCCCCATGTCCGTTGCATCGGTTCCAAGTTGCAATACGAAAGCGTCCTCTGCGGCGAGTTGGAGAGCGCCGTCCGAAGCGGGTGATACAGGGTCCGGGATCTGAAGTTGCAAGACGAAGGTTCCCGACATGAAGAAGAGCCAGAAGAGCGTCAACATCTCAAGAATGTGGACTTGAGCGCCATCCGGTGAAACCTCACGGTGTTGCATCTTCTCACATCAACCTGGAATGAATGTACCCAACGCTGGGTTCAGACCCGCATCGCCATCAATTCCAATCAGGTCGGGGGAGAATGCGATGAAGTTGAAGCATATTATTGCAAAGATGAGCATGAATCCAGCGTGTTTCATTCCGCTTGATAATCTGCCAGTAGCCATCAGCCCAGCCATCGCACCGTTACCGAGGGCCTGCGCGCTAACGCCGTAGAAGAAGACGACTAGGAAGAAGAGAGGGTCGATGGCGCGAATCACCATGTTTCCTATTTGGGCAGAATCATCACCCGCGTTTGAACTTGAAATTGCGGGTATGAAAACCTTCGCGAGAACGACGATGACACCAAGGAAAACGAAGTAGGAGGTCCAAATAACTGCGATGTAAGAGGCGATAGCGCGCTCTCTCTCACTCTCTAGGAACTTGATTTCGCGACTGTCATTTGCAGCGGTTACCAGAATGTCGGAGATTTTCCCTCCCGCCTTGTTCGCCTCTTGAATAAGGCTGATCGCTCTCTGGACCAGCGGTGTTCCGACCCGATCCGCGAACATCTGAATGACATCGCCGAATGCTACGCCCCAACTGAGTTGGTCAGACATTCGCCGAACCTCCTCATTTAACGCACCGTACTCCGAACGGGCGAGCGTTCTCACTGCCAAGGTCATTGACAAACCTCCTTTCCAATATTCTGCCAGGTCTCTCAGGAAGTCTGGGAATTTTTCCTCCATGGCGTCAATCTTCTTCATCTGACGGTCCCAGTATAATGCTCCAGGCAGACACATGAAAACAAATCCATAGCCGAAGAAGTTGACGAAGAGGAAAGGCCTCAAGGTGACAGGCCCGAGATTGACCTCTGGCCCTACGAACTGAGCAGCGTTGTTCATCCAGTCTGGAACGCCGTCGTATGAATCAACAGATATGGTCACGATGAAGTTCGTCATTCGAGGGAGATTACGGTCGAATTCCAGCCACAATTCCCACCCTTCGCCAGAGATTGCATTATCGATTACCATATGGCAGTCATCTTGGTTGGTCACGGCTTGAATTACATGTGAGGTGCCAAGGCCACCGCCGAATGACGGCTCCCAAAGTGTCACCGTGTACGGAAACTCAACATCCGCCGAAGCAGAACAGTCTAATTTCAGCGGTTGTATCGGATGCGGTAACGAGCCCAACTTCAGCTGGTCGATGCCGGGTATGTCGAATATCTGGCCCATTCCAGGACCCTTCACATTGTCCCACTGGATCGTCATCGTTTGAGTTGCGGCTCGTTCCCGAGTCCAGAAGCAGGTTTCGTTCATCGCATAGTCCGGTTGGGCGCTGTTCGGATCAAATCCACACGCATTGTTGATGAAGACCGGGTTTTCATTGGGTGGAGCGGGCGCCATAATTCCGAAGATGAGATCGGCGTTTGTCGCCCAGAATGCCATGCAGAGTATTCCGATTAAGCCGCTTGTGATGGTGATTGCGAGGAAGTTCCGTCGGACATTGTCGTCCTTGGGAAGGTCTAGATCAACGCGAATCTTCTGTTTTTTCTTACGTGCCAAACTTTCACCTCCTGCTCACATTTCCTGTTCCTTGCTCATCATCCAGACGAGAATCCCGTATGCTATGTGAATCGTCGGTAGAACACCCAAGACGACTCCGTAGACCATTGTCTCCGACAACTGAGCGCCCGAGCCAGACACCCAGAACATGATGACCAGCATGACAATCAGGAAGAGAGGCATTGCGACAGCGACCACAACATATGATTCAGCCATCATCGCCAGTGTCTCAAGGAACACGCCGAGCCGAATTCTGTTTTCTCGCATGTAGTGCTCCGCCCTGTTTAGGAAGTAGATTTTCAGGTTCCCCCCAGAGGTCAGTGTGCCTGTCATACCTTGGAAGAATTGTGAGACCCAAGGGGAGGCCGCTCTATCGACAGAGAGTTTGATTGCAGTCACCAAGTCCATTCCGAGCAGAGTGACATCTCGGTAAATCATAGCAGAGTCATAGGCTATTTCGTTGTAGATTTCTTCGTTCATGGCGAGTGACTTGAAGATTTTCGAGGGGGTCGCATTCGCTGCCGCCATCGCTGCTGTGTAAGATGCCGCGTAGGGGATGTACTTCTCCAATGCCTCGCCCCGCTCAAACCTCTTGCGCTCTGCAGCACCAAGGAAATGACGGTATGCGTAGATGGGGGCCAAGATGCCAAACAGGACCACCAGACCAGCCCTAGCTGTGCCAGAAAACACCTTCGTTTCGTAGAATGGGCAACCGCCGTAGGTGTATTCCTCTTCATCCGGGCCCACCCCGGTCCAGTCGAGGTTCGGGTTGACATCATTGGGATTCCAAAACGCCCAGTCAATACATGGGATTATGGATTCATCCGTCTGCTGTTTTTCATAAAGGGCGATTCCGCCGATCTCAGGAAGGAAGGCGAGAGAGAGAACGCCGATGCAGATAGCGAAAGCTACGATCGTGCTCATGAATGTAGTCGCCTTGTAGACCTCCGGCATCACCCGAATATTTGCCTGTAGGAGTGTTTTCTGCAATTCTGTGTCAGCACGTGACTTCTTTAGTATCCACTTGCCGATAATAAGGTTGCAGAAGACCTGCCAACGGCTGAGAGTCATCCCCTCAAAGCGTTTTTTCTCAGGCTCTTTCGCCACTCAGGACACCTCACTGAAGCCCATCCACTCTAGCCAATACGGCTTGTGGGCGAACATAGTATTCGGTTATTATTTGAGCCACCTGGTCAGATTTTCGAATGTCGTTGAGGACCATCCAGTCGAGGATTCTCTTGCGGGTTCGCAACTCATTTCGCATCTCATCCTGACTGAAGTTGATCTTCACCATTATTTTCTCCAAGACATAGGATTTGCCTGAGAACTCGTAGTCGTCGGTGGCTGGGTCCCATTTGAACACCTCGTTCGTGATGACCTCCTGACTGTGCGGGTCGACGCCGACAATCTCAACAATCGC
>CAZPJQ010000115.1:3691-6146 GCA_964586945.1 uncultured Candidatus Poseidoniales archaeon
GCCTTGGTTCGCCGCACACGACGACCATTGATTCTGGTCTGCATTTGGATACCGCACGCTTCCAGTGCTGGGAGAAGAACTCTCGGGATGTCAATCGGCTTGTTCTCAAGGCGGTGTATGAGCGATGTGATGGAGTCGGCGTGAACAGTGGAATAGGAACAGTGTCCAGTAGCCATCGCCTGGAACAGAACATACGCTTCGGCACCACGGATCTCACCGACGATGATGTACTCAGGACGCTCTCGAAGTGCTGCCTTCAGCAGTTCGAACTCACCGATTTCACCTTCGTCAGACTCACCTCCGAAACCTTGCCGAGTAAGGCCGGGAATCCAGTTCGGCTGGGGGATGTTGACCTCTCGGGTCGACTCGATGCTGACAATCTTCATCTGCCACGGGATGAACAGCGCCATCGCGTTCAGAGTGGTCGTCTTTCCAGATGCCGTTCCACCAACGAAGAGCATCGAAATACCTTGTTGGAAAGCGATCCACATGTAGGCTACCATAAGACTCGTCATGGTTCTGAAAGCGATTATGTCGCATGGCGAGAAGGGGTCTTCTCGGAATCGGCGGATGCAGAATGTCGAACCCTTCGTTGAAATCTCGTAGCCCAACTTCATGACGATTCGAGAGCCATCCATGAGAGTTGCGTCAAGCAGCGGCTCAGCCACGGAAATGTGCTTACCGCAGCGCTGTGCGAGTTTGATGATGTAGGACTCCAACTCATCGTCCTCAGGCCAAGCGATGGAGGTCTCGACCGACTCGAACTTTCGGTGATAAGCGAAGATGGGGATACCGGTTCCATCGAGGGACACATCCTCAACATTGGAGTCATTCATCAGCACGTCCATGCGGCCGTAGCCTAGCAGGTCACGCTTGAGGTAGTAGAAAATCTTGGAGCGGGATTTCTTGGTGATTCTCATCGAATAGGACTTGATGACTTGGTCCATTGCGGCGCGCAAATAGCCACCTGGGTCGGTGTCGATTTCCTCAATGTCGGCGGTCACAGACTTCACGAAGATGTCCATTATCAACTCGAAGTCACGCTGCTCAGCCTTGGTCAAAGGAGGCTCAATCGCCTGATACATGATGTTCAGAGTTCGAAGGTCGCGGACAATCCTAGCGAAGGCGTGAGGGGGGGCTACTGGGTACTTGTCGAGCTCCTCGTATTGGGCTCGCTTCTGCCGTCGCCTCTGTCTCTTCGGTCTTCCCTTACCTTTTCGTGCCATGGTGATACCTCCGGCTCGGCGTACTGCGCACTCCTCTCGATTCGCTATAACCTTTGGTTATAGTAAGCCGACCCAAGGGCAGTCAGCGCATCCCCGCGACTTTTGGGAGGTTTATTTCCGACTTCAAGCAATATAAAATCAACGACAGAGCGAAATTTCATCTGATAATCTATTGAAACGAGTAGTGACTGGGGTCAGTTCTCAAATGCTGCCGTACCCCATCGACGACTCAACATCATCTGGAATGCGCCCCCGAGTACGGTGAGGATGGCGCTCAGGAAGAGAATTCCACGCAGCCCCCTGCCGGCCTCGTTTTCTTCAACCAAAACCGCGGTCGTCGCGTTCAATCCCTGCTCAGAGACCAACTGCCCCCAATTCTCGTAGATTGTCATGTCTCCTTGAGTGAACGAGAGCAGGAAGAGGCCGAGCAGTGGCACGATTGTGCCGAGGTAGAACCAGCCCATGATGGAGAAGTCGAAAATCGCCTTGTTCGGTCGGAGGCCCATCAGAAGGGCGGTAAGACTGACGATGTAGACTGAGTTGGCGAACATCACCAAAAGCGCCGCTGGGAGCGCCCACATCTGGTCGAGGATCTTTGCCATGACGGCGATGAAAATCACTGATATCCAAGTAGTGATGAGAAAGTAGACGACGACCTTCGCCCGCAACAGTTCGGGTACTGAAACCGGAAATCCGTTGAGGAAGTCCGGGGGGTCCATACCATTGAGCCACGAGTAAAATTGGAAGCCGAAGAAGCCGAGGAAGGGGGCGTACGAGAGCAGGTTGAACGGAATCGGGAAGTTTGCGAAGTCGACCAGCCAAGCGAGCAGAATCAGGAAGACGAGTGGCACCGTGTACGAAATAAGCATCTTCGCAAGTGTCTTGCTGCGCCACAGGTCAACCAAGTCCTTGGTCACGAGGAGCCTTAGGTTTCCATTGCCGAGAAATCGGAGGCGCTGATATACAGGGCCGAGCAGTTCCCCCTTTGCGCTCACATGAATTTCGAAGTCGGCAGGTACGAAGTGGGCTCCGATGTAGGCGATTGCAAACGAGAGTGCGAGAGCAATCGGGGGTATCCAAAGTTGGTGGCTGAACTGAAAGCCCATGCCGAGAATGAGGCTCCTGAGAGGAATGAATCCGAATGCTGCCAGCAGCCCGACTCCGATGCCGAATGCCGGTATCAGATAGGACCATTTCCCCCCTCTGCTGAACAGTGCTGAAGCGATGAA
>CAZPJQ010000116.1:0-6116 GCA_964586945.1 uncultured Candidatus Poseidoniales archaeon
TTCGATCAGGGGTAATCGCAAGGGTAGGGGGTGCGCGACGCCCCAGTCAATTGATTCTGGAAAGGAAGTCTGGATCGGACACAGAATAGGTTCCTTCGTGTGACAGAGTCGCACCAACCTTGCTTGCAAGGCAAGCCGCAGTCATCCACAATCTGTGGTCAGCATGAGTCTCAACCACACCTCGCGGCGAGGTGGGCGATTGGCCACCCTCGACACTAATACCGTCATCCGTGGCCTCGGCAACGATGCCAAACTGCTCCAGCATCTCGACGGTTCTCCTGATTCTGTCCGACTCCTTGTGCCGTGCATGTGCCGCTCCAGAAATCGTCCCTCCCTCACCAAGTGCCAGAATCGCCGCCAACGGAGGCAACAGGTCATTGGCATCGCGCAGGTCCACGGAGGCAGGTTCGTTCTGCCCGGTGGCGACACCGTCCAACACCTCAGCACCGAGCGAGTCCTTGTCGGCAGGCCGATTCGAAACCTCCAGCCCAACATCATGCACCGCTGCGTATAGCATCCCAAACGCCTCCAGACTGCGGTCAGCGGGAACCGTCACCTTGTCCGGGCACTCGACGCTCCACGGTTCAAGCGTCAGTGAAGAACCCCAACTCAGCAGGTTGTCAGAGCCCGACTCGAAGGCGAGTTCGAACGAGAGTTGCGCGTGTCTGCGCGAGACAGGGGAGCCCAACAGGTCAATCTTGACCGGCCCATTGAGCGCAGGCATCGAGAGCAACAGCGCGGAGAGCGGTTGGCTCGACTTTGTGATGTTGAGGCTCAAGTCCGCCGCCGAAATCGGTCCGTTCACGAGGTAGGGGAGTGTCTCCAAACCGGTGCCATGGCTGACCACTGCGCCCAACTTGCGAACCGACTCTACCAAGGTCTCCGAATGTCTCCTGCGAAGGGTGGCATCACCATCGAGCATCACCGGCGCATCAAGTCTTGCAGCGGCCCCTGTCAACAACCGCAGCGCGGTTCCGGAATTGGCGCAGTTGAGAACGCTGATAGGTCGATTGAAGCCGTGTGCTCCGACGCCGTTCACCGTCCAAACTCCGGCCTCGCCGGCGACGTCAATCTCGACTCCCATCTGGCTGAGGCAGCGGGCCATCGCGACGATGTCCTCCCCTGGCGTTCCATCGAATAGAATCCGCACCGACTTTTCTCCCTGTGCTGCGAGTAGCAGCCAGCGAATCATGTGGCTCTTGGATGGGGCGAGTCGCCAACTCACGGGGCTGACAACCGCCCTCGGCTCGATGCGAGTGTTTCCACCACTCCCCTCACTCCCCGGTGAGGAGAACCACGGCTTCCAACTCTCAAGGCCTGCCATGCGAATCGCCAACGGATGCTACCGGCCCGACTACAAGGGGATTACCTTCGATGCGTGTGGCCGTTCTCAAGAGGTCATAGGTAGGGTTACCGCGACGATTTCACCAGAACTTCGACCACCCAAGCCCTCGTAGAGCAGTCGGAAAGTCCAGTCCCCCGAGCCGGAGCCAAGGGTGGCAGCATCAATCACGAAGTAGTCACCTGTGTTGACCGTGAAGCCCGCATCCCTGTCTTGGAAAGATACGTTGCCCCCTGAAATTCCGTACACGTCAGCGTCGGAGGTGAAGCCCGAGATGGTGGTGTAGTTCGAGTCGATTGGGGCAATGAGCTGGAATTTGCATCGGAAGGTCTCGATTTGCCCCGACATCTCGCTGATTGTGACCACTTGGTAGCCATTGTCGAGCGCTCTGACACTCAATTTGGCGGTTGGAACCCCTTTGTCCGGGGCCTGTACGCTGGATGCCATCATCATGTAGACTCCACCGGCGAGCAGTACGGTGATTGCGAGCAGAAGAATCGTTGCGATGACCGGCGAAACGGCCTCTTCGGCGAGGACTCTTCTCTGGTGTCTCATGGCTCCAACCCCGCTAGGCGAGAGGATGCTGTCCAGTTTCATGATTATCCCTGCCGACCTCAAATCACACGGTCCACAGTCTCGGGTGTGATTCCTTCCTCTGGAGTCACTCGATAGGTGTAAACCCGTAGGTTCTCAGGCGCATTTCGGAATTTCCTGATGATTAGTCGAGTCTCAAAGGAGTTTCCAAGCTGCTTGACCTCGAATTCTAATACGATGTCCGAAATCAAAGACATCTCACGCTCGATGCTATGTGAGACCGTCCCACTCGACACACTGAGAACCAGCATCCCTCGATTTAGTTGGGTGTGGGCCTGCATAACACGCATCATCGAGATGACTCGTGTCGCCTCGTTTCTTTGGAAGAAGAAATCAAGGTTGTCAACGGCGCAGCGGAAGAACGGTCCAAGCCGAGTGACTTGGTTGGTCATCTCAATCAGATAGTCAGTGGTGTTCTCTTCGACGAATCGGGTCTGTGCAAGTCGCTGTATGTCCTGCATCGAAAAACCCTCCAACCGAAATCGGCTCGCCTCCAAATCCTTCTCTAGAACCGCCTCGTTGAACTCCTCGCCAAGGGTTCTCACCATCAGGTCGAGTGGCCACTTGAATCGCCTGTAAACAGTTAAGATCTCGTTCTCTGATTCAGCTGTTGAGAGCAGGATGGTGTTCTCAGGATCTTCCGCGACCGAGGCGAATTGCTTCATGAAGAGGTCCATTCCAGCACCTGGTTCCCCAATGCAGAGAATTGTGAAGCCGCGTGGAATTCCTCCATGCATCATCTTGTCCAACTTCGGAGAACCGATGCTCCCCAAGTCGCCGAAGAAATCGATGTCATCAGAGTCGAAATCAATCTTGCGTGCCATCTATCACTCACCTCCGGATTTTTCACCCTGCATACTCTGTTGGTCCCGCCCTAGGTGGGGGCGTATCCTCGCAGTCGTCCAGTTGGATGGTAGCCCTTTCATTGACACACCTCAAGAGATGACCACCTGACCCCGGTCGACGAGGTCAGTACAGTAGAGGTCGAGGTTAGCGAGGACACTCGGCGGTGTCTGGTCGGGGACATTCACGATGGCGGTGAGCACATCTCGAGCGCGGAAGGTGTTGATGAAGGTGTGAAGATACTCAGCCAACATCCGCTCTTCGTTGTAGATTGCAAGTGCGTTGACCGAATCCAACACGACGAAGTTCTGCTCAGTCGGCATTTGCCGTAGGTGGAACAGGGTTCGCAGCAAAATGCTCTCTAGCATGATTGGGCTGTCGATGTAGGAGATGTTCGTGTATGGGTTCTCAGTCCCTCCCAAGAGTGCGGAAGAGACACAGTCGATGAATTGGATTGAGCCGAGCGGGACTCCTATCTCAGTCAGCGTGTCAATGAGTTCAGGTGCCGGCCGACTCGCTGAAATGTAGATGCCGCCCATTTCAAACTCTGTTACGAGTGGCTCGAGCAGTGAGGCGGTCACGAGGAATGCGTTGCTTGTTCCACAGCGTACCTGAAGAGACGAGTTGAGGGTGATCTCAGTCAGTTGTTCGGCAATTCTCTGGTCTAGTTCAATCATTTAGCACCAACCCCCCACTTCAGCATCGGGGTCAGCATGACTCCCATCGGAGTCAACTCGACAGCGTATTTTGCGCGGCACGGACCACTCGCGCATCTTGATGACCTGAATGTAACGCAACAGGTGACCCATCCTGTCGATGTCACCCAACACCATGATACCGTCCAGAATCGCCTCCTCCACACCGAAGGATGACCAGTGAGCCTTGGCTCCCGCGCTGGTAATCTCAGCGACTAGGAATGAGGTGCAACCTTGGGTAGCTAGGGTCTTTCCTAGCGTGAACAGGAAGTCCCGGATGAGCTGGTCGTTAGGAACCTTGTAGCAGAGGGTGGTGACCGAGTCAATCACCAGTCGGGTGACTCCGATGGTGTTGACAATGTCCGTGATCGCTTTCACCAGAGCGTCGATGTCATCTCTGTCGAAGGTCGCCTTCGTGAGCCCGAGCCACGAATAGAGCACATCCATGTCGAATACATTGATGAGCCCCTTGTCGACCATCTCCATATCGAAAAATGAGTACTGTCTAACATTCTCTAGCAACTTCACGGATGGCTCAGTCGCTGCGAAATAGGCACACGCCTCACCCATCTGCGCACCGTGGACGAGGAACTCGATGCACATCGTCGTCTTGCCAGAACCGCAGGTACCACCGATGAGTACCGTCGAGCCATAGGGAACCCCGCCACGGAGGATTTCATCCAAGCCGTGGATGCCTGTAACGCACCTGTCACGAGTGTACTGTGGTGTGCCGAACATCTGAACCGAGATTCCTACCGTCCGACCCCTCCTAATAACTCGTTGGCGAAAAGCGGCTGAGATGGTTAGGATGAGAGGCCAAACGGATATCCGTCAGCGTACCCCCGGCGTGCCGCCGGAGAGCCGGTCCCAACTGGTTGAATTTTCAAGTTCACCACCATTCCAGTCGAGCGCTTGGTCGCCGATGATTCCCCATGAAGTGTCCCATGGCACCTCTTGGACGATGTTCGTCTCCGCACTACCGGGCGGATTCCAGGTGAGTTGCAAGGTGTCAGTGTAGTTCCGCAAACCGTCGATTGCACCCCTGCCGAGGACTCCTGACATCCCAAGGTCGAGGAGGATTACTGATCCTCCATTCTCCTGCAGAGAGGGCCGCCCCGAACAGAGCAATACCTCGCCGCCGGCAAGCGCTCCATCACCAATCAGGGAGTGAACCCCCCCTTCGGTCGTCCGCCCAAGTCCCCAGCCGGTCAGATTGGTCGCAAATCCGTCCGGATTCTGTAGTTCGATCCATTCCGGGAATCCGATTGTAGGCTCTACCATGAACTCGGTGATGATGAGGTCGGTGGGAGTGCGCCCAGCGTCGTGTACCTCAAAGGTGATTTGCAGTATTTCTCCGTCTGCCATCATCAGTCTGTTAGTGGTGGCGCTGTTGCCCGCTGAGCGACGGTTCGCGCCATCTTGAAAGAGCAAGATTCCGATTCGCCCACTGTCTTCGCTTTCGACCACCTCCACGGTGAGGTTGACGCTGCACCAATCTGGAAGTCCAAGGCCACTGATGAATTGGTCCTGGGTGACATTGGAGAGGGCTGCCAACCGGCTTTCATCGAGTTTCCCGAAGGCCCCGGAGAGACCCGGTTGTAAGTCGCCTCGGAGTAGGACACTGGCGTTCAGCAGGTGCCAGTCCGCGGTAGCATTGGAAATGTCCCGCTCGCCGTATGAGTCGAGGGGGACGAACCAGCCGGGGTCGGAAGTGAGTTTCTGGATGCTTTGAAGCGCATATTCGTCGAGTTGGTCTGACTTTGGATGGTTTGAGCCCAACATCAAGCCGGAGAGGCTTAGAAAAGCGGTTACGATAATGAGAAACAGCACGAATGCGGTCAGGAACTCGATGACCGCGGTGATGGCCTCCTCGGACGCCCGCAGGTCGTCCTTGTTACGCTGCAGCCTTTGCACGCTCCTGCCACACCGTCCAACAGCCATGAAACCTATGCCCTAGAGCGGTTCTGTCCCCTCACTCCCAAAGCGAACAGAAACTGGCGAAACCCACTCGCTCCGCCGTGCCCTATTTACGCCTCCCTCGGTTTAGGTCGGCTCATGCGTGGGAGCGCGAGCCAGCGTGCGCGTCGCCGCGGAGCGGCGCAGTCACTCGTTATGTTGATGCTTTTCAGCAGTCTGCTCGCCCTCGTCCCTGCGACCTCGGCCTCCGGCGTCACAGGTAACCTTGCACTAGTCGAAGGATTAGAGCCCATGCCGAATGCGACATACGACAGGGACACCGCGTTTATCGTCCCGAAAGCCATTGTTTACAACGACCAGACATCCACTCATGCATCGAGGGAGATTCGTTGGCAGATCTGTGCTGGCGACTATGTCGCAGTACTCGGTTGCCCCGGTAACCCCGCCAACGGACTGACGAGCACCGGCAGTGTCTCAGGACATCAGAATGTCACAGTTACCTTCAGTAGTGGCTACCAGCCATTTGTTGCGGGCATCCATACAGTGGTATTCTTCTTCTCTCTCACCGATAACAACGCCACTGATGACAAGTTGGCCTACACCTTCAATGTCTCAGCTCCGCTGCGGGACATCTCTGTGAATCATGTAAACTTCGACGAGAGTCAAGTCTACAATAGCAACTCATCCTATCCTATTTCAGCCGATTTATACCGCCGTTCATGGGG
>CAZPJQ010000117.1:0-5944 GCA_964586945.1 uncultured Candidatus Poseidoniales archaeon
CGTAGACACCTGCATTTGCGTCACGCTCTTCAGCCCAACAAGGGAAGACGGCTTGCTCAGTCTCTCGGATGACATGTTGTGCTCTGCTGCAGCTGAAGGGGCCGAAAGTTGAATCATTGGAGAGTTGCACCGAACCCTCGGCATCGCCGGGCTTCGAGACTTCACAGTCGCTGAAGTGGGCAGTCATGGTGAGGGCGCCGATTCTACTGTCGTAGCAGACGGAACGATGTGTGCTGTCGACTTCCGTGGTGATGCACTGAAACCACCACTCCGGCTTCGGAGTAGGGGTGACTTCAAATTCGAGGGTAGCCCAAGGCTCACTGACCAGCCAGCCCGGAGCAGAGAGTTCCAGTCTCAACTGGTGGTCCCCAAGTGTCAGGTCTGAGAGCGTGAAGGTCCCTGCACCACCGGTAGGTTGCAGGGTGGCGACAAGCACCCCATCCAACTCAACCTCCAGCTGCATTTCACAGTCTATGGCGCAGAGAGCGTCGTAGGTGATCTGCCAATCCCCCGGATGCAAGGCGGCCGGAAGAGGAGTAAGGATGCTGAGGGAGAGGATGTCATCTTGAGGGGCGAGGAAGAAGGTTGCATCTGGACCCTCCTGAAAATCGGTGGCAGGATTGCCGTCGCCGTCGAAGACTCGAAGTTCAAAGTTGTAGTCGCCCGGGGTCCAGCCCTCCACGTCCATTACGCTCGATGCCTCTTGTGTGACCTCTCTCAACGAAAGCCTTCCTTCGATGGCCCGGATGAAAACCTCAGCTATCGCCGCATGTCCGGCATCGGTGAGGTCGTCGTTAGTGTCCGTCCACTCGGGGTGGAGAGGTCCGTCATCGGATAGTGGTACGATGGTAACCCACGGTCTAGTGGAGGCGATTTCTAGCAAGATGGTGTTCTTCTCACTAATCGATTCGTAGCCCCCGAAACTGTGGCAGCCCGCAGGCCCTGAGCCGATGTGGCAGACATAGTCTGGATCAAGCCTCAACGAGCCGATGTAGACCTCTGCACCCATGCCTCCCAACTGGTCGAACAAACTTGGGTAGTTCGCCTGCCAAATCGAGGGTGATGAGGAAGCGTAGTCATCGAGCGGCAGGATGGTTATGATGTCAGGGTGGGCGTCACTCACTACGCCCACATCGTCGCGGAAGCTGTGCACATTCGCGTACTCGCGGGCGAAGTTCCAGAGTTGGACCTCGGGCCAATCTTCCTGAAGTAAGCGATGAATCAGGCCGGTTGAACTGTTGTTCACGACACTCGCTCCGTCGCCTTCGACCACACTTGAACCGAGGGCGACATAGGAGGTGATGTTCCTAGAGTCCGTTCTGCTGTCCAGTGTGAGATTCTCACGATGGTTGAAGCCATTGGGCCCACTCACATTGACCCAACCCTCCGTGTCATCATATTCGCTGGTCCGCCACTCACCTGAAAGCCACCAAGAGTCGCCTGCCAGTTCTGATGGTAATATCTCAAATCCGGTCTCAGTTGGGGAAACATCGTCGATGACCTGCACTTGAGAAACTGATTCCACCGAGAAGTTGTCCTCATTTCTGTTGATGTCCATCACTCGCCAAGTGACTGCCCAGCTACCGAGGTCGGATGCGTAGAATGTATACTCGCCATAGTAGACCTTGCTCACCTCGTGCCATTGGAGAGGAACCACCACCTCGTCTACTCCACCTCGCACAAAGTGGACAAAGACATCCAAGTTCGAGCGGTCTCCCACTGAGGTTGCCTCAAAGTCAAGAGTCGTGCCCGGACTAATCTCGCAAACTGCTACGAGTAGTCGGTTGCAAATCGTGAGGTTTGCGCTGGCCAACTCGGGATAGACTGGGCGTAGAATGAAACTATCATCCCAGCCTGCGACGCTGGTTGGGAAGTTGTCGTTGTTTGAGGAGTCGGTCAGCCATAGCCAGAGGGCCATGCGGTCGCCGTATTCGGCGGAGTGTTGACTTGTGTCGTAGATGGCGATGTAGGCGTTTTGGAGGCTGTTCCAAGCCATCGATTGGAGGGCTGCCGGAGGCCACGAACTGATTCCACCGAGGCCCTCAAGGTGCCAATCGATGTTGAGGTCTGATTCGTTACTTAGTACGCGCACGCGGATTTCGACGATCTCGCCGATGCGGGCGTCAGTCGTCTCCTGTCCGTCAACGAGGAAGGTGATGTCACTGAACTCCGGCAGAATGTCGTCGATGAATGTGACATTCAGATTGTCTAGTGTGATTGAGTGTCTGTCGAGACCATCTCCTCCGCTGAGAATTGGGAATTCGCTGAAGTCCGCCTCAGCCCATCGATTGCTGGTGACATTGACATACTCGTTAATCGCTCCGAGCAGATTCTGATTCGTTCCGATCTCAGCGGTCAGTTCGTACGGAACTGCGATGAGAGAGGATGTGAAACTCCCCATGTAGGCGACCGTTGCTGAACAACCAATATTCAGATTGCCCCAATCGACGCCGCCCGCCCCTGAAGTGCCGGTTGTCGGCCATTGGCTAGCG
Organism: uncultured Candidatus Poseidoniales archaeon; assembly: GCA_964586945.1. Taxonomy (GTDB): domain Archaea; phylum Thermoplasmatota; class Poseidoniia; order Poseidoniales; family Thalassarchaeaceae; genus MGIIb-Q1. Next base: position 2,493 of record CAZPJQ010000117.1, read on the forward strand.
AGCAGACTCTGAGGGAGTTCGAGCGAGATGCCGTGATCGGGAATCAGTGAGGTATTGATGGTTGAAATTGTGGTGCCCGCCAACGAAAAGCTGACATTCCCCTCGAAGATGAAGCGTGGAGGTATGATGTGAACCCAACCCGATGATATCGGAGTCACTTTGGTTGGAACATACATCTCAAGGGTGGTGGAACCAATCGCCGCTACATCGGTGGCGCTTCTGACCACACCGAGGCTGCCTGCGAAGTCGAAGATCTGGTTGCTACCATGAATCGTGCCGACATCGAGTGTCACATCATCCAACGAGTGCCATGAAGAGGTGTTGATGTTGAATTGTGATGCGGTTGGAGTCGTGGAATTGTCGCTTGTCGACAGGTTGAGTTGGAACTGGAGCTGAGCGAGAGGTGGTAGTGTATGGCCACTGAGATTCAACGACTTCCACTCCGACCAAGCGGTTCCGTCAACTGTGATTCGAACAAGACCGGAAATCGATGTATTGGCCGGCTGAGTGTAGTTCACACTGATTGTCGTGTCGAGGTGAAGAACTCCCAAGTCACCGATGACCGGACTCAGATAGGTGCCCGCATCAGCATAGACGATTGTGCCGCCAGCCCATCCTGCGAAGGTGCCTGAGAATGCGAAGCCGTTGTTGCCGTTGTTGCCGGCAGTTCCGTAGGAGCCCGTACCGTAGGGGGCGCCACGAGCCCCGCCTGATCCAGCGTTGGCCTGCATCACCCCGTTGTTGGAGAATTGGCCTGTGACGGTCGCGACAAGAACCACACCGCCACCAGCACCGCCGCCGCCATCTCCTCCGTCGTACATGCCGATGCCGATGCCAGCCTGGGCGCCGCGCGCACCGTCTCCACCATCTCCTCCATTGGCACGAAGAACCGAGTTGAAGCCGGTGTAGACTGAGTTGGCCATCAAAGAGATTGAGCCGCCACTACCGCCGCCAGCACCGCTGCCACCCGGACCGGTTCCCGACGAGGGAGCCGCGCCGTCGTCACCCCTGCCGCCGTTCACCGATATCGTGCCGTTCATGTAGATGGTCCGAGCGACCAATTCGACGACTCCACCACCGCGCCCGCCCGCTGCGTCGGTAGTGGTATGCCCGGTAGAGTTCGTGAAGGTGATATTGCCTCCCGAAGAGCCTGCCTCCGAGCCGTTGCCGTAGTTGATTCCGCCCAAACCGCCGTTCGTGCCACCACCGTCTCCTCCAGTGCCACCATGGCCGGCGCCACCTGCCCCCGGGCTCTTGCCGTTGGTACCACGCGCTGTACCGGTTCCCTGTCCGGCATTGACCCAGACCAGTTCGTCAGCGTAGATGCCCGCCCCTTGGTCGATGATGATGGTGTTTGCAAAAATTCGGAGTGGACCACCTGAGACTGAGATGGAACCGCATGTCAACCCGGTGCAAACGATACGGAGGGTGTCGAAGGAGTAGTTTCCACCCAGCCACTGTGAATTGAGGGTGACCTGGGTGTTGTTGGTGCCGGCGTTTGGAACCGCGCCGCCGCTGGTGACATTGAGGCGGGCGTCGCCGTTGGCGTCCACCGTGGTGAGATCGAAGGTCGAGTGAGGTGCGAGTGTCAGCATGCCGATGCTGTTGTTGTTCCAGTCGAGAAGTCCTGAGCCGGTCAAATCGAATTCGACATCGGTGACCCTTTGGCCGGGGCGGTGGGTTATGCCCGTTGACTCGTTGAGTGCCGGATGGAGGGAGACGCTGGCATTCCCATTCGAGAAGGTCTGAGTAGCGCTTCGCATCCAAGGGTAGTAGATGTTGGGGGTTTCGTTGAACACCGTTTCCGCAGCAGCCTCCTGCAACTCGAGGATACGGCTCTGGCTGAGGCCAGAGGGCCCAATCAGTCCAACCGATGTCTCCCCAGTCAAGGTGGAGAACACCACGCAGGTGGCGAGGTAGCTCCCTGATAGCGAAGGGTGGCTTCCGTCAGAGGAATAGAGGTCGTGGAACAGGGTCCCGGAGTCTTCTGGGGTCCCGCCTTGTTCTACTATGTCGTCGTAGATGTGCTTGTAGGCAAGACCTGCAGGAGCGATCCAAGCCGGCCTGTCTGCCGTAGAGACGTTCTCGGCGTAGAGCCAGTAGCCTGATTCAAGGTGTGCCTGCATTGTCAGATAGTCAGGATTACGCCAGGTGTTCTGCGAATCTCCGTCACGCCGGCCCCAAGTCATCATGAAGACTGTCTCGGCACCTCCTGCGTCAATCATGTCGTCGAGTATGATAGAGCCGTTCTTGCTCTCCTGCCAGTAAGTTCCACTGATGGGGAAACTCGGGACTTGGCTCTGGTCTTGGAGGATGACCCAATCCCAGTTGCCGTTGTTGAGCGTAGTGTTCCACTGATGCCCGGCAGTCTGAGCCCGATTAGCGTGCTCATCCAGCCTAAGACCACCTGCTGTGAGGCTTACCACATTGGCGGCCGTATCCTCCTGCTGAAGAGCGGCTTCGGTAAGTCCCTCGAGGTTGTTGCTCTGGACATACGAGTTCCCAAGGTAGAGGACCTCGAATCCCTGGTGCCCAGAGTTCATGGCCGGGACTTCCTCAGCCAACTTTCCGTTGGCAGACACATCAAACGGCTGTACGAAGTTAACTGCGACAGTGCTGAACATCATCAGCGCGGCGAGGATGAAAGCACTGCCTCGCACACGCTGGGCCATAGGGCCCAGCGCTCCTAGCACACCTATACCGATTGCGGCTTCCTGTCGAATGAACCATTCTGGAGGAAACTAGGGTTTGCGCCAACTGCCACCGGGTTCGGACCACCACCAATTGTCGTCAGCATCGACATACCACATGCCCTCAGGCACCTCCTCGTAGCGGCCGCCGGGAGGCAATTCCTTGTAGGATGCAGCCAGATTGGGGTCATTCTCTTCCACTGCCGACTCAAGTTCGGTGACCTCGGAAACCTGAGGCTGTCCGCCCAAGTCGGAGACGCCGACTGAAGAGGCCCCATGTTGGTCCTCTTCGTCGCGTCGCTGGCGGCGCACGAGGAATATCGTTGTCAGGAAGATGCCGAACAGCCCGGCCAGAGCAGCCACGATTACCAATGGGGAAAGCCCCGCCTCCTCGGAGGAGTCGAGGGCTCCTTGGGCTCCGTCGCTGGATGGTCTCAGATAGGCGCTGAACGGCTGCTCAGAACCTATGCGATGCCAGATGTCGCCATGGTCCTGCCACTCAAAGAGTGCCGTGGTGCTGACATCGGTCGCCTGTTCGACCTCTCCTTGGGTGCGGCAGGTCACAACTAGCGAGTCCGCGGGCAGTATGGTCTGTGCGGTAGTCGGCATGCAGGTGAACTTCGGATGGCTGTTAGTGACTCTGAATCTAACCGTTGAGGGCCTTTCGCCCATGTTGTTCACATTGCAGACGAACTCACGATGTCCGGTGAGGGACATCTCCGGGTCATCCACGGAGCCATCGACACAACTGGGGAGGGAGAA
>CAZPJQ010000118.1:0-1555 GCA_964586945.1 uncultured Candidatus Poseidoniales archaeon
GAACCTGCAGCGACATTGTAGTACCAAATGGTCGACATGCCTGGTCCGTTTTGAACGCTCATCGTGTGGCCGCCTGCGGCCTTGGTAATTTGGCAAGTCGCAGCCATGGCGCAGTTGCTGTAGGAGTAACTGTTGACCGAGGGGCTGTAGCGCATCTCGTAGACATTCAGCGTGTTGAAGCACGAGTTAGAACCGGTGCCGCAGTTGCTGGTGTCGTATTCCCAGATGTACTCGCCTGTGTCCTCAAAGTAAGTCAGTTGCTCGTCGTAGTAGCGGTAGACCGAGTAGTAGCGATAACTTGTCAACTGGTCGATCTTGATCTGCCACTTGTTGTTCTTGGTGCCGTCGCTGTTGAAGGCAGATGCCTCCTCGACTGGCTGCACGAAGTAGCTGTAGGGCGTACTTGGAGCGGTCACAGCACTTGGGGATCCTGTACCGCCCACGGGCAGTGTCTTGAAGTTCGGAATACCGGTGGTGCCGGGAGCCGTCCCCTTCAGGTCCTGGAAGGCGAGGAAGTACTCGACATAGTCACCCTCAGAGACGTCCGGGATGGACACTCTGAAGTTGCACCAGTAACCTGCGAGGCAGGTTCCGAGTGTAGATGCCGAGACCGAGGTCCAGCTACCGTTGTCGATTGCGTAGTTGAGGGTGGGGCCACCGCTCGCGGTCGTGTCAACTCCAGTTCCGTCCCTGAGGGAGAACCAGAAGGTCCTCTTCTCTGCGCGGTGCGTGATTAGTTGAGATGAACCACCGTCATATGCAACCCACTGATCCTCGGGTGGGTCTGTGTCAGAGCCACCAGTGTAATCGATGTGTAGATGTGGATACTTAGTGGGGCCAGTGCAGCCGTAGTAGCTGTAGTAGCCAGTGCTGCACCAGTACCAGAACGGAGCATTGCCTGTATTCCTCAGTCCGAGGCCGACAACGTGGCCATTGCTGCCTGCTCCATTTCCGTCAACCGCATCTTGAACATCGCTGATTCCGTTGCTGTTCATTGCGATTGAGCGAATACTCCCACCACTCCAGTAGTAACCGGGGTCGCTAACGGATGTTGAGGCGCTCGAAGCCGCGCTGTTTCGGATGTACCGATTGAGGTACCTGCCGCTGCTGTAGAGGTAGCTGCTCGGATCGATTACATTGCTCGACTGGCTGCTGCCTGACTTCAGAACGGCGACATCGAAGTTGCGTGCCCCGCTTTGATAGCGGCCGACACTTGACTTGAAGTCGACATCCTGCACAGTCGCACCAGTTGGCAGCGCGTTGTTGAGGTCGAATCGATACCAGCCGTAGCGGTAGTAGAACGAATAGGCCGACGAACTCGTGCATGTGTTTGCGGAAGATCCGGTGCCACGGCACGTGTAGATCAGGCTCGTGGTCCGGAAAGCGTATTCATATGTGGATGTGTACCAACCCCACCGAACGATTCGGTAGTAGTAGGCGTATCCTGCTCGCTGGGCCCCCTTGTCCAAGGTTGGGTCGATGACAATCGGGAAAGTCCGGTTGTCAGCATCTAGAATCCATGAGTTCTCGACGACTGTGATGAGCATTACCTGCT
>CAZPJQ010000118.1:1585-5875 GCA_964586945.1 uncultured Candidatus Poseidoniales archaeon
GACTCGAATCACGTACTCACCGATGTGCGTACCCTCATCCGATGGATCGGCTGACTCGACGACTGGTTGCGGAATCGTAACCAGTACATCGCCAGTCTCAAGGCTGCGAATTGCAAGGGACTGGTTGGTCTTCACCAACTCACCCTCAGCAATCGGAGACTCCCCTAGGAACAGAGCATACCCTGTTGGTAGGTACATCGTTTCAGCGATACCGAAGTAGCCGGACTCTTTCTGGTGGTCCGCCAACTGTGGCGCTTCGCTGATGATGAGGTTCTGCTTCAACTGAGTCGGAGTGACTCTGTGATCCAAGTCGATGCCTGTTAGCACCGGATAGCGGATCACATTGCCTCCAACATCAATCTGGGCCGAAGCGGGCTTGGTCATGTATGGATGCGGCGAGAGAGTTTCCTCGTCAAGCACCACAATCATTGGTGACACACCGTAGCGGATGGTCTGCCCATCCACTATCATCTCCACACCCTTGACCAACTCGTCTGAGAAAATCGCCTGGTAGGTGTTTTCAGTTACCTCCCAACCGCTCTCAGTCGACTCGATGTTCAGATCGATTTCCTCCCAGACACCGTTGTCCAAGTAGTGGACCGGTACTGGTGAGACAACCGCATGAAGATCCCCATCGTCTCCGATGTAGGTCTTCGAAGTCTCTGTGCGAGACCCGAGCAGCTCACTCGCTGCATCGTAACCGAAGTCGTCGAAGTCCGCTAGATTCTCTAAAGAATCTGGCAGCGCCAGCGGATCCTGTGTAGGCTCCGCTCCATCATTCTTGGAGGTCTCCAGTGTGTCCGTTACCGGTGCAACTGCAGCGCTCCAACTCATTCCCACCATCAGGAGAGTTAGCAATAGCCAACTTCCCCCGAGGGTTATCTTGTTCGTATTTGTCACCATGTCTATACCCCAAACTGTCGTATGGCACGACGAGGCAGGCCTTGTAATTGGTATAATGCTATGGGTACGATTGGTTTGAGAATCTGTTTTGGAATGGGGTACTGCTCCAATGTTGAATGTTACTAAAGTTCGGAAAATAATGTAGTACATTCAGTTTGTAACACCTCTCGATTGTATCAAGATAATTCCTATTATCGGGACATCCAAACCACTTGGACTGCCCCTCCAAAGAGCAAAATAACCGGTTTCCGATGTGCTCTACTGACACTTCACCATACGCTCCCCTGACTAGATGAATGGGTTGCAGTACAACGAATAGAGGATTTGAGTGATATTCCGAGAAGCTGCTGAAATCGTGAATCGCTCGGCGATCGACTGGGTTTGTTCTGAAACGAAAAAAAGGGCCGGGGGTCCCGTAGGGCCCCCCGGCCGAGGGTCGTCCTGCCCGAAGGCAGGTCGGTTGTTTTCGTTGGTCGAATCACGAAGTTCAGTAATCGAACTCGTCATCGCCGCCTTCGACACCACCGCGCGTCAGAATGAACGCGCCTGCGATGACTGCCACGAGCACTAGCAATCCGATTGCAATCCATGCTTGCTGTGGGATGCCTTCACTTGCTGGGTCATCACCAACTGTGTCACCGCCACCAGGCAGTGTTCCACCGTCTGAGGCGAAGTTCAATGCGTCAGTCGAGTCCGATGCTGCGATGTTGCCGACACCATCTACTGCGTTGACCGAGTAGAAGTAGTCGCCTGCGCTCACGTGGCGAGCCATCGTTGCCGATGTAGTCGAGTCTAGGGTGTCGTAGCAGCTGCTCGTGCCGATTAGGTTGGTCGTGACCTCAAGAGCGGTGTGAACACCAGCCTGAGACCAGCAGATTGACCAGTGGTCCACATCACTTGCGTCTGCTGCAGTCCACGAGAAGGAGATGTTCGCTCCATCGTGGCTTGCGGTGATGTCTGAAGTGCCTGGGTCTGGGTCGACCGATCCATCAGCGGTTGCCGTGCCGGAGTCCACCGGGGTGCCGAAGAGGGAACTTCCGTCGCCTCCGACCTCGCCGTTCTCTACGCGCACGAGGTAGTTGTAGGTCGTGCCGTGGGTGCCGCCAATCTCCCAGGTAGTCTGGGACAGCGGGAAGGTGTTGCGGGTGCCGTTGAGTGCGTCTCCGTCGTCGTTGATGTAGATTGCTCCGAAGTCGGTGTCTGCGATGAGCGTGCCCTCGACATCCCATGACAGGGACACAACGCCACCGGCGCTGAGTGTCGCCGAGAGGCCGGAGATTCCGACCTGTGGCGCCTGCCCGAGTGTTGCCGAGGCGAACACCGCGTAAAGGCTCGAGGATCTCGAGCCGAGGCTGCCGTCGTTGGTCCAGGCGAGTGACACCGTGTCGGCGTCGACCTGGCTCTGTGTGGTGCCCGCGAGCTCCACCCAGCCGGTTCCTCCCTCATACCAGAGTGAGTAGCCCTCTGCTGGGTCTGCATCGATTCGGACCGTCAGGTCCTCCGAGTAGACATCGCTCGGCGAAAGGACCGCCAGGACACCCACATTGAAGGTACAAACTGAGTTCCACACCGCTGCACTGCCCGGCAGGGTCTGGTCGACCGCGTCATCAGCATCGCTGAAGTTCGCCATCATCGGCAACTGTCCGCCGAAGATAATCGAGTAGTCGACATCGTAGCAGTCTCCGGCGTTGTCAACGGAACTGTGCTCGTTCCAGACGGTGAACTGCACCTGTGCGACTGCGGACATGCCCCAGTAGTCGGTTACCGTGACTATGATTGTCGGGCTGCCTGACCAGAATGGATCCAAGTTGATGGTGCAGATATCCTGCATCATGCAACCTTCAGTCAACTCTGGAGGCACTTCGGTAAATGCTCCGATGCCGGACCATGTGTACTGCATCGGGTCAGGGTTACCGTCACCGTCCATGTCGGGCTGATTCTGGTGCATCGCGCGTGCGGAGAAGGAGACTGTGTCCCCCATCACCAAGGCGCCACTTACCTCATCCATCGAGAGGTAGGCAAACGGCCCGTAGTTGATGACCTCGAAGTGACCGGTCTTGCGGTCGTTCGCCGAGTTCATGTCGGTGAAGTTACCGGAGTCAAGCTCGGTGTCGAGCATCGTGACCTCCGCGGATATTGAGAAGACGCCAGGGTTCATCATGACGTCAACGCAGGCGGTTCCATCCAACTGCGCTGGCAGCATCTCACCGAGAGCTTTGTGTGCATAGCCAATTTCCTCTCCAGCCAGTTCGCAATCTATTGCCATCACCGGAGAGAGCGGTCCACCCATCGGGTCCGTGGCGTGGTTGCCATCTGAATCTCTGATGCTGAACTCGACCACCCAGTCGTAGTTTACCGACTCGGGGTTGCTTCCGCTGTGCTGCACGGTTGCGTAGACGCGGGTCAATCCTGCATCCAAGCGGCCACCGTCTGCGCGGTCTGCTCCAACCTCTACGTCGAGTACTCGGATGTCGTGGTAGGAGGCGAAAGTGCCTGTCAGCAGGGCGTCGTTGTTCCCGTTCCTGTCATCCAGAGACTGGTTGGTCTCAACCATCTCCGTAACGATGTCTGACTCGTGGGAGCCGGGACCGGCGCCGAAGTCTGTAGATACCTGCTCGAAAATCACGTAGTTCTTCAGCGAGGCGGAGATGGTGTATGTGCCGACTCCGTTTGCAGTCGCTGCGTCACCCTTGATCACGCCACCGAAGTTGTAGGCGTACTGGTAGGTTGGGACCCGGCGGGTCTCGCCGAGGTCGCTCGCGTTGGTGAATACGGGTGGTTCCGAGGTCAGGTTGGCGTAGACCTCGATGTCTGTGGTCTGTCCGGCTCCCCTGAGGTCGCCGAAGTTGACGGTCCAGGTGCAGTCGTTGACATCCGGGCAGCCGTCTTGGGCCGTGTTGTTGTCAGCCTCCCCATCGGAGTCGAAGGTCGAGACCGGGTTGGAATCCTGGTCCAAGGCCGAGAAGAGACCACCGAAGTGAACCTCCAACTCGACTTCTCGAGGATCCCAAGAGTCGCTGCCGTCGACCAGAGCGGTCATGGTGAATGCGTGTGGGCCTGCACCAGAGCCGCCGTTAACCTCGTCGTCCCATGCAAGGGCGACGGAGATGTCGTACCAATCGACGACGGTGACCTCGTACGAGATCTGGTTGTTGTTCAGGTTAGTGTCCTGATCAAGAGCGTCGATTGCGATGGTCACGGTGAACACGCCGGGTGCGTCAGGCGTCCATGCTAGGTTGCCACCTGCGCCATCTCTGACGTAGTAGTTGCCACCTGCTAGGTAGTCACCTGCTGCGAGCGAAGCGTGCGGGCAGGCGAGAGCGTCGTCACAGACGGCGCCGTCCTCTGCATCGATTTGAAGCGGCGTCACCTCGACGCCGTCATCCA
>CAZPJQ010000119.1:0-5810 GCA_964586945.1 uncultured Candidatus Poseidoniales archaeon
CGAACAAGGATGCTATGTGGACATCTCCGTGACCCACAACGGCCGCACCGTCGCAGGCGATGGCGCGGCAGTAGTCAACTAATGAGAGCGTGGCGCCATGAGTCTAGTCAGGAATGTCGGAGTGTTGGCCGTAGGCCTTCTGCTGCTGGGAGTTAACCTCCTGGTACTGGCTCCGATGGCGACGGGCGCGGTTCAGGAGGCTGTAGACGAGGAGTTCGCCACCAAGCCGTTCGACGATGCGTGCGCCAACGATGACTGCAGCGAGGCGAACGAGGATTGGGCCACCGCGACCTCCAGCCGCGACTACTACGCGTGGAACCTGACCAATCCAGAGCAGACGCTCTCCAATCCAGCTTCAGCGCTGTTCGAGAAGGTCGGACCGGTCACCTACGACATCACCACAACTCGCACCATCGTTTCGCACAACGCAAGCGCGGGTACGCTGACCTATGTCGAGTCGAAGTCCTACGAGCAGTCTGGAGGCTTGCCTGGCACGACGCGAATCACCGGTCTGAACATCCTCTTCGAGCCGCAGCGCATCGGAGCCACCTCTCTGGCGATGCAGGGCGTGTTCGACCTGACAAGGACAGGATTTGCTGTCAATTCGATGAACAACGACATGAACATCACGGGAGCCTCGATTCTGACCGCTGCGGACATCGCTGAGGAGGCTGCAGCACTGGGAGTGACCGACGAGTCAACCGGGTGGCACGCCATACACGCACAACTCAATTCCTCGGTAGCGGCCAACATTCTCTACGAGGTGACCGAGCCGAGCGGAGAGAACATCTCTCTCACCAGCAAATGGGGCCCGATGCTGTTCATCAAGCTGGGCGCTCCAGACTGTGTACCAGACTTCGAGGGCACGGCAGTACTGGGCGAGAACACCACAGCGAGGGCGCAGATGTACGGCTATCTGGAGACCGGTTCCGACCTCGGACTGTTGCAGACCTGCATGCAGGATGGCACGATTTTCCTCGACCTGTTGGAGAAGTGGTACCTGAACGGAGGTTTTGCTCCTGAGGGAGTCCAACTATCCCCAGCCGAGTATGACACCAACAACACACTGGTGACCCCTGCCATGATCACTGATGGAGTGGCTTGGGATGACCCCTCCAAGGCAGACTCATGGGACGACCGAATAGAGACCATGTCCGGTGCTGAGTTGGACGAAGAGACCGCTGCCAAATTGCTGTTCGCAGGCCACATGACCGACGAGCCGGCCGGCCTGTTGGCGACTAACTCCGAGGGGACTTCGTTCGGACTCACCTCATTCTTCGAGATGGATGCGGTTGCTGCCATGAACACCTTCAACCTGACAACCGTACAGTATGCCGAAGTCGCGGCTTGGGCCAACGGCTGGTTGCTGGACACCACCACGATGCCGTTGGTTCTGGTGGGCGGGGCCGGAACCATCGACGCCACCACCTTCGCTCTCACGGCCCTCGGAGGAGAGGAGCCGGTCAACGGCGGATATCTCGAGAAGAGCCTGAATATCGGTGGAGTCTGGGGCTCGGGAGCGATGGTCGCATTCGGTGCGAATGGCGATGTCTCACTGACGCCGGAGCAGGTCGACGACATCCTGTTCGGGGCGATTGGGCTCACCGGTGATGGGTGCGTCATGTTCCTCTACGGGGAGATGACCGGTCACACCATCCCGCTCGATTCGATGATGTCTCCAAGTTCGATGGGAGCCGAGATTCCGTGGAACGACACGACAGTCGCCACGATGTACGGAATCGATGAGAACTCCGCTGCAGCGTTGCGCTACTTCGTCAGGTCCGTCATGTTCGGTGACTTCGTCCCCACCCTGCTCGAATCAAGGTTCGGTGAGGAGGCGACAGGATATCCTGGCGCCACCAAGTATGTCACACACACGCTGGACGAGTGGCTGTTCGGTTGGCGAGACCCGATGATGGCACTACTGGCCGGAGACCTCGATGACCCGACTCTAGGATGGCAGTCGCTTGAGACCAACGCGACCTACTACGGCTCGGGAGGAGTATCCACAGGGGAGGGTACGACCTACAAGATATGCACAGGGGAGTCGGACACCTGTGACAAGGGAGAGATTCTGCAGCAGGACGGCTCGAGCAAGCTAGACTGGAGGACAGACTCGACCTCCGTTGCCACCTTCGGACGCGTCAGCGCCGTCTCACTTGCGGGTACCACTGGCGGATTCATCACCGGTGATGGAGACCTGCTCAACATGGGAGACTACACCGTGGTCTCGCTCAGCAGGGCGGGTGACGGGAGGCACTACGATGTTCCAACCGACACTTGGACCGCCACCGCCGACCCTGCGCAGAACAGCATTCAGGCGAAGTTGGTTCCCGCTGACAGCGTGTTGGACTTCTTCCCCGGTGCCGTGCCGATCTACTTTGGGGGGGAGGTGACCCTGAAGGTCGAGCCGACCTCGCATCTGATAGTGTCAGGAGAGTCAACCAGCCGTTTCTATGTCGACATGAGGTCGATGAGTGAGCAAGCCATAAACCCCCCGACCTCCGCCGACCTGCTGCCGGTCTTCGAGATCCAGAGCAGCGGCGGCGCCAGTGAGGAGCAGTCGAAGGAGATGCACTCGGCCATCGTCCAGAACCAGGATTCGGGCGACTACTGGAAGAACTTCGATGTCTGGGTGGACTATGTTGCACTGATTCTGTACATTGGCGGGGCTGTGGGAATCTTTTGTGGTGTGGGGCTGATTTCATTTGACAAGATTCGCAGCAGTGGAGACCATGCAAAACCCGACCTCAAACTTGAGCCCGACATCACCTTCAGCGCTGACGGCTTGCTCGACCCAAAGGAGTGAACGAATTCTAGAGAGTCGAATTTCCGCCGAGCATCAGCGGTGGAAGCGGCTCGAGCGGCCCGCGCATCGCCGGGCCCTCGGCCATGGTGGCGAGGATTCCTACATCAGCGAGGTTGTTCGACAACCCGAACCAGACCCGCCCCTCGTGATCGACGATGACATCGATGAAGTCACCGAATCCCCCGCACCTGTTGTAGCCACAGCCTTCGCTCGTGTCGAGTGGGTCATCCATCTCGTTGACCTGAACGGTCGTTATCAGCGGCTGCTCCCCGAAGGCGTCAGTAATCACTGACAAGTAGCCGTTCCAGATGTTGCCACCAGTGGTTCCGACATAGCCCAGAGCGACTCGCCCATCGGCACCTGCAGCAATCGTAGGGAAGCCTCCGCCCTCAAGTCCGTTGGGGGGGGCAACCATGATCGCCTCACTCCAGGTGTCACCCTCGTCCTGTGAGTTGGCGTAGTAGGGCATGTTGTCCAGACCCATCCAGAAGGCGTGCACATTGTCACCGTCGTCAGCAGCCACCGTTGCCTCTTCGAAGTTCCATGTGTCAGCGGTCCCGCTCACTTCTGTGGGTAGTGGGTGTTCAGTCCAAGTAATGCCGCCGTTTGTGCTTCTATAGATGGAATACCCAGTCCCCTCACAGCCGGGATTGCCACGGTAGAAGTTGCCGTTTTCCGAGCCCACGATGTGTCCGGTCAACCCGCCGCAGTTGCAGTCGGTGGGAGCGCCGGGAAGCTCAGGGCCCCAAGTCAGGCCACCATCCTCGCTGGCAGAGCACATGGGGAATGGGTATCCGGCGTTGATGCAGAAGACCCAGGTGGTGGCGTGTAGGGTCGCAGAATAAGGCGAGGAGGCGATAGTCTGGTGATCCTGCACTGCCCAACCCGTAGCCACCGATCTGAGAAGCGACCAACTCGCGCCATCGTTGTCTGACCATTCGACGGTCATTCCGAGCAGCGCATGCATGTCGAACTTCATGATTCGGCCGGTCCACGGGTCGACGTAGATGTACGGGTCGTTGCTGTTGGGGACCGGCGGGACGGCGTCGTAGATGTTGGCACACGAGTACTCAACCGCGGTCACCATGTCGTTGAGCCCCTCGCATTTCACCACCGCAGTGGAACCCGAGGGCCCATTGCCCCAACTGGACATGAAGACATTACCATCAGCGGTAGAACCGATGGTCGGCTCAAAGGTCGACATTCCGATGCCGTAGTAGGTGCCGATGGAGTAGAACGGCGTGTTGTTTCCGGTGAGGATCGAGGAACCGTTCACCATGTGGCTTGAGTTGAGCGCGTTTGTCGCATTGGCGTAGTGATACCATGTCGTGACCGGGACCTCCTGCTCAAAGTCGAACGGGCTGTCCTCCACCTTGGCCGGCCCATCGTCACCGCCGAAGCAACCTGACAGGCTGCTCGCCAACATTAGCAGGGTCAGCAGCACTGCCCACGGCCTGCGCATGAACCCGGCGGGAGCGGACGGACTCAATACGGTTCCCGCGCGTCAGGTTATACTTCGAAGTCCCTTGTCGGGGTGATGCGTCGTTGCCTGTGCTTCTATCTGGCCGCGCTCCTGCTGCTGCCTTCCTTCGCTGGATGCATGGGCTCCGGAGAGGACGAACCATCCGCTTCAGATCTTGAGATTTCACCCGAGATTTTCTCAGGTGCTCAGTTCCAATTTGTCGAGTTCACAGCAAAGCGGGCGATGAGCGTACACATCCCATACTTCGTGCTCGATGCCGAGACGGGCTTGGTCACCAACGGAACCACCCTAGATTTTGACGGCAAGGGGACCCAGTCATTGCAGATGCTCGCCCCTTCCAACCTGCCCTCCGCCCATTTCCTGATTGGGGATGTCGGCCAGGAGAGTTGGTCGCTGCGGGCGACCAACCAGAGTTGGGGCGAGTGGTTCAACTCCAGTGAGTTCGGCTCAGCCTACGACTATGTCGAGCACCCGGTATTCCGCAACCCTCGCTCCGGCGTCTCTCCCGGAGATGGTGCCAATCACAGCACGGGACTTGTCGACGGCTATTCGGTCTATGAGTGGATGGAGATGTTCACCAACTCGAACTCGGGCTACAACGAGCGCTGGGGACCGCTCATCTGGCGCGACCCAGCGTACGAGAGGGCAGCTGGATTTCTCAGAACTGAGATGGCCTCGTCTGGGCTAGATGCACAGATCCATCGCTACGAGGCTTCGAGTTCACCGTTTGCGGTCAATGTCTGTGGCTACAAGGAAGGCACGGTTTTCCCTGACGAGTGGCTGGTGCTGGGAGCCCATCTGGACATCGCCGAGATCGGTAGCGGGCCGGGTGGTGGCACCCACATCGGAGCGCACGACAACGGTGCGGGGGTGGCGATGATGCTCGAGGCTGCACGAGGACTTGCCCAGTTCGACCATCGGAGAACTCTGGTGGTCTGCTTCTGGTCCAACGAGGAGAACGGCTACGACGGGGTCGACAGGTGGATCGACAACATTCCGAGTGATGTCACAGTCACCAACTACCTCAACATCGACAGTGCGGGCGTAAACTTTCCCGGTGACTACACGTTAGTGGTTGACGTCATCCCCGACACCGACGACGAGTTGGGCGAGCAGTGGGAGTTCATCCACATGACCGAGTGGCTCGGCTCCAACAACAACGACATCGCCGAAACCCTTCGAAACGGCCGCGACCTCTACTTCTCAGAAGGTTATGCCGCGATGAAGGACCACGACCACACACATCCGAACACGATTTCAGTCCACGAGTCCCAGAGAGGCAGAAGCGACTATGTCCAGTTCGCCGACCGTCTCGATGTCGTCTCGATGGACTTTGGAGCGATTACCGGCGGCTACGACTGCTACCACGCGCCGTGCGACACGCTCGACGAGATGGTCGACTGGATGGAGAACGACAATGGCACAGGCCAGCAGAACCTGTGCGAGTCTTTCGACCTCATCTCGTGGTGGGTTGTCAACCTCTTCTTCCACCTCGACGAGACCCCGATCTACAACGAG
>CAZPJQ010000120.1:0-5740 GCA_964586945.1 uncultured Candidatus Poseidoniales archaeon
AAACTCGGAATCGATGACCCGCTCGACCTTCCGAGTCCACATCTGACCCACTCCGAACTTCAATCCACTCTCGAGAGGCGAGCCGAGGAACACGCTGAGAGAGACCTCGGAAGGTGGCTTGACGACGCTCGGGAAGAGTACCACAACGGCGCCCTGTTCGGACTAGATCCGACAATCGCAGGCGATGAACAGGATAGCCGCTGGGAAGTCGCCATCCTCCCCACAGAGGAATACATGGCTGCACCACGGCTTGCCGGCTCGGCCTGGAAGCACACCGAACGCCGCCACCGAGCTGAT
The DNA here is from genome assembly GCA_964586945.1 of uncultured Candidatus Poseidoniales archaeon. GTDB lineage: Archaea > Thermoplasmatota > Poseidoniia > Poseidoniales > Thalassarchaeaceae > MGIIb-Q1. Next base: position 298 of record CAZPJQ010000120.1, read on the forward strand.
CCACAGTGAGGATGCCGCCATTCACCCTGCACATGCCTGACAGCCTCGACGAGGCGCTCGCAATCGCCGGCCAACTTCAGGAGTCCGACTCCGATTTCGATTGGGTGGCCGGTGGAACTGACCTTCTGCCGAACTACAAGTGGCACATCAACCACAAGCCGAATGTCATCTCATTGGCGAATGTCGACGAGTTGTCAGCTCTTACACCAACCCACATCGGAGCGATGGTTCGGCTCAATGACCTCGTAGAGTCGGAAGATACTCACTCGCTGGTCAAGGCGGCCGCTTCGAGCATCGCATCGGTCATGATTCGACGATCGGGAACCGTCGGTGGTAACCTCTGTCTCGACACTCGATGCTTCTGGTTCAATCAAGGTGAGGAGTGGCGGGAATCAATCGATTGGTGCTACAAATGCGACTGCGGAACTGGAGCCGACTGCCGTGTCATCCCAAACCAGAACACGCTGTGCGTCGCAACCTACCAGGCGGACCTCGCTCCAGCCCTGATGTGCTTAGGCGCGACAGTCCATCTCGCCTCCTCAGATGGTACACGCGAGATGCTTCTCTCAGATTTCTTCCAAGAGGATGGCATTACTCGTAATTCGCTGGAACCGGGTGAGATGGTGACTCATGTCACACTACCTGAGGAGGCTTCCGGCCTTGACGGGGCGTACCAGAAACTCTGTCTGCGCGAATCTTGGGACTTTCCCGAAGCTGGTGTTGCAGCGGCTTGGCGCGTCGCAGGCGGCAGGCTACTCGACCTGAGAGTGGCGACAACCGGATTGGAAACCATTCCGAAATTGCATCAAAAGGAGGCAGATGAGGCGCGCGGAACATGGAGTGGGGCGGATTCCGTCTCAGGATTGGCGGACTCGATTCGAAAGGCAGTAGCGCCGGTGAACAACACATATTTCCCACCTAGTTACAGACGAAAGATGGTGCGCGTTCTCGCCAAACGGGCGCTCTCGAAGTTGCAGGACATTTCATCGGCGAATTGAACAAGGGTGGCCGACTCAAGATGAATGTGAAGCACCGCGTCCTCGTAATGTTACTCGCCTCTTTCCTATTGTTAGGGCTTCCCTCGGGTGCGCTCGCGCAAGACGACCAAGACCCACCGATTGGCTGGGAGATGGGGATTGTGGTCGAAGAGGACATGCCGTCAGAGTTCAACATCAATTTGGCTGGAGAAGTCACACTAGAGTTCTGGGTGCGCAACGACAACCTCGCAAACCCGATTACTGTCGACATCGAATATGTTCTCCCTTTTGATGCGACCGTGACAGGAACAGAATCCGTAGACGTGTCGCCATCGACCAACGAGACCTTTGACTTCACAGTAAAGGGCATCGATGTGCGAGCCTTCGATTCTGGCAGTCGAGATTCCGTGGAAGTCGAGGGACGACTTACTGCCTATGGCCCGGTTCCTGCACCAGGTGCAGACATGCGGAGTGATGAGGTCGACCTGATTATCCCACAGGTTGTCGATTTGAGTGTTGAACTCGCAGAGCCGACTGGACCGATGAACGCCGGCACCACAACCTTCCTTACCGCCACTGTGACCAACGATGGCAACGATGGCGATTCGGTCTACAAGGTGACGATCACCGACACCTGCCCGCTGCTCGAGGTCACAGGTGGCGAGTCTTTGGAGGGAGTTGCAATTGGGCGCAACCAATCGATTTCTGGAGAACTCAACCTGACCTCGTCTGCAAGCCACCCGGACAAGACCTGTGTCGTCGAAATCTCGATTCAGTCGCAAGGCGATATCGACAACGGAATCGCTGCTACTGCCGACGATGATGACTCATCGCTACAAGTCGTGATGGAGCCGGTCGGTGGCAGTGGTTCTGGAAGTGGCTCGAGTGGCGGAGGTGGCAGCTCCGGCGGTGACGATGAGGTGGTCAGTAGCAACTGGGCGCCAATTCCCGCCTGGGTGGCGATTATCGGGCTTTTGGGAGCCGCTATTATTCGACGCAACTGATGATACTTCTCCGTCACGAGATATCGCCCCTTTTGCGTCACGAATGGGGATGATACTGAAAGGTCACTCTTGAAACTCCCACTTTCCATGCAATCGGGCTGCCCCAACCTATATTTGCATAACATCATTGCAAACATTAGCAAGTGTACGGCTATGCCGGTTTGGGAACTGATGGGGTGCTCTTTGAATGGCGGAAAAGGAGGGACCTTCAGCCCATTTTGGGACCATCATCGGAGCGACCTTTGCAATCCTCATTGTCACCATGATGTTGACCATGACTTTGGTCGCTGCTAACAAGGAAACTCACTACAGCGCCTATGTCTCGGACGCCCCTGAAGAGAAGGACCAACTCGCTCAAGTCACTGACATGAGAGACACTCTCGGACCAGGAGCCGGAAATGACGGCTACAAGATTAGAAACACTCTCTCAACACCGATGCTGGACAACGACTGGGAAGAACCCCACAGGACTCTACTGGTCATCGCCGGAGCCGAGAAGCCAATCGACGAAACTGAGGCGACCGCGATTCACGACTTCGTGACAGAGTTGGGTGGCAAGGTGATTGTAGCGACTGACGGCACTAACGCCAACAGACTGGCCGAAAAATTCGGAGTCACCTTCTTCGGTGACCCTCTTCTAGACGAAGACCAAAATTGGCGAACCTACGACGATGACGGTAATCCGAGTGCTGAGAATCCGACCAATGTTTGGGGCATCGCTTCTATCCGAACCGACATTCAATCGAATGAACAACTCGGCGTGAACCCCACTGGCTGCACACCCGAGATGCTCAACGAGGGTTCCGATGCGCTCGACGACTGCAGAATCCCTGTGATGTTCAAGGCGCCTACTGCCATGCGGTGGGAATCGGTCGATACCGATGACCCAAACCACGATGATTACCAGCGCCGTGATGTTAGTGTCCTATCGATGGCGAGCGTCAGCGCTTGTATCGACAGGATTGGATCTCAGAGTTGTGACGAATACCAGAACCCACTCTCCAACCTCTCTCTCATTCTCAGAATTGATTACCCTGGTATCGAGGTATTCGACGAGCGCAGAATTGCAGATTCTGATGGCTCTTCATACGGCAGCCTCGACGCTACCGGCTCAATCGTTTTCATTTCAGACGAAGAGACACTCTCAAACCGCTTCTGGACCGCTGCTAGAGCGGCGGATACAGATGTCAAATCTGACTGCGACATGGAGTCGACTGAATGCTGGCAACGGCATCTGGCAGGTGACAATGCGTGGAAGGGCAACGAGGTATACTTCTCCGGGCTAATACGGGATATAATGGAGTTCGACAATGAGATGCTACCCTACAGCATCCGACTCAAGAACGATGAGTTCCGCATCGTGTTCGATGAGAGCCGCCACGTCACGAGCGCCCTCGCCAATCCATTCACTGAGACTATGAGCACACTCGTCCTGCTGACCAGTGACGACTTCCTGAAGTGGCTCATCGTGCTCAACCTGCTTCTACTCCTCTTGGTCGCAATCATGGTCGTTCCCGAGAAGGAGAACTGGCGACATGTGTTCGATTTGACACGCTTCAGAGAGCGTCCGAACAAGATTGACACTTCTACTTACAAGCAGCGCATGAGGGAGGCTTTGATGACCAAGGTTCGCATATTCTACGACCTCACGCGCGACGAAATGGCAGTGAAGACGCCAGCGGAGGTTCAATCAATGATTGGCGACCCGAGGCTAGTTGAGTTAGCCTATTCGCAGAATGTATCCTACTCCCCAGAGAAGCAACGAGAACTGCTACAGACCATTCGGCGCTGGGGTAAGAAATAGAGAAAAAATGGAGAAATGAAAAAATGGTACAAGCACCACCCCCCCCACCCGGAACGAACCCAGCCGCAGGAGCAGCAGCACCGCCGCCGCCTCCCGCCGCAGCCGCAGCCGCACCAGCAGTGCAGGCGGGCTATGAGCAAGCAGCTGCACCCAAACACCAGAGTAGCCCTGAGGTAAAGGAGCGACTCGCCGCTGTTGGAGCGATTGGACAAGCGATTAGCGCTGAAATCCAAAAGGTCATCATCGGCAAGGCGCACGTGATCGACAATGTGTTGGTCGACATCCTCGCGAACGGCAACCTGTTGTTCGAGGATTACCCCGGACTAGCCAAGACTTTGATGACGAACACCTTCGCCGATGCCCTAGGTTGCGACTTCAAGCGTGTATCATTCACGCCTGACTTGCTACCCGCTGACATCACCGGCACAAACATCTACGATGCCAAGAAGGGAGAATTTACCTTCAAGCCAGGGCCCATCTTCTGCAACCTGTTGCTTTCTGACGAGATTAACCGTGCGCCACCCAAGACGCAGGCCGCTCTTCTTGAGGCGATGCAGGAGAAGCAAGTGACCATTGGTACTGTGACCCACAAACTGCCTTCGCCGTTCCTGACGATGGCGACCCAGAACCCTGTGGAGCAGGAGGGTACCTACCCACTACCTGAAGCGCAACTTGACCGATTCATGTTCAAGATGAGCGTCGGCTACCCCGACCGAGCGGATGAGGACGAGATCCTTGCCCGCCGTATTCTGAGGAAGAAGGACGCCGTGGATGTTGAAGTCATTACCGACCCACAGCGAGTCATTGCGATGCAGCAAGCGATTGAAGATGTCTATGTTGACCCTGCAATACGCATGTACATGGTTGAGATTGTTGCTCGGACCCGTGAGGACCCAAGAGTCCTCGTCGGCTCATCACCCCGTGGTTCACAAGCACTGCTCAAGACCGGTAGGGCCGCAGCAGCGATGCGTGGACGCGACTTCGTGACGCCGGATGATGTCAAGTCGATTGCAACTCTTGCACTCAGCCACAGGCTCATCCTAAAGCCAGAGCACCAAATTAAGGGACTTGAGAACGAAGAGGTCATTCAAGGCATCCTCACCCAAGTACCAGTACCGACGGTCTGAGGCGGGAACGAGGTAATCGAACCCGCGGAGGAGGATGTTGAGCGATGGCATGGAGTCGTAAATCCGCCATGTTTGGGAGCCTAGCGATAGCGCTCTATTTGCTCGGCCTCACTTTGCGAAACCACCAACTCGTGACCGTCGCGGTCGTGCTGCTCTCGTTCCTGACCTGGGCAGCGCTGCGCGCCTCGCACGCCGATGTGGCAGCGAGTGGACGCAGGATGGAAGAACGGACAGAGGAGGAGGCGGGGGTCTCTCTCAGCCGGCTTTCAGCAATGCGGAAACTCAGTTCGGCGCGTGTCTTTGAGGATGGCGAAGTCGATGTAACTCTACGAGTCCAGAACCATTCACCTCTCTCAAAGGTTCTCGAGGTAAGAGATAGCCTCCCTGAGGTCATGCGCATCAAAAAGGGCGCCAACTACATTCTGATGGAACTCGGCCCACGCCGAGAGACACTGATCGAATACACGGTCGAATGCCCATTGCGCGGCTTCTACACAATCGGACCTGTCTGCATCAGAATCCAAGATTCGT
>CAZPJQ010000121.1:0-5256 GCA_964586945.1 uncultured Candidatus Poseidoniales archaeon
CACTTTCGTTAGTGCGGATGACCTTGACCAAAGGCGAAGGCGCGAAGGCGTTGAGGTGGTTTGCCCAACCGTGGAAGTAGCGGTCGAGAATCACATCACCCATCAGAATGACACTGTTTGACGAAGGTGAATCCACCATCACCCTCAGCGAGCGAAGCATCTCGATTTCTGCCTGCACGACCTCGTCTACAACAGGCATGACATCCCCCCGTGGCTGTGGCGAGTTGCCTCATCCAAATCAAACAACCGCTGCCAAAATGACTCACGAATGTTCGGAAATCCAGTCTGCCTGAACTGTTCTCGCCCTCTCTGAACCCAGCCCGAGAGAGATGGCTAACGAGTCGAGCATCGCCTGTTCTTCTTCAGAAATCTCGCCGTCCTGCCAAGCGCATTCGAGCACCTCAAGGAAAATCGGAATGTGTTGGTCGTTCGAATCAGCCCTCTCGGCCATCACCTCCTTTTCGATTTCGTCGGATCTGTCGGGCTCCAGACCAAGGTGCATTGCTAGGTCGTCGAGCATGCTCCTCTCCGTGCTGGTCAACTTGCCGTCGTTCCATGCGCGGTGCAGAATTCTCCTGTAGAGCGCCTCTCCATCGCAGTCCTCCGCCATTTCGAGTTCAGCGAGTTCGGGGCCGTACCTTCCAGAGGAATCAATGCGTGAGAGCACAGCGAGCAGTGGCATTTCATGACCGGCAATTGCGCCGATTGTGGTTTCACCGCCTTCGGTGAGAACGGTTCTATCGACTATTGAGTCACGCAGCGGCTGCGCCGCTGCGATGCCTGATGAAGTCAGGCCATAGACTCTGCAGCGCTGGCGGGCGCCAGGCACATGGCGAGTTTCTTGCTCGACACAGACGGCACTGAGGAGTCTTTTGAGGGTACGAGGCAGATGCTTGCGGGCGACGCCGACTGCCTCGCTAATACCAGCTTGGGTCTGCTCGTGTTTGCCCTCCCATTCTGACCGTTGCAGCGGATGATCTGAGAGATGGAGGAGCACCCGTTGCTCCACTGTGAAGTCTCCCAGTCTACCCGGCGTCGCCATTCTACTCACATCCCCACTGGTCGCCGAGTCTGCCCCGTGTCGCCATTCGCCTCACCCTGTGAAACCACTTCAGCCTATCAAGGCTGACGGCTGACAAAGGCAAATTTGGCAAAGAACCCGTCAAAACACATTCGTGGCTGTCGGTTGAGTCCTGACACGATGCCAAGGATAGGCCGATGGGCTCAAGACAGAAGGGCGGGACGAAGAGACATGGCCGAATCGTCTGGCATTGGACCCTGCACCCCTATTGACGAGGGGTGGGTGCTCGATGGGCCGGCTGCTCAGCGACTCCATGACAAGTCCACCTTGGGTCGGCCACTCACTAACAACAACCTACTTCTTAGCGACGCCGAGGTTCTCTTCTGCTCCCGCCATAGGCACCTGAAATTGACCGATGGGTGGCTAAAGGAGCGGGCTAGCGAGAGGAATGGCTTGCTACACGAAACCGCTGCCTTGGAGGCTATGAGAGTCCCTGGAGAGAAGGTGGTCCTATCACACAACATACCTCACTTGGCGAAGGACCAAATCGTCTCTGATGGAACTTGGGCGTTCCGCTGGTCACGAAATGACAAGGTGCGTAAGAACGAGCCGAAGTCAGAAGTAATCTGGGTCCGAGATGACGAGCCGATCGACTGGCTTAGCCTCCACCGGTGGGCGAGTGAAGTCGGTGCCCTTGGGAGAATCCCTGAGGTTCTGATTGTAGACGATGAAATGGGGGTAACCACCTATAGAGTGAAGGTGTGTGACCCTAAAGGTACATTGAAGGGGTTTGATGAAACAGAGTTGCATCAGTATCTCAACTCGCTAGTCGAGGATGGTTCGTCAGGGGCCCTGCTGTCGGGTGAGAGTGAGATGGCGAAACAGATTGGGGCCCCTGTCCCAGAGGGGACATGGGTGGACCGAGACGAGGTCCTGCTTCTCAGAGGGGATGAGGATGGCGCTGGCACGACCAGCCTCCTCCGAGATGTCCTCGGGAGGGGTCTGCTACCTCGACCGGGCTTCAAGTACGGAACTCGCTGGCGACTCTACGACGGACCGATCGGTGAGGATCACGCTCCCTGGTTGCTACAGCCCGAATGGCTCGCTCCAACCGATTGGGCTCAAGCCTGCCTCTCTGCGAGATTGGCGACTGGAGTCAACAAGACCTGGCTGTGCGGCTTCAACCACGAAGAGAAATGGCACTATCTCGGGTTGGTTCGCCCACCCGCCAATGGACGTTGGAGTGGCTTTCGCCATACCTAGTCAGTTCTAACTTACTTGATTTAAGAACCGGCCACAAGCGCCATTCCCCTCACTGGTCATCCAAATCTGGAATCGCGTTTGGGTCGCTGAAACCACTACTCGGCTGAGGGCCCGCAGGACGCATCTCTACTCTCGACTCCTGACTCACATCCTCCTGTAGGTTCGAAGGGGTGACACCGGAAACGGTGTACTCTGCGCTCGGACCAGATGGCCTAGATGGTCCGCCGGCTGGAGAATAGTTCTCCCCCTTCACCTTTGGTATCTTGTCGATGTTCACCTTTCGTCTAGCCGCATCCTTCATTCTTGAGATGCGTGACTTTTTCTCCCCCGAAATCCCAAGCAGTACAGAGAGAGCGAGCATTCCGGCCATCACTAGGATGATGTTGGAGGGGTCTGAGAAAAAGCGTACTATCTCCCCGCCCTGCTCAAACTGCTCGGCAGTGAGAATCACCGTCATCGATTGTTCAAGACCATCCGCATCTCGTAGAATGATTTGGCCCGAGGCGAGCATGCCGGGAACGAGTAGCCCATCTGGATCGACAGAGAGGTTCACGATTGAACCATCAGAGAGAGTCTGGGTTCCTGAGGTGGTTGAGATTCGCTCAAGTGGTCCATCCAACCGCACCTCATATTCCCTGTTGCCAAGACCATCAAACTTGAGAGGAACCTCGATGTAACTCATCCCTTCATACGGTATGTCAGCGTTGTAGGTGTCCGATGTCAAGCGCAGTCCAATGACGAAGAAATCGATGTCAAGTGCCACCTTCGCTCCATCGCCGCACGATGCATTGCCAATCAATCGGCCAGATGTCCCGGCGCTTCCAACAGTGTCCCACAGAATCGCTCGCGTCGAACTCTCCCCGGCAGAGAGGGGCGTCGCATCGGAGAGGCCGGTGACAGTGCGCCCGTCGGAGGAGAACAGATCAACCTCCGGTGTGCATCCGACGGATGTGGTCCACTCCATGGTGACTTTCTCCTCCGGTAGTAGTTGAATCGGTCCGTGAAGAGGAAGCACAGAGAAGGTGGGGGCACCAGCGCTCGTGATGGTCAGGCTTAGGGAGCGCGATTGCACATCAGTGACCTCAGCGGTCCACTGCACCTTTCGCCCATGATGGTCGAAGATGATTCGCCCCTCGGCGCCGAACAAGTCACCCTCGCCGAAGACATCACCCTCTTCACCCTCGTCTGAGCCGTCGAGAAGCCCGCCGTCACCATCTGCCTCCAAGACATAGAGCCAGGCGTTGTCGGGATGGGTGTTCACCAAATTCTGCTCTGCGTTGCCGACAGAGGTGTCCTGAACGGTCACCAAAAGACCGTGCCCGGGTAGCTCTGAATCAAACCCGACATCGCCCCGGAATGACATCCAAACCCGTTCACTCGGTGAGATTTGGATGACCAGCCCTTGACCGCCATTCGAGATGGGCTCCAGTTGGTAGGATTGGCCCTGTGGAGTGGTTGCGGACATTTCTATCTCTGTCGCCCGGTTGACTCCGATGAGTTCCATTGTCGCCAGTGTGGGCAGTGCAGGGCTGTTGCCGTTCACACCGTTCCAGTTGCCACTCGCCATGAGGTCCCAGTCACCTACACCGTTCCAGTCCTCGCCAGACCCCTCCCCGTGCACATCGTAGAGGTCGAGGGCACCCATCTGGTGCAACATTTCGTGGGTGATGGTGCCAAGACCGGAATCAAAACCAGTAATGGTGTAGTGGTCGAACTTGTAGTCACCGATTTCGACAGTTTCCATCAGCGGCCCGAAGTGGCTCCAAATCTTGTTCGAGCCGCCCGCATCTTCCTGCGCCTCGCCAGTGTGGAGAATCAGGAAGCGGTCGACCCAGCCATCAGAATTGAGGTCAAATGGAGTTAGATCAACACCGACCAAGGCGTTCTTGATGACTGATGCGGCCAGTCCGGCCGGGCCATCAGAGCCCTCTGCTCCGCTATCTCTGATTCCTCCAGTGTCGGCACCCCAGTGGCTGTCCGGGAAGGAGGCGTGGTAGACATCTGGTTGGACGGTGACGGTGAGGGAGGAGACTCCACCGGTCGTTTCGGAGATGTAGTCATCAGCTCCGTTCGTCCCCATCAGAAGGGTATTCGCCCGCTCTACATTTCGAAATCCTGTTTCGGGTGCGTTTGTGAAATCGACAACTACGACCAACCAGCGCTCATCCACCTGCATCTGAACGACGGGCGCATTCAGTTCGGGTTTCTGGATTTGGTCATCTAGGAACTCAAAGACCGGGCCCAGTCTACTGGGCTCCTCGCTAATCCACCAGCCTCCGGCGAGAATCAGCAGCGCCACAGGCACAGCGTAGCGGGCTCTCATGCCTATTCCCTCACGCGCGTGGGCCTTCAATGAATCCCCGATGTGACATCAAAGTTGGTGCTGAACACGACTTCATAGGACGCGCAGTCTGATTCCGGCCGCCTCTACAGTAGAGATGAGAGAATCATCGATTTGGTTTGAACCAGTAAGTAGTACCTCACCTCTCTGAGGTCGAGTACCCCAAGGAAGCGAATCGGCCTCAGTAACCAATAGTGCCGATAGGCCATGAGGTACCTCCCCTAGCAGTTGCAGTTGGGCGCGCCTGGCAGCATCCTTCGACCACGGACGGGAGGCGCGGGCTAGGTCTAGTCGGTCAGCCCACTCCTGAAGAACACCACTTCCGGGGCCTGCCAGCGGCCCGGATAGTCGGTTGAGTCCCGTCAACTCGCACTCAGCCACATTCAACGACTGCTTGACTGAGTATGGTAATGGAGATCCGTCACAGCCGCCTATGACAATAGAATCCACACGCTCCCGTTGAATCCTGTCGGCGAGTGTCTCCTGTTCCTCTATTTCGAGGCATAGAGCGTTCAGGCGAAGGACTCCGATGTTCCCAGCCAACGAGTTCTCATCGACCCGATGGCAGACCCCTTGGCAGGAACAGTCCACGAACAGAATGCGGCGCTCACTGCCAGCACCATCGAGTACC
>CAZPJQ010000121.1:5266-5712 GCA_964586945.1 uncultured Candidatus Poseidoniales archaeon
GGCGAAGCGGCTCGGCCGCGCGGGCGGTGGGCGGCAGGTGTCCGGTCAGCAAACCACTCTGCGCCGAGTGCAAGGGTGATGAGGGCGGGGAGAAAAATCCCCTGAAAGGCTGGTGGAGTCACCACATAGAGGAAGAACGCGGCGACGAAATGGAGGCGAAGTCGGAACGGGTCGAACGGATCATCTCCGATGAGTGCGAAGGCTCGGCCGAGGACCAGTGCAAGAGTGAGCATGAAGGCGATGAGAACGAACCAACTGGCTGCAAGTGCCATCTGGAAAATTGCCACGACATCGTATTGTGCACCGACCCCCTCGACGAGCGACGATTTCTGCGCCCAGCCGACAAGCGCCGGAACCCCCCAGAGCCAACCGGTGATGAGAATGGTGCTGCCGAAGAGCAGTCCGCCTGCCAGCATTGAGGAGAGCCACGCTCTCTCACGGGGGAG
>CAZPJQ010000122.1:0-5016 GCA_964586945.1 uncultured Candidatus Poseidoniales archaeon
CAACTTTGGAGGCCGGCTGGTCTACCGAGAGATAGCGACCGGCGCTTGGACCAGTGAGCCACTCATCTTCAACGGCGGGACCGCGACCGGTCTAGTGACCGGATTTGGTAACATCTCGGATGATGTCTATGTCGTAACCTGGTACGAGAGTCTGGTCGACGACTGTGACTACGCAATGGCGAATTGCGGCTGGCCGGGAGGACAGCCGGCAATTTACCCAACCGCTACGATTGACATCTACGCAACACTCATCTCGCAACCTGCCACCATCAACCAGCAGACCCTTCGACTCCACGACCGAGACAACGACACGCTACCGGACACGATGGAGTGGACTCTTGAGGTCAATTCCACCGCCTTTTGGGAAATACTCGACATCGAAGTGAAGGCGTTCAACAACAACACGCTCTACGATACGATGACCATCTCGGTTGGTGCCGGCCAAGGTTCGACGGTGAACCGCTCGGTATGGTTCACCCCGCCGATGGACGGGGACTGGCAGCTCTATGCACAGATGTTCGACCAGATTGGAAATCCGGTTGACAACGCCGCGGTGCTGACACTTCCGACCACCACCTACAACATGGCCCCCATCTCCACCGGCTCGCTCTCCTCCAACACCTCCCAAACGTGGTTGCCGATTCAGTTCAATGGAGCTGGCTACGACATTTGGGGATTTTCGAGCAACAATCAATCGTTTTCCAACAACGCATCACCAACAGCCTACCTGTGGGACTTCGGTGATGGTGGCCAGTCGTGGCTCCGCACACCGAGCCGCGCCTATACCGCAGTTGGAGAATTCAACGCGACATTGGTCGTGACCGACATCGGAGGCGCGGAGAGTGAGCCACAGACATGGTCGATGAACATCACAGATTCCATCATTCCTGACATCAAGATCAGCGTTGATGGGCAGGAGGTACAGGGCGGCATCACGCTGCTCACATCCCAGATGGTGATGTTTGGGGCTCATCTCACGGAGGACAATGTGCCTGACGAATACCTCGACTTCCAATGGGACTGGGGCGATGGCACGAATGAAGGTGGGATCGGCTATCTCAGCGCCGCCCATGATTGGAGTAATGGTTCCTCGAATGGGACCTTCTACACCCTCACCCTGACCGTCAGTGATGGCACCCACACGGTCAATCAAAGCCTCATCATCCTCATTCTCAACCGCGTACCAAGGCAGATTTTCGACCTGCCTCTCGAAGTCGATACACTGACCCCTCTGCCGATGCCGACCGTATTCACCGACGACGACGGAAGCATCGACACCTGGCAGTGGATTTTCACCGAAGGGGTGAATCTCGATGGTGGTACGATTTCGATGGCGGATTCTTTCACCAGCACCACCTCAAGCGATGAGAATCCAACTCCGGCGTGGCGAACTCAGGGCGTCAAGAACATCACTTTGATTGCTACTGACAACGATGGAAACACCTCGGTGGCAATCATACAAATCACCGTCAACAATCAGCGACCTGTGGCACTTTTCGCTCGCCCGGACGATGGTGATACAGCGACCCCTTACTCCTTCCAAAGCCAGTCGTTTGACCCGGATGGAAACTCAGGTAACATGACGACGATCTGGACTCTCTCCGACCTCAACCAGACCATCGTCAACCAGACTGCAATCGTCCACACTTTCACCACTCCGGGCACCCACTCCGTGCAACTGGTGGTAATCGATGAGTTGGGGCGCGCATCTCTCCCCAAGTCGTATATCATCGAGATTGCCAATCCGCTGCCGCTCCCGCAGATGACCATCTATGAGGGGCGGGATGCGACAACTGGAGCGCCCATAACCGCACCCAGCGATGACCTCAGCCAATTCGACTGGCGGCACACCTTCACCAACACAGGGGCACTCTTTGCAGCACCAGGGACTTGGTTGCGCTTCGACTCGACAGGTAGCAGGGACGGAGATGTGGAGTTCGTGGGAATGGATGTTCCTCTCGATGAGAGTGACCCCAATTGGAATGGAATCACGCAGTACAGCTGGGACTTTGGGGATGGCTCGCCTCTCGTCAATTCACCAAACACCTGGCACACCTACAGTACGCCGGGATCCTATACTGTGACCCTCACCCTACGCGACGGCTTCGGAACCGGAGATGTCAATCATTCGACAAGGGATGTCGTCGTTTCACAGGCTCCCGAAATCGTGACGAGCACACCGTTTGAAGAGGCAGTGTACTCCGGATTTGACTATCTGCTGGGCGGCTCAGCCATCGACCATGACGGCCTCCTAGGAATGAGTGCGTGGTATGATGACGATGTGACCAACGACAGCGACCACAATGGTATCGCAGACGACGACCACGACAGCGAGGACTCAATCGTCGGGGCCGATGCACTAGTCTTCAACTGGGATATTGATGACAGGATTGACAGCGACGATGATGGAGATACCACCAACGATTGGCAACCCCAGTCAGAGGACGGCTTCGTCTTCGTCAACTGGTCGACTCCGGGAGAGATTTATGTCATCTTGGAAGTCTGTACAGGAATTGGAGTCTGCGTAGAGAAAGGCTATCCGCTCAGAATCAGAGACCCGGCAGAGAAGGACGATTCTCTCGCTGATTTCAGTCTCGACTCACTGCTACCAAAAGCGGAAGACAGCGGAATTCTACTCGGCGTTCTACTCCTGCTTCTGCTCGTTCTCGGTTGGATTGTGATGCGACAGCCTACTGAGGTTGAAATCGACGCTCAGGAGGCGGTGGATGCGTACGATGTCTCGCAAGTAGTCACCGAAGGCGGTGTGCTCGGCATGGACCACCACGCCCCTCCACCAAAGCCGAAGCACCTGACCAAGGATGACCGGCGCAGCAAGGAATCGGGTTATGTGCGTCCGGTCACCTCGCGTCGTCGCAGGTGAGGCCACAATGACAAGAGTCGGCGCGAGAACAAGCGACCCGCGACCTTCGATTCTGCTCGCTGCCCTGTTTGTGATGCCACTACTCCTGACCCTGCCAGAACCACTCAACATGGGCTCGGCGAAGGCCGCCTCGGACTGCAGTTACGACTCTTCGACTGCCGCTAAGTGGCACGAACAGGTGAACAGTTTCAACATGAGTGGCTTGTCCGTTGGCTTCTCGGGAAATGACGGTGATTTTGACGAAGAGTGGGAGGATCAACGGTGGTGGGGCCCAGCATTGATGGGTGACAACATCTACAACACGAGCGAGTTGAAAGCTCTCAGAAGCGACTTCCACTCCTCTTTCCTGGTTGACAACGACTCAAGTTCCGGGCTCCGACTGAACCTCACCTACGGCTACCGCTACACATTCTGCTTCGTCGTTCATTCAGACAATGAGAGCACTCATCTCCCGCCGCCACTCGTCGATTTCTACCTCTTGCAGGAATACGATTGGGACTTCTACATGCGAGATTTCGAGATTCGCGAGCTAGAAGACCGCGACATGCTCAACCTGATTCCACCAGAGTGGAGAGACATCGTCGCTTGGATGCCCTACCGCGACGTCCACTCATACGAGGGAAAGAGGCAGCTCGACTTCACGGTAAGCCTCGACGCCGACGAGACTAGTGGAGCCTTCTTCGGCCTTGCAGAACCAGAAACTGAATGGATGTACATCGTAATCGATGGGTGGGACAACATGCGGGACTCGGATACACCGCCACCACACCGAAATTTCACGGTCGACCTCACCATCATGACGGAGGAAAGGCTCACCCTCCCCAAGTTCACGGTCTCCCTCTTCTGTTGCGGGCTCTTCCTAAGCCTAATTGCCGCACCTGTGGTATTGCACACCAAGTTCGTCAACGCTGGAAAGGGCGACACCCCGGAGGGAGTCGACCTGATGCCGCTTATGGAAACGGAGCAGACTCGAGCAAAGGCATCACTCGCTCCAGACAAGCCGCCACCGTGAGTAGGCGAACTCAACTTGTTGAATCGATTCTACTAGATGTTACGGCAGGTGGTGGTCACTCCTCTTCTGAGGATGGTTGTCCACCAACGATTTCTGCTGGTTCTTCGTCCTCTTCGTCGATCAGGTCGGCGTCCAACCTCGCTGAGGAGATGATCTCATCGTTGAATCCGCCATTCTCCTTGTCACGGACCTCCATCACCCAAGTGCCCTTTGCTGTGCGGCCGGACGAAGCGGTTTGGTTGGCAGCGAATCGAATCATCATGCCAGATGCTGCCAATAGGAAGATTTGGTCCGAGACATCTGGAATCTGGTGCACTCTGACGATTTCATCCCCGGGCCACAATTTCTCAAGAGCGGGTGCTGTCTTCAGTTGGTTCTCAGGATATTTGTCGTTGTGCCACGCCAACTTCTCCTTCTTGGAAAGTGCCTGCCAACGCTTTTTGTCTTGTCCGGGTGGCACCCCTGTAAGGCGGAGTCCCATCGCAGTGGCACCTTGAGTCCCTCTGTTCTTGGACAGGGCAAACCCATCTCTGACCTTCTCAATCTCGCCATTATCATCGAGAACGGGATTTCCCTCCGCATCGAGTTTCGGCACCATATCTCCGGAACCTAGTCGGGTCCGCTTTGCCATTCCGTACTTTGAAATCGTGAGAACTCGGATGTCTTCATCATCACTGACAATCATTCCAACGAGGTGGCCCAACGACTCGATTTCTTCGGTGCCTGGGATCTTTCGGTTCAACTTGATGCCGACCTTTGGCTGAGTGTTGCGCCCGTATGGCTTGAGGATTTGATTTGCCACGCCATCTCTCTCCTTCGTCATCGAAGGCTGGAAGCGGCACGCTCTTCCCTTGTTTGAGATGAGAACTACTGTTGCGTCCTGTCTGCCGTGGCGTATGCTGACCAACTGGTCACCTGCTGGGAGAATGAGCGCACGCTTCCCTCGCTTGTTGATGGTCAGGAAGTCGGTGAGTGGCGTTTTCTTAACCTTGCCATTTCTAGTAGCGAAGAAGATGAAGTACTGCTCAGCGTTCTCTTCCATCTCCTTACTGATCGGCAGAATCGAGACGATGATTTCGTTTGGTTGGAATCTCTGTAGCACATTTCTGATGTGAGAGCCCTT
>CAZPJQ010000122.1:5026-5707 GCA_964586945.1 uncultured Candidatus Poseidoniales archaeon
CCTTCGCCTGCCTACTCGCCTGCGGAGTTTCCCATGCCTTGATGCCGTATACCCGGCCATCCATCCGTCCGTGATGTTGGTGGCCTTCATCGACTTCGAACGGCTTGTTGGTGAAAATCAGAATCCGGTCCTTGCTGAAGCACGATACAATCGTCTTTGCAGCGTCCTCTGATTTCGTGGTGACGCCCTTGACCCCTCGGCCGCCTCGGTTCTGCACTCGGAAAGCTTCCACAGGTAAGTGTCGAATGTAGTCGTCTTCTGAGAGCGAGATGACAATCGCCTTCTCTTCGATGAGGTCCTCTCGGTCCATCGACAGCGGCATCGGGTCAATGTGGGTTCGTCGCTTGTCACCATGCTTGTCGGTAGCTGCTTGCAACTCATCCATAACGATGTTGAGAATCTCTTCCCTGCTAGCCAGAATCTCGTTGTATCGCTTGATGTCTACCTTCAGACCATCCTGTTCTACATTCAACTTGGAGACTGACTGTTTGGTCAACCTGCCAAGCGGCATATCGTAGACGGCCCTAGTCTGAATCTCACTCATCTTGTACTTCTTGGCGAGTTTAATGTGAACCTCGGCATAGTCCTCGCAACCACGGATGATGTCAGTGATGTCGCGGCCGTGTTCTGCAACGATGAGCAGCCCTTCAAGCAGGTGAATGCGCGCTTCAGACTTCGCCA
>CAZPJQ010000123.1:0-5625 GCA_964586945.1 uncultured Candidatus Poseidoniales archaeon
TCGGCAGGGACTTCGAATCCTTTTTCCAGCCTGTTCTCCATCTCGTTAGGGAAGACCGCCGAGCCGAACAGATGGTCCCAAACCGACAAAATGTTGCCGAAGTTGTGCCCCTCCAACTCCTCAGCCGTCACATGATGGACTCGATGGAAACTCGGCGTGATTAGCAGCCACTCAAGCGGCCCGAGTCGAACCTCGAAGTTGGCGTGCACCCAGAAATTGACGATGAGCAGCATGATTCCCGTTACCAAAATTCCCTCTACTGAAATCTCGAATGCGTGCAGAGCGAACAGGTAGGGCATCCGAATCAACAGGGAGTTGGCCATAGAGGTGCGAAGCCCGGAGAACCAGTAGAGCTCGATGGTAGAGTGGTGGAACCTGTGCATCGGCCAGAGCCAGTCGAAGTGCATGGCCCGGTGGACGAGGTAGTAGCCCAAATCTCCCACAACCAACGCCAAGGTGAGCCGAACCCAAAGCGGCAGAGAGAGCACGGAGGAGCCGAGTCCGAGTGATGAGTGAAGCGCTGAGGTTACTGAATTCGTGACTAGGAACTGCATTATGGCGGCGACCACGAGCGCGGTCGCTAAGATGACGGCCAAGTCGAACCTGAACTGTCGCTTTCGGTCAACTTCGTGCAGAGGCTTGCGATTTTCGAGAAAGTGCATCGCTGCCCCGGAGAGAACCACGAGCGAGCCGGCTACGAGGTAGAGAGGTTCCACGACATCGGTTCTGCTCCAACCACGGTATAACCCTACACCCGGCAATCAGAATGGAGACGCGTAACCGTCGAGTTGCTCACTGATTCGGAGCAGTTGGTTGTACTTGGCAACCCGGTCGGAACGACAAGGGGCGCCGGTCTTGATCTGCTCCGCCCCGGTTCCCACCGCGAAGTCTGCGATGGTGACATCCTCTGTCTCGCCCGAACGATGGCTGACAACAGTGGTGAAATCTGCATCCCATGCCGCGGACATCGTGTCAAGGGTCTCGGTTACCGAGCCGATTTGGTTGAGCTTGATGAGAATCGAGTTTGCAGATTCCTCCTCAATGCCTCGCTGAAGGCGGCTCCCTTGGGTGACGAAGACATCATCCCCAACGATTTGGCAGCGCTGGCCCTCCAACTTGGTGAACTGCGCCCAAGACTCCCAGTCGTCCTCGTCGAAGCCATCCTCAATTGAGATGATGGGATAGTCGTCGAGCCAACCCGAATAGAGCTGGCCCAACTCCTCACCGGTGATGTCCTGCCCATCGATGTGGTATTCCGAACCTTCGCAGAACTCCGAGGCTGCACAGTCCAGTGCGATTCCAATCTGGTCGGTCGAATAGCCCGCCCCCTCAATGGCTCGGACCATGTAGGAAAGCCCGTGCCCGTTGGTTGGCAGATTGGGCGCGAAGCCACCCTCGTCCCCGACCCCTCCGAGGAGCCCGTCCTCCTTGAGCGCCCCTCTCAGAGCGTGGTAGCATTCCACACCTGCGCGCAGTGCGGTGGGAAAGTCATCGAAGCCGTGAGGGACCACCATGAACTCCTGGATGTCGACATTGCTGACCGCGTGAGAGCCGCCGTTGAGGATGTTCATCATCGGAACCGGCAAGGTGGGAGCGCGGCCACTTCCCGCCCCACCGTCCGCCAAGTGTTTCCAGAGAGGAACTCCAGCCAAGTTGGCTGAGGCGCGCAGACTCGCCATGCTGGCACCGAGAATCGCATTGGCGCCGAACTCCGATTTGTTAGGAGTACCGTCGGCCTCAATCATCGCCGCATCGAGCGCACTCTGGTCAGCCACACTCATTCCAAGAAGCAGGTCACGAATGGGCCCGTTGACGTTGGCAAGCGCCTTGCTGACCCCTTTGCCGCCCCAGCGGCTCATTTCACCGTCACGCAGTTCCAACGCCTCGTAGGCACCGGTAGACGCTCCACTGGGGACGATTGCCCTGCCAGCCCTCCTTCCGTCAACATGACAATCGACTTCGACAGTAGGATTGCCTCGACTGTCGATGACCGTCCGGCCGATGATATCTGAGATTGTACCTGACATCATTATCGCCTTGAATAAGCGTCAAATGACCCGGGCTGTGAACATTCCCACTCAACCGTTCAGCCAACCTAGCCAGCGAGATACTTCTTGCTGGGCAGCGGGAATCTCATGTTCATGCTGACAACTGAGGAGATGGCAGAGTTCCTCCTCGCGCGGTGAAATCGAAAATAGTTCGACGGAAAAGAGAGTGTCGGCGGCCTCGCTGACCTTCAGTCGGTTGTCGTCCACAAAGCAGTGGATCATCCCTCTCGGGTAATGCTGAAGCCGCCCCTTCTTGGCGTCACAGACGACCACGCTCTCCTTCAGGAAGATGACTGCCGAACCGTTCTCCGGGTTGATGCTGTGCCCCTTGATGGAACACCCCTCGAGCATCGCCGCGACATCTACATTGTACCACTGAAGGTGCTCCTTGCACTCCTTCTGGTTACTGACTTCGTCAAGGAATTCCTGCACCCTAAGTTGGCTCGACGCCGACTCTGTACCTGTGTGCATTGGACTTCGGAACCACGCAGCCCATTTGAACCCGGCGGGGGGTTTTTTTGGTTATTCTAAGCAATATCCTGAACGCCTCTCGTGTGAGCGCGTGAGGAATCCAGCATTTTGTGTAGTGTTTCCTGTTTCCGGTAAGAAAGTGATAGAATCTTATTATTTGGGCACCGAATAAGAGCATTCATATACGATATTAGGAAGCGCTGCTTCATGACCGTCGACGCAACAGACCGCGCCCTACTGAACAAACTACGAGAAAATGCCCGCACATCCTATGTCGATCTGGCCAAGGATGTAGGAGTCTCAGAGCGAACCGTCCGCACCCGAATGCGCAAGTTGGAGGAAGAGACAATCCAGCGCTACACGGTCATCGAGCGAGGTGTCGGCCTATCCGCCCTTGTGCGCTGCAAACTCGGCCCTGGCACGGAGGTCGGGACACTCGCCGGTGAATTCGCCACATGGGCCGGAGTTCTCACCTGCTACGAGGTCGGAGGCGGCTTGGACGCCGACCTGCTTCTCGTCATATCGGTCGATGACACTCACACCCTGCGTGAACTGCTCGACAGAATCTGGTTGACCGCTCCCGACGGAGCCGTAGTCGAGACACACACCACATTGATTATCGAGCAATATTGATGCCCCACCGAAGGACCGGTGAAGCCATCAAGGGTTGGCCACCGGCCACCCTCATCGGAGTGGTTGGATGGCTCGTGAACTGATTCGTCTGGACGACATCCACAAGGCGTTCGGCGCGGTTGCCGTTCTCGATGGAATTGACCTCCGAATCGAAGATGGTGACAGGGTTGGGGTGGTCGGCTACAACGGCTCTGGAAAGACCACGCTGCTGAACATCATCTCGAAGCGCGACCAGGATATTGGGAAAATCACCTACGCACCTGCCCTACGCATCGCCTTCCTCACGCAGGTGCGTGACATAGAGGAGGATGCCACGCTACAGGAGGAACTCAACCGGCGAGGCCGTCAGTTCCTCGAAATCGAAGAGGAGATCACGGCCATCGAAGCGCAGATGGCTGAGCCCTCATTCTATGATGGAGAATGGCAGACTTCGATGGATCGCTATCAGGAACTGCAGTCGGTGATGGCCCGCTCCGGCGGTGGCGATGCGGCGGGCCATGCGCAGGAGATTCTGAAGGCGCTGGAACTCGCCCACCACCCATTGGACATGCCCATCTCGAAACTCTCAGGAGGTGAGAGAGCGAAGGTGGCGTTGGCCCGGCAGCTGGTCGGACTGGGTGAGATTGACGTCTTCCTACTCGACGAGCCGACGAATCATCTCGACCTCCACACGCTGGAGTGGTTGGAAAAATTCCTGCTCAGTTTTGAAGGCGCACTTCTGCTGGTGAGTCACGACCGCTACTTCCTCGACCGGGTCTGCAACAACATCCTCGAAATTCAAGATGGCTCAGTGCGAGGTTACCCGGGAAACTACTCCGCTCACATCACTCAGAAGGCACTCTTTCTAAGGACCCTCGACGACCGAATCGAGAAGACTCAAAAGGAGATTAAACGGCTTACTGGAGCCATGCAGTCGATGAAGAGAGCGAACAAGTACGACAAGTCCATCTCTCAGAAACACTTCATGATAATGCGTTCCCAAAAAGAGTTGAAATGGCTAAGAACCATCAAGCCGAAGAAGCGGAAAGCGCTCAAATTCGACCTCACCTCGACAGAGAAGAGCAGCCTCGAGGTCCTCGACCTGGTCAACACCGAACTGACCTTCCCGGGTTTGGGGAGGCCGATACTCTCAGGCGTACGCGCCAGTGTTGGGAGAGGTCAGAAGATTGGGGTGGTCGGCCCGAACGGTGCTGGCAAGACCACCCTCTTGCGGCTGATTATGGGAGATCTTGAGGCAGACTCCGGCGAGGTTGACATCCGCCCCGGCGTTCAGGTCGGATACTTCCACCAAGACCACAGAACGCTCGACTTCTCGCTGACCCCGGAGCAACAGATCCAGAAACTCAAACCCAAGATGGATTACGGTGACCTGCGGTCGCTGCTGGGGCAGTTTCAGTTCACTCCGACGATGGTGAAGACCGAGATGGAGAAGTTGAGTGGTGGGGAGAGAGCTCGAGTGGCGATGCTCAAACTGCTTCTGGAAGAAAAGAACCTGCTCCTCTTGGACGAGCCTACCAACCACCTCGACGCTGATGCTCGGGCGGCTGTTGAGGCTGCTCTGCAGTCGTATGATGGGGCACTGATGGCGGTCAGTCACGACCGCTGGTTCCTCGACCAGGTGTGCGACACGATTTGGGAGTTGCCCGGGGATGGGACTCTCAAGGTCTGGCCGGGGAACTATTCCTACTATGTTCGCCAGAAACAAAGTTGAATCTGTTCGGTAAAATATACCCCTCAATAATGTTCAAATAACAAATATATCAAGACGCTCTTGATGGCTTTTTGTGAGGGGTGCGGCACCAAATTATCAGATGGAGGTAATTTCTGCGGCTCGTGCGGGGAATCTACAACAGCGAACGCTGGGTTTTCTTCAGACACGGGGTATTCGGCGGGTTATACTAGTCCAGTTTACTTGGCGCCAGATAGAAAGTCTCTAGATGTAAATTCAAAATATCTCATCGCTGCTTTCTTTTTTCTTTTCTCTGCTGCCACCGCATTTTTCTCGTTTCAATCAAGTTGGTATTCAGTGACAACTCAAATCACCGAAATTGACGGAGAAGAAGCTGACATTCGGTGGTCATTTGATGATTTTCTCGAAAAACGTGTTGAAAAGAATTCTTATGACTACATGGGGGCAACAGACTCCTCAACCAGCGAAATAGACAATGATGAACTTCAACTAGAATACCAAGAAACTGCGAAAACAAAAAATACAATGGTATATCTTTTTTACATCGAATTGGGAGCAATTGCCATCCTAGTACTGTTATGTTTTGTTGAGTCTTTTTCAAGGACTGGAGGTGGTGGCGGTGCTCTCTCGATTTTCGGTATTTTTGTATTTGCGATTATTGTAGCAAATGTCACTTTCTTCACTTTCTTATACAACCCAGTGGACGATGGTTCGTCTTCAGAAGAAGACCTTCAAATGACAATCACTGACCAAACTAGTACCGGCACATTTTGGAGTTTAGAG
>CAZPJQ010000124.1:0-5523 GCA_964586945.1 uncultured Candidatus Poseidoniales archaeon
TCGAGTTCAAACGCGCTGTGCCTCGTGCACGGTGAAACTATCGAATCGGACTTCGTCCCACCGCGACCGTTCCGAGTCAATGCCGGCCCGGTCCATTCCTACATTCTGCTCGCTGACGGCTCGACCCGATATCTCTGCGAATTGGAAGCAGGAGACGAAGTGTTGGTGACTTCGATTTCTGGCTCTCGGTCGGTCGCAGTCGGCCGGCTGAAAATTGAGCCGCGGCCATTACTACTCGCTCGATTCCGGACGAAAAACAGCTCTGTGGGTGATGAGGTGGAAGGTCAAATCTTCCTCCAACAAGCCGAGACAGTTCGCTTGGTCGGCGTCTCTAAAGAGACGCCTTCCATTACGCACATTCAAGCGGGGGAGTTGGTTCTCGGCTCTGTCGGAGGGGCTGGTAGGCACTTGGGCCGGCTCATCGGAAGTGAAGTGGAGGAGAGGTGAATGCCAGTTATCGGTGAGGGTTCGGCCCACGGAGCATGCAGTCTTTTGCACGCCCTAGGGGCTGGTTACGGGGCCTCACTAGGCCTGAATTTAACTCTCCGACTGAGGCTGCGTGATGACGAGCCGACAAAGCCGGTTGACGACCCATCAGGTGTTCTTGATGCGGTTGTTGAGGTTTGGGAGGCTGCTGGTCTTGAGAAACCGGCGGAGAATCTTCACTGGCAGGTTCGCAGTTCTATTCCAGTAGGTCACGGTCTGAAGAGTTCTGCTGCACTCAGTGTCGCTGCACTCAGGGCGCTTTGTGAGGCGAGCAAAGTCGAATTGGAAAATTCAGACATCGTCGACCTCTCATCTCAGGCGCAACTTGCATCCGGTGTCTCGTTGACTGGTTGCATCGACGACGCGTGGGCTGCGATCGAGCCCGGTTGGAAGGTGGTCAACCCAAATCTGCCAGCAGCTGAAGGTATTCTGATGCAGGGACCATTTCCAGATCCCGAGAATTGGATAGTACTCGTCGTCTTGCGGGGCCCAAGAGAGTTACTGCCTGACCCGGGTCGCTTTGCCAACACCGGCCCTCAGTTTCAGAAGGCGATTACTGCCATGGAACAGGAGAGCCTGCTTGTCGCCCTCACCGAGAATGGCCGAGCAGTTGCAAATGCGTTGGGTGATTCCCCCGGCCGCCGCGTGGCAAACGACCTGATGGTGTGGGGGGCGAGGGCCGCGGGAATCACAGGTTCAGGCTCAGCAGTAGTCGCTTTCCTGCCTTCTCACAATGAATCGACCTCACGCCGGATCAAAAACTTAGTCGAGCAGAGGGGATTCACAATGATCGAAACGGCCGTCTGGTCCGAAGAAGAGTGAGGGGGGGGCTACTTTGTCAATGCGTCTGGGGGAAAACCTCGTCGTCACCCTGTTTGGTGAAAGCCATGGTGCGGTTGTTGGGGCGCTCATCGAAGGCATGCCTCCAGGCATCGAGATAGACCCAGCCCGCCTGGCTGAGGATATGGCTACTCGCCGGCCGGGGGGGATTCTCGCTTCGCAGCGCCGCGAACCGGACGATTGTGAGATTCTCGCAGGGCTTTTCGAGGGTCACACAACAGGTTGGCCAATCCTGCTGGTCATCAGAAATCGAGATGCAAAGCCCAGTGCTTACGACTTTCTTCCAGAACAACCTCGTCCAGGTCACGCCGACCTGCCTGAAATGGTCCGCTCAAAAGGGCACTCTGACCCGAGAGGTGGGGGGAGCAACAGCGCTCGCCTCACCGCTGGACTTGTCGCGGCAGCGAGCATCTGCAGACCATTGGAGGAGCGAGGAGACTGGTCTGTGGAAGCGCATGTACACTCGATTGGAGACATCGTTTCTGACCCGATTGAAACGCTACCATCAGGTGAAGGTGAGGACTATGAGAACACCCGTTGCCGCGATCAGGTCGCGGCGACGAAAATGGTCGATTTGGTCAAATCTCTTCGTAAACAGCGTGATTCAATTGGCAGCGTCGTGGAATTGCGGATCTCAACTCTCCCTCTCGGCTTCGGCTCGCCGTGGTTCGACGGGCTCGAGCCCGTTTTGGCACACGCCTTGATGGCGATTCCGGGGGCGCGAGCGGTAGAGTTCGGACGAGGTTTCGAGGCTAGCCGAATGCGAGGCAGCGAACACAACGACGCGTGGGTCGAAACAACTGCTGGGCCCCGTCAGGAAGGAGGTCGAGCAGATGGTGCGTTAGGAGGCATCGCAACTGGGGCGGACATGTTCGTGAAAGTGCACTTCAAGCCCCCGAGCAGTATTCCTCAAGAACAGCAGACGCTCAACTTGGCGAGTGGTCAGAAGGAGGCCCTCGTGGTCACCGGAAGGCACGACCCGGTGCTCGCCCCCCGGGCAGCCTCGGTGGTCGAGTCAGTAGCGCGCATAGTATTGGCCGATTTGGCCATGGCCGGAGTTGATGAGAGCGATGACTGAGACACTCGTCTACAAGTTCGGAGGTTCCTGTCTCAAAGGACAATCTGACATCGAAGCGATCGCTCGTAGAATCATCGAGGCTGGTGATGCAAAGGTCATCGTAGTCGCCTCAGCGCTTCACGGTATCACTGACCGGATTCTGGAACGGTTGGGTCGCGATGGCGTAGATTCCATCGAACCATTCGTGACCTCGATTGAGATGACCCATCTCGAATTTTCTCCGACTTTGGTTGAGCAACCCTTCGCCAACATTTTCCATCAGGCGAAGAATCTGCTGTTGATTGCGATGCAGACTTATCTTGATGACCAAACTCAGTCGACCAAATCCGAAGCACTTGCCTGTGGCGAGCGAATGAGCAGTGTGGCAATCGCCGCAGCCCTCACAGAATGTGGAATCGATGCTGCCTCCGCTTGGGCTGAGCAGATTGGAATCCATCTCGACAGATTTTCCGAGGAGCCGCAAATCGACTTGGAGAAAACGGCAAGCTCTCTCTCACTCCCACACTCCGAGGTGCCGGTGGTTACCGGTTGGTATGGCCTCTCAGAGGAGGGTGTTTCACTTCTTGGGAGGGGAGGTTCAGACTTGACTGCGACCTCACTTGCAGCAGTGTTGAACGCTCAGGAGGTGACGATTTGGCGGGATGTTCCCGGCGTGCTAGCGCTCGCTCCCCGTTGGTCTCTTCCATCGAGAAATCTACCCTATCTGTCGTATACCGAGGCGTCAGAACTCGCCCTCTTCAGCGAACCGATGCTTCACCATTTGGCGGTCGAACCACTCCGTTCTAGGGGTATCCCTCTTCGGCTTCGTCCCCTGCACGACCCCACCTCCCTCGGAAGTTGCATCGGTCCGAAAATTTCCGCTGGCCCTCCCGAAGTTCGGGCCGTGGGGTGCTTGCCAAGGCTGGTCCCTCTAACGATGCGTCTCTCAGGAGTTGTGACTGTAGCGAAGGTTGTCGCCGATGCGACAGCGGAGTTGGAGCGCTGTCAGATTCAGATTTGGTCGCTGCGGGCGCAGCCTGGGGAAGCGCGTTTCCTCGTCTCGGAGCGCTCGGCATCAAGGGCGGTGCGACAACTCTCGGAACACCCATCTCTACCCACCCCGGAATCTGGCCCACCAATCGCCCTGCTCTGTTTGGTCGGAGAGGGCATAGGGGCTGACGACGCCGTGGAGGAGAGAATCGTCGCACTAGGCCGCGCCAGCGACCTACTGCTCACTCCTCTTGACGAAGGAAAGCGGGACCATGCATTGCATTTCACGGTCCCAGCCGAGCGCACACATGACGCCTTGGCGGCGCTTGCAAGTGAACTAAATCTGCTGAGCGCCTGATTTTCCTCGACGCTAGGATTCCAACATCAATCTGCGTTTTCGCGGATCTTTTGGATGCGCCCAGGTACATTCGCGGCGAATACGACTGCAACGATGAGGAACACGATCATTGTTCCTAGAGCAACTCCGTAGACACTCTCAAGCTCGACGCTTTCGTCTAGCCTAGTTGCAGAGATTTCAGAAAAGAGCCCAACAAAATCAGCGATGATATCTTTGAACATCAGGGTGATGGCGGCCACTCCGGCGGCGATTAGTGGGGTCACAACCAGACTGATGTGGTACTTGTTCAGCACCTTCTTCACATTCATCACATAGACTTCCCCAGTTCGAATGCTGGTGTCCAACATCGAGAATCTAACGACTCCATTTGTGAGTTCCATGTACATGACGAGCAGAACAGCGTATGCGACCAGCATTACTTTCTGAATCAATCCGTCGTCAAACTCAACCCACTCAAAAGTCACCTTGCTGGAGGCGAATCGCAGCGAGATCAGAATGAAAAGAACATAGGAGGCGAGGAGAAATCTCGAGTCGCGGCTGAAAATTCCCCAGAAGCCGCAGCCGAGCCCCACGAGCAGTATCAGAAGGTGGACGCCCAGACCGAGGAACTCTGCTCCTATCAAGTCGGCAGCAGCGAACCAAACTGTGCCCGAGACTGGAGTGACAATCCAAGTCAGAACACCGAGCATAATCATCACCGCTCCAGATAACATCTGCAGCGTCTGCACCATCTTGTCAGCGGGAAGGAACTTCATCTTCGGCACTAGAGGTCCGCCGAATAGACTCTCAACGAATGTCGGGATGTGAACCTCAGGAATCGCATCATCAGGCAGTTCATGGGTACTGGTCATCTTAGCAGCGAGCTTCTTTCTGCTGGGAGCAGCAGCCCTTACGACCTTGCCGTCGTAGAGGTGGCTCGTTTCGCTGGATACTCCTTTCATAGCCATCTAACACACCTCCTATTTCAGAATCCTCGCGCCCCTGAGAGCGCAGTAGCCAACAACATGTCCGGCTCCCAGTCCATGACAAAGGCGCCAAGTCCACGCAACTCACTGATGAGAATGTCACGCTCGGTCTTCAAGACCTCGTAACCAGTTCGGTCGAGCCGACGGGCGTCGAACTCGAATTCCAGACTTGAGGGGGAGAGTACTGTGGTGTCGAAGTCACGTGAGCGCAAGTCGCGGACGGCATTGACGATGGTGCTGTCGTCTTCTAGGCAAGAGAGGATGATGATTGGGCTTCCCTTGTTGATGTGAGGGAGAATCCGGTTTGTCACAACCTGCAGTGGCGTCTCCCCACGGGCCATCGCGCCAGCCAACTTTGTCAATATGACATACAGTTGCTTCTTGCCTGTGTCCCGGTCAACCGAGAGGACTTCATCTCCGTATACGACAAGACCGACGGAGTCACGTCGGGATAGGAAGAAGGAGGCGAGTGATGCTGCCGCCCTCGTCCCATAGACCAGTGAGTTTCTGCTGACGGGGCCGGTCTCTGAGACCGCTCTGCTGTCGAGAATCAAGATGATGTCGCTGACCGCGTCACGTTCCCTCTCGTTGACCATCAATTTCCCAGCGCGTGCATAAGCCGCCCAGTTGATTGCTTTCATCGGATCTCCGGCGATGTACTCTCTCAGGTTGTAGAACTCTGAACCGGGTCCGGGCTGTCGGATGTTCACTGCACCAGTGAAAATCTTGGGAACCTTGCTCTTCACGAACGCATCCTTGAGGTCCTCTGTCTTTGGGAAGACGAGGAAGTCGTCATAGACATGCATCTCCTTCTCTTTGTGGAACAG
>CAZPJQ010000125.1:0-5511 GCA_964586945.1 uncultured Candidatus Poseidoniales archaeon
ACTGGGCGGGTTGCACCGCAAGCCTGGCACTTGAGAAGGGTGGTTCGGTCCTCTTTGATGAACTGTGTGTCGGGGGCGTTGCACTGGTCGCAGAGCACATAGGTTCGGACATAGTTTCCGAGTTTCTCCTTGATTCTCTTAGGCGGGATACGGCCTTTGAGGAGGACTCGATGTTCCTCGCGGCTGCCCGAGGTTCCGAGTTCGTTCTGCAAGAAATGATAGACATGGTTTCCGTCTCGGTCCATCATATCAACAATCTCCGAAAAATTGCGGATAATCGTCTGACTGCCCTCAATCATCACCTTCGGTTCCGGTAACTTCCAACGGGCGGACGACGAGATGTCCCGGGGGATGTTCTTGCGGGCTCGGTCGAGCAGAGACTCATAGTCGAAGTCTGTCATCGAAGCGGCCCACCCGCGACTCCCTGTTTAACCCACCGTTCAATCAATAGGGGGCAGTTGCGCGAGGGCTGAGTGATGGGCGAGCCAGTCAAGGTGCAGTTCACGCGCATTGCAGATGGTGCCGAGGCTCCGACCCGTGGCTCGCAACTGGCCGCTGGTTGGGACTTGCGAGCGCTTCAGGAAACCGTGGTGAGTTCTGGCTCGAGTAGCAGGGTTCGCACCGGACTGAAGGTGGCGATTCCGGCTGGTTACGAAGGACAGGTCAGGGCCCGCTCCTCACTCGCCTCCAAAGGGCTGATTCTGCCGAATGCGCCTGGCACCATCGATGCTGACTACCGCGGCGAGTTGATGGTGCTGCTCACTTGGATAGGCGAGGGAGAGTCCTACACGATTCCCTCCGGAGAGCGAATCGCACAACTGATCATCGCGCCAGTGCCTCAAGTTGAATTCATCGAGGTGTCCGAAGAGGAATTGAGCGATACCGAGCGAGGCGAGGGTGGCTTTGGCAGTACGGGTCGCTTCTGACCATCTTGACACCGCCTTAGGGCGGTGGGTTGATAGAGAGCCCACGGTCGAGTGATTTGTGATGGCACTGAGCGTCGATGAACTTCGGGAGAAGGTACTCACTCTGCGTGAGCGTGGCTTGAACGACATGCAAATCGCTGACGAATTGTCGATCAGCGCCATGACTGTCGAATGGTTGCAGGGTACCTCCGCATCGGAGGGCAAGCCTGAGGATATCAGAATAGGCTGGCGAACCATCGGAGTTCGACCGCAGCGAATCGATGCAATCTCGATGATTTTAGCTGACATCCTCGACGAGGCTGTGCCGGAAGGAATTGACACCGTCGTGGGAATTAGCCTCAATGGAATCCTCTTCGCTCACTCACTCGCAGAACAGCTCGGCACAGATGTCGCAATCTATCGGAGCGCCGTGAACGGCCCTGGCGGAGCACTCTCGGAGAAGTACGCCAATGTCGCCGGAAGGCGAATAGCCATCGTTGACGATCTACTCAGCACCGGTGAAACGATGCGAGGAGTGATTGAGTCGATGCAGTCGGAAGGCGCAGATGTAGCACTTTGCATGGTTCTCGTTAACAAGACGGAGAAAAACGAGATCGCAGGAGTTCCGCTGCGCGGAATCATCAGGGCAGTCTCCGTCTGAACTCGCAGGTAGGTCGCATGCACTGGGCGAATGTCATGGCGGAGCGCCTGTCAAGGCGCGGCGAAAAGCATGTGATTGCATCAGGCATCACTCCGTCAGGTGAATTTCACGTAGGTCATCTCAGGGAAATCCTGACTGCAGACATGATTGCCCGCGCCTGCCGCGCTAGAGGCTTGGATGCTGAATTCATCTTCATCGTCGATTCCGCCGACCCTCTTAGGAAGGTCTACGATTTCCTCGACCCTGAATACGAGAGGTACATCGGCCATCAACTGGGATCAATTCCCGCCCCCGATGAGAACGGCAAACCCGGTGACGGGAGCACCACCTACGCCGCCCACTTCCTCGACCCCTTCATGGAGGCGTTGAAGCAAATCGGCGTCGAACCGCGAATCGTCGACAATCTGGATAGTTACCGAAAAGGCGAGTTCGCAGATTCAGCTCGAATAGCGTGTGAGAATGTTGCGGAAGTCCGAGATATCATCGAGAGTAAGTCTGGAAGGGAGTTGCCCGAGGGATGGCACCCCTACAACCCACTCGACTCTCAGGGATGCCTTGACGGTGTCACGGTCACCGGATACGAATGGCCCCATGTCCACTGGACTGACTCACACGGCGAAACCGGTTCCGCTGATCTGCGTAAGGGGGAGGGGAAGTTGCCCTGGAGACTAGACTGGCCCGCACGCTGGCACTCCTTGGGAATCACCTTCGAACCGTTCGGAAAGGACCACGGCGCCTCTGGAGGCAGTTACTCGACCGGGCGGCCTCTGGCGCAACTGTTTGGCAGCGAGCCGCCCGAACCGCTTGTCTACGAGTGGATACTGCTGCGAGGAGTTGGCGCCATGTCTGCGAGCGGCGGAATCACAGTCGGCCCTCTCGTCGCACTGGAATTGGTTCCACCTGAAATTCTGCGCTTCCTAATTGCTCGCAACAAGCCGAACAAGCACATCGAATTCGATACCGGCTCGGCCCTCGTCGAACTCGCTGAGGAGTATAGAAATCTGCTCAGCAACATTCAGCAGATGGAGGCGGAGATTGACAGCGACACCAGCAAGAGAGCATCGACTGCTCTCATCACCAAGAAGGCGTCTTTGCTCTACTCGCAGGTGGAGGAGTGCGCGGAGGTCAACTACGAGTCGCGTAAGATTTCATTTAGGCACATCGCAATGTTGGCCCAGATTCGCAGTGAAGACGCGGATGTCTGGGCTTCACTCGAAGGGAGCGGGCTCATCGAGTCTGCGGTGGAAGCCGGAGGAGAATTGGAGGACCGTTTGCGAAGAATGCGGATATGGTTGGCCTCAGAACACTTCCCAGAACCCTTCAGGCTGCGCGTTCAGAGTGAAATCACCGATGGGGCCAGCGATTTCCTCGTTGCTGAGGAACATCTGGATTATCTCAAGATGTTGGAACCTCGTATTAGTGGCTGCGAATGGGAGGTGAAAACCATCAACGATGCTGTCTGCGATACGGCGAGAAGCGAGGATATCGGACTTGAACTTCGTGAAGCGTTCAAACTCCTCTACTGGGTCTTCCTCGACCAGGACTTCGGGCCTCGGCTCGCACCGCTGTTCCACGAGTTGGGTGCTGAGCAGGTTATCGCTCAAGTGAAGAAGGCGATTGACCACCTCACAGATTGAATATTATTGCCATTTGGCGGTTTTCACTCATACCCGGAATCGCGCGCGTAGGACACCCGCGAGCATCATGCTTGAAATGGGGAGGGCTTCTGAAGGGCTCCGATGCCGGTCTACTGCCCGAAGTGTGAGACGCCGACGGAGGCGACCTCAAAGTTCTGTTTACAGTGTGGTGAAGACTACGAAATCAACGGCCCAATCACCTCGACGGGGCACGATGTGAAGGCTTTGAAGGAGTCGATTCGCTCCCGAGATGATCTCTCGATGGCAGACAAATTCGACTTGATTGCGAAGGTAGAGGATGGCTCAAACCCGATAGAACTCGGAATTGCGGCGTCAGCAGACGATGCAGAGGAGGAAGAGGCTGCACCCAAGCCGGCTCCAGTAGCGACGGAAGGCGGGGAATCAAAGGTCGCTATGGTAAGCAGTCCGGCAGCCGCGGCAGCGGTAGCCAGCGTTTCACAGGCGACAGACGCGTGGGGCATGGTGATGACCGGCCGGGTCAACATATCCGACCCGACTTTCCGCGCTGCGATGGATCTTGGAATGGAGGCGAGCCACCACATTCACGATATTTCGCACGGCGGAATTGACGAAACAGAACTGACAAACGAAGACCTGCGCGCAATTCCGGTACTCAAACCTCCCAAACGTTCGTTCTGTCCTAAGTGTGGGAGCGACATTCTCTCTCACTCGCACCTACAGTGGAAGAAATGGCGAGAACACTCCGCCGAAGTCGTGCAATTGCAGGCGCAGGCTGCGATGGAGGCGTCAATCGTCCAGGTCGCTTCACATTATGTAGGGGCGCTGGACGCGCTGGAAATCAAGAACAAGGAGTTAGAAGAGCAACTAGATGGGCTCGATGAAAAGAAGATTATCAAGGAAATCGAGCCGCGCATCAAGGAGCAGGTCCGGGCCGAGTTGGAGAAGGAATACAAGTCGAAGGCGGTGGCAAGAGGAGGTGCTGCAACCCCCCAGAAGGCCTCAGCGAAGAAGACATCGACTGGCGGTGCCAAGAAGAAGCCGTCCAAGGCGGCTGGGATGTTTGGAGGGGGGCCAAAGGTTTCCAAGAAGTTCGAGGGCAAGAAGAAGGAGAAGCCGGACTGGTTCCTCGCGGAGGCACTTGATGTCGTGTTCGACCCACACGGTACTGGAAAGGCGCTGAAACCGAAGACTATTCTCGCTCGTTCCGCTGAGGGAAATGTCAGAGTCCAAGATGTTGTCAGAATCTATGCCAGCGACGGCGAGGATGGGCTCAGTGAACTGGCTTGGACATCTCCCTTCACTCGCTACATCATCGAGGCATACGACCAGTGCTGAGAATTCTGCAGTAATGTTGATACTTAGTGCCACTTAGGGCACACCATGAAGGCAAAGTGTTTGGTGTTGGCTCTAATTCTCGTTATGAGTTCACTCTCTGTTGGCTGTTTGGACAATGCGAGGAGATCGCTTCACCGCTTGACCGACGACCGCGACGATGATCGTGACCGCGACACTTGTTACGACGATAATCGACAAGAGGTTGATTGTGAAGATGAAGATGAGCGTTGCTACGATGAAAATCGTAATGAAGTCGAGTGCGAAGATGACGAGCGTGAAGATGAAACCTGTTACGACGACAATCGACAAGAAGTGGACTGTGACGAAGACGAGAGAGAAGACGAGGATTCAGACCAGAGCTGATAGTCTCAGTTAAGATTCTAATAAGGGATAGTTCCGGGGATTGAGAAGGTTTCATTTTCCGAAGAATTTCTTCTTTGCCTCTTTCTTCATTTGGTTCTTCACCATCTCAGTGGCTTTTTCCTCAACTGCTTTGACCGCCTTTTGACCAACCTCTTCGGCCTTTGCGGCAACAGCATCTGTGAGTGGTTTGGCAGCGGTCGACACTGCTTGTTTCGCCTTCCTCTTGGCTGCCGCCTTACCCGCTCCACCTACCGCTGATGCAACTTTGGACAGCCGCCCTGCTTTCTTCTCGCTCATGGTTCTCACCCGTCAATGGAGGACATCATATATCCTAATTTTGCAATTCCCGATAGGAATCAGAGACGCCGAAGTTAGAGTTCAGTCAAGATATTTGACTTGGAGCAGGTGGGGTTCAGGCATTCCGTCGATGGCAGCTGCAATCGCTTCGACTTCCATTTTCGCGCCTGACATCGTGGTAACGAACGGGATGTTCAACTCGACCGCTAATCGGCGCATCATGTTCCCGTCGAGAACCGCCCCACCACTCTTGCTGGGCGTGTTTAGAACGAGGTTGATCTTGCCCTGCCGCATCAGGTCCAGAGCGTCGGGACTACGACGCTCAGCGATT
>CAZPJQ010000126.1:0-5479 GCA_964586945.1 uncultured Candidatus Poseidoniales archaeon
ACGGCGCCGTCCTCTGCATCGATTTGAAGCGGCGTCACCTCGACGCCGTCATCCACCTCAACGGTGATGGACAACTCGGAGACATCGTTGTCTCCACTGTTCTCGACCACCACTCGGAAGTTGATTTCCTCACCAACTTCCAATGCGTTTCGCACATTTCCATTCATGTCGGTCGAAGATGCCCTAGGCTCCATTGCACCAACGAGGACTACCTCGTATGCTGCACGTCCTTCTGCATCATCGACCACTTCTTCATTACTCAATTCAATTGGGTTCATGCTGGCCAAGATGCTTACTAGCATTAGCAAGGCCAGAACCAGACTCATCGTTCTCTTCATGTCACAGTCCTCCTACTGACGGGGTGGCCCCACCTTTTCAATCTCTATTTATACTATGCGTGAGAGAATGTTAGGTTCGTCGATTCTAAACGCACAACTGAATTGCTTTTGGTGCATTAGTTTTGTATCATTCGATGTCACGCAAAGCCTCTGCTGGGTGCACCGAAGCGGCTCTCATCACCGGCCAGGTTGTGGCCAAAAGAGTCAGCAGATAGGCGCCGAGGATGATGCCGGAAATCTGTTCCCACGGAAGCACGAATTCAGCCCCTTCATCTCGAAGATATTTGACGTAGAGTTGGTAGTGGAAACCGATGCCGACAACAGCCCCATTGAGGATGCCGAGAAGAGATATCCAAGTCAGCTCGACGAGGTAGCCGGCAACGACCATCTCCCGCTGGAACCCAAGGGCACGCAGTATTCCGGTTTGGTGGCGTCGTTCTGAGACGTTCCTGATGGTGATCACACCGAGCCCAGCGATGCCCACCGCAAGGCCCAGCGCGAGGAACGCCTGGAGCAGTCCGAACATCGCATAAATGAAGGATTGAATGCTCAAGAAAACGACGTTGATCGAGATGACGAAATAGCCCTCTTCAACTAGCGCGTATTGCAACTCTTTCGCAATCTTCTCCTCCTCCTCGATTGAAGTCCCGTCCGGCAGCGAAAACCAGATGGAATCCGGCTCAGAATCGAATTTCTCTCGCGTGAAC
This sequence comes from uncultured Candidatus Poseidoniales archaeon, assembly GCA_964586945.1. Taxonomy (GTDB): domain Archaea; phylum Thermoplasmatota; class Poseidoniia; order Poseidoniales; family Thalassarchaeaceae; genus MGIIb-Q1. The sequence goes on from CAZPJQ010000126.1 coordinate 1,046, forward strand.
TCCTTGTTTACATTGATTCCGTGGGCAAACCAGCCGCTTTCCTCCTCCAAAACGGCCGCCACATAGAGGGTGTGATTGATGTATGGATTGAACGGATCCTTGACCACTATCGCATCACCGATGTTGTAGCCCATGCCCTCATGCATGATGCCGCGCTCACCCTGCCAGCCGTCCTGCGCCAACTGGTAGTCGATGACCGCCAATGTGTCATTTTCGAGCACCCTCTGCCAAACCGACTCCGGGGTCTCCCCCAAGTCCGGTGACCAAGAGTGGAGTGGTAACCCTCCATGGTTGGTGAAATTGACATCGAAGCCTCTGATTGTGGTGTACTGCGACTTGTTTTCCGGGTCTGCCTCGTTCGACCTGAAGGTCTGGACCACGGCCGTCTCGATGACCGCGACGGCGTCGAATGACATCGGGTCGATCTCACCCAAATCCCACTGTGAACGGTCCTCGTCGAGCCCCGCCTCGCCAAAGGCGACGATTTCCCACTCTCCCTTGGCGTTTTCACCGATATCTCCGAGATAGTTGCCGAACATCGCAGAGTATCCAGATAGGACTACCACCGCGAACACCACGAGACTGAACATTCCCATTGTCATCGCAGTTCGAAACGGTGTTGCAAGAGGGTAGGCTAGGGCGGTTGGTAGCACTGAGGCAACCCGCTTCGAGAGCGAGGAGCCTGCCCGGGCGAGGGCGCGTGCGAACATTGGTGCAAGGCTTGTGAGGAGGAGCACGCCGGCACTGACGAGGAAGAGGCCGAGGACGATGAACGAGGAGTCGCCCGCTTCCATTTCGGCCCTAAACGGATCCGTCCAGATACCCCAACCGAACATCGCAAGGCCGAGAGTCGTCATTACCAACCGTGGGACCACAATCTTACGACTGAAGCGGGTGTTCCTGATTGAGACCGACTCGGGAAGAATCAGGTTGAGGACAAAGAAGAGTGGCGGGACAAGTCCTAGCAGGAAGAGGAATCCTCCGGTCAGCCAGAATGCGTAGCGCGAGCCATCTGCTGCGTCGCCGACGAGGAATGCGAGGACTGCGCAGATGAGTGCAGCTCCGAATAGCAGCAAGCTGACCAGAATGGTCCACCACGGAAGTGTGCCCTTCAGTCGGGTCGGGATGTCGCGCATCGCGGCGACGACATTCATTCTTGAGATGTAAATCGCAGTTGCATAGAGGGTCAGCCAGGTGACGATGAAACCGGTCGCGAAGCCGGTTAGCAGGCTGTGCCACTCCCAAGCGAAGAGAATTGACCCACCGAAGTTCTCGGACAGTGCCTTGTCGAGGAATATCATCAGCGCGCGCGCAACGCCAATGCCGAGAACCGCGCCTACAGCACTTGAGATTAGGCCGACAATCGAGCCTTCAAGGACGAACATCGTTCGCAAATCGCCCCGCTGCATCCCGAGCGCCCGAACCATGCCCATCTCCGACTTGCGCTCGTCGGCTAGCATCACGAAGAGATTCATGACGAGCAGTATGCCGGCGAAGATTACGAACGAACCGAAAATTAGGAAGAGCGCTGAGAAACTCGAGCCGGCATCCTCGGTCGCCTTGCGGATGTCGGTCTTCATCGGGATGACATTGAATCCGAGTGATGAGGCGGTGGTCATCTCATCTGTCCAAGCGGTGACATTTTCCACCATGGAGTCGAAGGCTCCCGGAGCTGCCAGTGTCGGTCCAGCCACCATCACACTGCTTCGAACCGGCTCCTCCATCAGCAGCAGCGCCTCTCCATCGGAGACATTGACGATGGCTACCGAGAGGTCGTCGAGACCGGGTTGGCCGGGTGGTGAGGGGAGCGGTGGAATCGCCGCCGTGTAGTTGAGCAAGAGGGGTTCGTCAAAGCCGCGGGCGGCTGGCATAAGTCCGAGCAGCGAGAGGTTGGTTGGTGGTACGAGGGCTGTGCCGGCCGCCGACCAAGCGGTCAGCATCACCTCGCCGGCGGCGGGTTCGGGCAATAGGCCGCCGCCGCCGGTAATCGACAAGGCAATCAGCGGAACGTTGCTCACCCCTTCGACCGTATGCTGGTAAGGAAGACGCCCGCTAACTCCGTTCTCATCGACGATGAAGGCGCCATTAGGCCCACTCGCGAGCGTGTAGGTGTCGTCAGACCAGACCGTTCGGCCATCGGCAGCAGCCGGAGGCTGGTAGGTGCCGTTCACGAAGTTGATGCCATCAAAGATGTAGAGACCTGCACCTTCGACCAAGACCGCGTCACCACCAACGGCGAGGATGTCACCAGCCGGTAGGCCGAGGTCGTGAGCCGAGCCGCTCACCGATGTCAGCCGGCTGAGCGTATGGACGAGGTCTTGCCCACTCTGGTCCCAAGCCACCCCACCGAGCTCGACAAGATGGCGGATTGCAGGTGGGTCCTGCTGCCACGCGCACGCGAGGGAAGGCCCTCCCAGAAGTGTGAGAGGAATCGAGCATGTGTGACTGGTCGTCAAGCCCGACAGTCGAATCAGCAACTGGTCGTCATCAACTGCCAACTCACCGTCATCGAGCTGTGGCAGGGTTGAGAGATTCAATCCCGTCGCGTCCCAGGAAATCTCCTCTTCGCCATATGGCTCGCCGTACAACAGCACAGCCGAATCCTCTGTGATCCGCAAACCGATTCCCATACCCGAACCGTCGACCTCGGCGACCGCCAAGTCAACCAAGTCGCCCTCTCCCGCAGGCAGAGATATGTCGCGCGATGCGACATCTTCACTGAGCACTGAGAGCCGAACACCGTTGGAATGGAGTGAGAGCACAGCCCCGTCACCGACAGAGGAGATGGCGAGGAGAGCGTGGGCAGTCCCGTGCTTGGGCACCCACTGGAACCATTGGCTAGTCTCCCGCATCTGAACCGACAGCCCGGCCGGTGTAGCATACCAATCAGCCACTCCGTCAACCGCAAAACCGTTCACCTCCGAACTGAGGATTCCACTCAGGTTCACCCCATCCTTACTGACTCCGGCGAGTGGTGACATCAGCATCTCGAGGATTGGTGAGTCTGGTGACAGGTTCGAGATGTTCTCACGCAGACTTTCGACTTCGCTGCCAGAGAGAAGTCCGGTGCCGGTGACGCGTTGGACGGCGAGGGAGAGTTCGTCGGGAATCGTTGGGACCTCGAGGCCGCCATCGATTCCGAGCAGAGCCTCGTCGAAGGTGGCATTGATGCGAGGAAGGACACGGTTTTCGGCAGCGCGGGCGTCGAGTAGACCGCCGGTCGCTGACATTGCCAGGCGGTTGATCACACCAGCCCGCCCCATCAATTCCTGCGCTTGGGAGAGTTCGGTGAAGATGGCTGGGTCGCCGCCGCTGACGAACCCGGTCGCCTCAGTTGAAACGATTCCCTGAACAGTGAAGTTGGCTGACGGACGCTTGAGGACACCGGTGCTGATGTCTGTCCAAGTCACCTCCACGATGTCACCGACCGTTAGTTCCATCTGCTTTGCAGCCTCCTCGTTGACGACCACCTTGCCCTCCTCGATGTCGCTGTATTCGATGCCGTCGTCACCACCGAGCGGACGCCAACTGCCAGTCTGCTGTAACTCACCATCCATGGCGAGCCAGTTCGCTGCCGGCTCGACCGTTCTGCGAATCGGTGACTTGAGCGACACCGCCACCCTAATGCCGACAGATACGGCGTCCAAGTCGGGGTCAGACTCCATATCTTGAACAAAATTGAGCGCGCGGGTCTGGTTCCACCAAAGCGGTTGACCCGCCTCATCAGTACCCTGAATCACGATGTCAGTCTCATCTAGCGCCTCGGTGAACTCTGCCCTCAGCGTCGCATCTAGACTGTCGCCGACCACGAGACTGCTCGATACAATCGCTGAGCCGACGAGCAGCCCGATGATGATCAGCGCGGTGTTGCGCTTCCTTCGACGAAGATTTCGCAACGCCATTCTGCCGAGGATTCGCTGCCGCGGGTCTAGCAGTAACCTGATGGCGGAGTAGACGGTGATTGCAGCTACCAGAGCGAGGCAGAATGCTGTTACCCGCCATACGAATGTCACCCCGTCAGGAGTGTTTTCAACTGGCGTCAGTACCAGCGAGTAGACGACATAGATCGAAACTAGGGTGGCTGACCAGACTGCAATACTAGTGAGAATCGGAATCAGTATAATGACTCGATCACGGGATTCCAAAGCAATCTTCATTGCCGAGTAGATGGCGATGGCTGCGACCGACGAGATACAGAATGATGTTACAAGCCAAACGCGAGTGAGACCGTCAAAGGGATCCCTAGCATAAGTGATTATCACCATGTTCACCAAAATGAACGAAACTATGGTTACTGACCAAACCGCAATGCTACGGGCAATCGAAATCGTCCTCGCGTCTACTGTCAAGCAAACACCTCGGTCACTCTTCTTCTGTTAGAACTTGAGGAATCTTCTCATCGGATGTTATCAAGCCATCAAGGATGTTCACCCG
>CAZPJQ010000127.1:0-5400 GCA_964586945.1 uncultured Candidatus Poseidoniales archaeon
TTGCCAATTTCAGCGTCGAGCCATTCGCGGACGGTTCCGGGGAACTCGGCGGTGATGTGCTGAGGCTTGTAGGAGACCTTCGCCTCCATCGTGCACCAGCCTGCATCCATCTCCAACTCGCCTGCGAACACTCGGGCCAGCGTCGTCTTTCCAGTCCCGTTCGGGCCGACGACTCCGACCACCTCCGTCTCGTGAAGAGTGCCCTTCTCGGTCTTCAAAGTGAATTCTCCGAGGGTTTTCTCAAGGTCACCCCACTCAAGGATGGGCATTCCAATCCCCTCTGCCCGGGTATGGCCGCGCTGGAATGAGATCGGCTTGTCTCGGATTCGGACATTCTCCTCCTTCAGGAAGCCGTCGAGGTAGGCGTTGATGGCGGTGCGAGTGGCGCGCGGCGGCGTGAAGATGCCGAACGCGGCGCGGGTTCCATAGACGATGTGAACGAGGTCACAGAGCACGTCGAGAATCGCTAGGTCGTGCTCAATCACGATGACGCGATGATTTTCAGCCAACTTCTGGAGGATTTTGACGATTCGCATCCGCTCGAATATGTCGAGATAGGATGATGGTTCGTCGAAGAAGTAGACGTCAGCGTCTTTGAGCAGCGTTGCGGCAATCGCCACCCGCTGCAACTCACCACCAGACAGCTTGGGCAACTCCCGCTCAAACAGATGGTCGATTCCGAGGTCCACGGCCACTTCGGCCAGCGCCCCTCGCTCATCGACGCCAGAGAGAAGTTCACCCACTTGTCCCTTGAACGCCTTTGGAATGTGGTCGACGTACTGCGGTTTAACCGCAACCCTCACACCGGTTCCAGCCACTTCCGTGAGATAATCTCTGAGCTGGCCCTTGGGAAGGGTGGAGAGAATGTCGTCCCATTCGGCGGCCTCGATTTTGTAGTCCCCGAGGTTTGGGGTGAGGGTGCCCGAGAGGATGTTGATGGCGGTTGACTTGCCCATGCCGTTCTGTCCGAGAATTCCTACCACCTGCTCCTCCCTTGGTGCCGGTAGCCGGAACAGCCGAAACCCGTTCTGGCCATACCTGTGAATCATGTCGGTTTCCAACTCGCTCGGCAGATTCTGGATGATGATGGCGTCGAAGGGACACTTGTGGATGCAGATTCCACAACCGATGCAGAGCGGCTCGGAGATGATTGCCTTGCCATTCTTCGGGTCGAACACGATGCACTCGATGCCGTTCCGGTTCGGTGGGCAGAACGCCTCGCACTCGGCGTTGCACTTCTTGGGTTGACAGCGGTCTGCCAGCAGCACAGCGACTCTCATTTTCCACCCCTCCAGTTTTGTTCGCCATGTTTTCCCTGTTTGATGCTTGCTGCGCCCTAAAGGGCCCACAGCGGCTTTCGCCTCAAAGTCGAAGGAACCGTTGTTTGGTGTACACTATCGCGGCCAAGGCCATTTTCTCAGTCTTGGTGAGCTTGATCGTTCCGTGGAACACATTGCCGTCCTTCTTCTTGATCTTCTTGAGAATCAATGAGTAGAACGCCATCATAGCGGCTGGCGAATAGCGCGACCTTCTGTCGAGCAGCGGCAACAACTTGAGTCCCTTCTCTCGGTAGCCTTCAGCGCGCTCGATGTAATCAGCCACGAAGGCGTGCCAGCGCTTGTCATTGGAGAGGTCGCCTGCCAACTCGGTCACCTTGATGCCGTGACGAGCCAACTCATCGAGTGGCAGATAGACACGATTGTCGAGCGCATCCTCTTGGACATCGCGCAGAATGTTGGTGAGTTGCATGAAGATGCCCCACGACTCAGCGTATTCCTTCGCTCGAGGGTCATCATAGCCGTAAATCTCGATGCAGGTCAGACCGACCGTCGAGGCCACTTTGTAGCAGTAGCGGTAGAGGTCTTCGAAGGTGCGGTAGCGGTTGGTGTAGAGGTCATCCTCCATGCCTGAAATCATGTCGTCGAGGTACTCCTTTGGGATTTCAAATCGGGTGACTGAGTCCTTGAGGGCCATGAAGATGGGGTCTGTTGAGGCATGCGAATTGTAGGCGGTTGACAATTTCTTGCGATAGAAGAAGAGTTGCGCCAACTTATCTCGGTAGGTCGGCGCATCCAGCACGCTCTTGTCACCGGTCAACTCCTCTAGGCTTCTGCGGTATTCGACCGCCTCCTCATCGTCCGCGCCAAGGCTTCCAGGGAAGACATCGACATAGTCACCGTCGGTGATGTCATCCGCTCTGCGGCAGAATGCGTAGTAGGAGTCGATGGCCCTCAACTTGTCCTCTGGCAGATACTTGAACGCGTGATAGAAGTTTCCAGCCTCCTTTCGGGTAAGAATGTGGCAGAATGCAAACGCCGCGTCGATCATTTCTGTGGGAACTACCTCCTCCTCCCAAATCGGAGCCTCGATGTGCTCGAAGGGGTTGACCAACTCCTTCTCGAGGTCGAGACCGGCCATGAATACAGGAATCTCTCGCAAGATGTCAATCGCTGTGATGCTGGCCGCCTTCACCGCCTCTCGGGAGATCTCTACGGCGCTCCGAATCTGCTCGAGGCGCTCGTCGCTGACAGTCCCTCGCTGACTCTCAACCACACCCTCGAAGAGATGTGAATCTCCGATGTTGGCAGTATCTGACATACGCCTCAGTATTCATGTGACAATGTTTGTCCTATGAACCTCACGGCCCTTAGGGCCGCACATGCAGATTGGAGGTGCGACCGCTCAAGGATTGCGATTTTTATCGAGTAGTCTCTGACTTTTCCCGCGAAACAGAATTGCTCGAATTGTTTGATTTTTCAGTTGTTTGATTTCTGGCCGTAGAACCTTGACCCGGTTCTCTGCATCCAGAACATTTGCGGTACGCAACAGGATGAGCGTTCGTTGACCGATGAGCACCGGCAACATGCAAGCGCCACGCAGACGGTATTGGCGGTGTGGCAACAATCCGATGTACTCGACCGCGGCATCCAGATGTGCCTCGGCCACATCGATGTAACCGTCGAAAATTGGCCGAAATCTCTCCATGTTTGCGGCATCGAGCAAGTCGCCCGGCTTCAGGCCGTGTTCGGCCAATACTGGTTCGGGAATATAGCAGCGGCCCAAGCGCAGATCCTCGGGAATGTCACGCAGGATGTTGATGAGTTGCAGAGCCTTTCCGAAGCGCACACCGGTCTCGAACAATTTCGCCGTCGTCTCATCATCAGCCTTGAACAGATGTTCGAGAGACATGTGCGTCCAGAACTCGCCGACGCTTCCCGCAACCCGGTAGGTGTAGTCGTCGAGTTCACTTTCATCGACGAGCGGAATGGCCTCGCCACCCGTAGCGTGTCCAAACCGTTGCAAATCGAGGGTTTGCCCGCTGATGATGATGTTGAGACACTCCCTCAATCGCTGTTGGTCAATAGTGGGGAATTGTTCGATACAGGCGACAGGCAGTGCGAGTTTCTCCAGCAGCTTCCCCTCCGCCGGGTTACTTTGGAGGAGAGCCAGGCTGGTGAGGTCAGGCAGCATGTCCGAGCGACCTTGGATTCGTTCGTTGTACTGTTTGAGTACCAGTAATCTCTCTTCAGTAGAACCCTCATCTGAATCAGCAATCGTATCTGCTGCACGGGCTAGAAGATAGAGCAAGCCCACCTGAGACCGGATACCGGATGGCAGCGCCCGAAGGGTGAGATAGAATGAGCGGGATGTTTCCTCTAACATAGAGTCGATATCTGAGCTGATCAGTTTTGTCATGATTGACCACCCTCAACTACCAACGAACACCATGTCCTTCGCTCGGCTCACTCGGGATTCCCCTTTTCCCCGGATTCTTGGTGTTGGCCCGACTTCATCAAGGCTAGGCCGACCGGGGAGGCCGCAATATCTGTCAAACGCCTCAGGGTTGCACCTGCAATACCTAGTTAGTAGAGCCTAAATCTACTCTTACATATTCTCCTTGGGTGAAATATCAGACTTCGCACTTGGCCCAATATAGCATCCATCCGCGGCAACCGTTTTTATCATGAGGAACGACCCGAAGGGTCGGAGGGGCTCAGCCATGGATTGTCAGGCGTGCGTTGAAGAGATTCCCGACGACTCTATTTTTTGCCCGGAATGTGGCGCCCGGCAAGACCTCTCAAGGGCGGGAAGTCGCAGTTTCGGAGTTGTTTCTCCTGAGGCAGTTTCGGCCCAAAGAGAGGAGCAGAGTGCACCCACCCCTGAAGCCCAACCGATGGATGTCGATACTCTCAACAGACTTGCTAGTCAGATGGGTGGAGTGGCTCCGGCAGACCCAGAGACGGAGTCCCCTGGAGTCGACATCTCTTCGGCATTCGCACCAGATATCTCCACCACGAATGACATCGTGGACAGGCTCAACGATGTCGAGCGCAAACAGAAGACAGATGCCAGAAGTGAATGGTTGGGCATGAATCAGGATACAGCGGAAGATGTCCTCGCCCAAGTCAACTCAGAACTCCCCTCCCATCTTCGTAAAGATGAACAATCGGACTCTTCGGCAGCCCGGTTCCTCGAGGAAGCACTCGGAGATGGGGCCGAGGAGGATGACGGCGATTCACCTCCAATCGGACTATTGCGTCGGATGGCCGAGGTGGCTGTACGGCGTGTGGCGCGCAAGCGAGGAGTCGCAGTCGAATCCCCTCAGGTGGCGTTGGAGGATGACCTAATCCGAGTAAATGTCACCTATGTCGATGACGGCCGCGTTCTCGACACCCCCTCTGATCTCTCAAATGCCTTTGAGCATGCAATCACCACCGAGGTCGCTCTCAAGGGTTTGGATCTCTCTGTGTCAATCGTACTCTACAGTTCAAAGGATGGCGAAGTCGACCATGTATGGGGAGATGTCCCTGAGTCAGATGAGCCTGAAGATGATGAGGAGAGGTTCGCCTGCGAGGCTTGCGGACACTATCCTGTGATGGAATCCGACCCTGCATGTCCGAATTGTGGCGCTCAGTTTGAAGATGATTCCGAAGAAGATGAGGCTCCTGCCCCGAGAGGTGGCCCTCCAGGTGGTCCGAACCGAGGAGGTCCGCCCGGCGGTCCGAGTCGCGGTGGCCCACCTAGTCGCGGCGGCGGCCCACCCGGTAGGGGTGGCCCAGGCGGCCCTCCACGCGGTGGCGGCCCCCCGGGAAGAGGCGGCCCTCCAGGAAGAGGCGGCCCTCCCGGTAGGGGTGGTCCTAGTGGTCCTTCTAGAGGCGGCGGTCCTGGAGGCCCTCCAAGCGGTGGCGGTCCGGGTGGTCCTTCTAGAGGCGGCGGTCCCGGAGGCCCTCCAAGCGGTGGCGGCCCCCCAGGAAGAGGCGGTCCTCCAAAGGGCGGTCCAGGTGGTCCACCGAAGGGCGGCCCTGGCGGCCCGCCACGCGGCAAGCCGGGCGGTCCACCAAGACGCAGCCCGCCTCGATGACGAACTGACGCAGCGCTGTTTTCGCTGGGACGATTAAC
>CAZPJQ010000128.1:0-3766 GCA_964586945.1 uncultured Candidatus Poseidoniales archaeon
TTGTCAAATCACAGTCATTTTTAATTGGTAATAGATGAAATTTATCCAACCGATTGAACTCATACGGAAGGGGTCCCCTCTGAAACGACGGGTGTCGCATGGGTACCCATCTAACTATCTAATGATACAAGGCACTGAGCCTAATTTTCATATCATCACTTTCTCATTTATTTCCGTCGGTTATATTTTCCTTTATATCGGTTATTTTTTTGCTAATAATTGCCCAAGGCCCAAACGATGGGCCGAATACACCTCTCAATAAAACAACCATTCCCACCAATATGAATACGCCAGGGGCTAATTTAGGACCATATACCTCGAATATCATTCTGAATGTAAAACCGGGATAAACATCTATTTCAGATGGGTCATCAGGGTTGTATGTAACCGATTCCAGATTCAAATAATATTCACTATCGTGTAAGCATTGGGTTTCCCACGGTTCCACTCCTCCAGAACCTCCCTGTGTTTGTTCCGAAGCTCCATGCACATTGAAGTCACAACTGAAGGTAGAATTGTACTCGACCCCATCAACAGAATAATTGTAGAAAAATATCTGTGTGCCCTCATCCGCAGTATAATCTTGGCCGATGGCTAGAACCTCAGTTTCAGTCCAATCCTTTGAATCCCATTCATCCATGACATAAAACCCACCAAAAAAGGCAACGGCGCCGATTGACAATAAAATGATAAAGAATCCAATCAGGACGAATACGATAGCCGGCACACCCCCAACAGCAGGGTTTGATTCAATTTCGGAGTCACTACTAGGCATCATATTTCCCTCGGGCCCATTCATTATTATTTCATATTTTTAGATATGACTCTCTTGAGGTCGCGAGAAGAGGTCCTTCGCGCTAGCGCGCGTGCGCATGGGAGTGGCACAAATTGTTCAGCCATAATCGCAATTCGCCGTGAGTGAAACTCTCAGCCAACCATCGGGTCGTCCTCGCCGTCGACCTCGAACTCGGCGTCGGGTGCCGGAAGCAGGTTCTGCTGCTGCTCGAACATCTTTCGAACATTCTCCTCGATGCGGCGCGCATCAGCCATCAACTCGTCGAGCGGTACCTCGATGTCGGTCATGTCACTGAACGCCTCTGCGGCAATCGCCGCAGCCCGCGCATCTGGATACATGGGGTTGCACTCCGCCAGCAGCGCTGTGACGTCAAGTCCCCTCCTGTCACCCTCTGAAAGTAGCCAGCCAGCGATTCCCGAGACGATTCCGTCCCGTATCGGCTCAATCCCCGCACTCTTCAACTTGGCACGGCCGGATACCGATGAGGATACCCCATAGAGCCCCCCTTCCTCCTTATCAGCGAGATCACTGGTGACGATTCCGTCAATCACATAGAGGGTCTCGAAGCCCCCCTCGACGAACCAGTTCAAAACCGTCTCTGCAAACTTGACATCCGTGTGTGAGGGAAATTGGATCTCGGAGGTGAAAACCCCCACCCCATCCCCCTGATAAACGCGGACAGGGTGCTTTGGAACCTCATTCTGGACCAACGCCACAGGCGGGAACTCTCTATCGATGACGGTCCCCAACTGGGTCAGATTAAGCGCCTTGACGATGTGGCTAGAAGCGATGATTCCAACCATTCCAACAGTTGAAAAACCGCATACTGCTACTCCGCCAGTCGAATTTGCGTCGGCATCCTTGTGAAGCACGAGAGGGAATCCGTGGACATCGCCTTCACCGCTCATCCGAACACCTTCCAACCGCTTCGCGCCGCCCATCCGTCAAATACCCGTCGAATCGAATTCCTTCGAATGAATCTCATTCGATGAACTCAGACCACTCCTCTTCGTCGGGGTAGCGATACCACCAGACATCGACTTCGTCCTTCCACCACTCGACTCCGTCGTCGTCGACATGGTAGCTGTCCGAGGCAGTATAATCATCCTCGCCGCCACCCTCCTGCTCGTAACCATCGTCCCAAGATGCCTCCTGCCTGTGGGGTCTCGCACTCACCGGCACCGGACGACTGCTGGGGCGCACTCCTGTCTTTCCACGAGACGGTAGGCTACCCTCTTCACCGGACCAGCCTCTAGGTCGGGGCCTTTCTCGATATTCGTCGTCGAGAGGCTTTGTGTCACGCGGTGGGGCGCGGCGGTAATCGGCAGTGGAGTCCTCGGGGTCGTCGTAGTCGTCATGCCAGTCCTCATCCTCCTCCTCTTCCTCCTCCTCGTCATCCTCACGGGTGAGGGTGCGCAGGCCGATGAATCCGCCAATCAGCAGAGCCAAGACGACAAGGGCAATTGCGGCCATCATCGTAGTTGACATTCCTGCAGAATCACCGCCACCCGACCCTCCACCGTCAATCGGCGGAGTGAGTGGAATCACTGTGAAGTCGATTATCGTAGTATTATCAGAACTGGTGTAACCACCAGCCGAAGCGGTGAGAACGACCTGCAATTGGCGGTCCCCTGCAGGAGCACCGAAGAGGGCGCGCATCTCCAGTTCTATGTTGTCATTTGACTGATTTGAAGAGAGCAGGAACGAGGTTGACGGCGCGAAGAAGATGTACATCCCGGTTGGCGGGCTGATCGTCACATCGACCGTGACTTGGACTTGGTTCGGATTTCGGACGGTGCAATCCAGTGTAGAAGCGCTGCCGTTCTCTCGTAGGTTCCAGATAATTTGGTCGCAGGTCATCTCGAGGGGAAGCAACTCGGAGTCGGACTGGTTTTGGTTTCCACCACCACCGCCATCTCCACCATCCTGGAGTGGGGGGAGGAGGGTGACCCGCTCATCGTTGTCGGGGAGGTCGAGCCATTGCAGGGTAGAGGTGTCGATGGTGAGGTCCAACTCGCCACCCTGAGGATAGTGAATCTGTATCTCCGCCGTCCCATCGATTCCGACGCTGACTTGGCCGTTGCTGGCGGTCGCTTGGTTGCTCTGGTTGCCAAGAGACCATTCCACCACGATTCCCCGCAGAAGTGGTTGCTCTACGCTGTTGGCTGAGGAGAGTATGACCGTGACACTACCCTCGCCATCTTGGTCAAGTTGCACATAGGATACATTCGTTTCGAGGGTTGCATCGATCCTCGACTCGAAGTTCGCACTGCCACTCGCCGACGCCACCGTCTGCTGGGTAGAGCTCCAACTGCCGCCGCCGTAGGAGGCTGTCACTTGCGACACCCAATTGAACAGGGTCGGGCTCTCCGCCTGCAAATCCACCCAGTCACTCCAATTCCAACTCGCCTCGCCCGCGGAATCGGTCACTCCACTCAGTACCCAAGCCGAATCAACCTGCTGAGATGTGGTGTTCCAGATTCCGGCACTTCCCCAAGTGTGGAGGTCGATGGCAACCGCCTCGCCGACAAGAGGAATTCCCTCGCTCTCCAACTGAACTCTGATTTCAATCGGCAGACCCGCCCTGACCAACGCATCGGCGAGCGAATTGCCTGAGGTGCTCCCTGTCACGACCTCAACCGAAATCAACGCTCCGCGTACACTGTTGTTCAACGACTGGACAGGCCCCGCCGACACGACGGCCCAATTGACGTTGCCCGTCAAATCGCCACAGACGACTGCCACATGGTGGTCGGTCACATCGTCGAGGGTTGCGAGGCTCAAAGAGGTCGAGGCACCGGTCGATACATTCGCCACCTCGGTCAGACCGGTGACATCGGTTATCGGAGTCACCTCAAGATAGACCGCGTACCACGCTACATCATCCGAAGCGCTTTCAGTCCAAGCAACATCGATGTAACCGCCGTTGTCAGACGCTGTGTCAACAGCTGTCAACCCAGTCACAGAATC
>CAZPJQ010000128.1:3776-5374 GCA_964586945.1 uncultured Candidatus Poseidoniales archaeon
GGGAGAGGGGGGACGGTGATGGTGACCGCGTCTGAGAGGTTGCTCAAAATGCCGTTTGAGTATACTGCGCGCACTCGGTAGTCCCATGTCGTTCCTGATACATTGTCATCATCCATGGTTCCGTTGAACGGTGAGCCATGGTGCGGAGCCCCAAGTACGGGTGTCGAGCCGTTCACCCACCTGAATATCTGATATGAGAGGAAATCCGACTCGAGCATCGCGGCATCATTCCACATGATGAAAACCCGGTGAGTCGCATTGCCCGGATCCCACATGACCTGATGCTCATGAATGACCGGTGCCTCTCTGAACACTTGATTCGACATCCCGGCGACCCACTCTATCTGAAGCGCCTCCAAGGTGAGAGTTCCTGCATCGCTAGAGTTGAACGGAAGAGCGACATTGAATGGCCCGGCTCCCGGCAGCATCTGAAGATTAAGGGCATTGGTGAGATTGCCTAGCATCAGATTAGCGTCGACCACGAAGGTTGCATCATAGGTGAGAGAGAGGTCCTTCAGCAGTATCGTTCCGCTTCCCGTGGATGTGGCATCTGGCATAACGAACGCCATCTCGATTCCATACGGAAATATCTGGCCTGGCAACCACGAAATCTTGCTGGTAAGGCTCTGCGATATGTTGCCCATGTCCACCCATGTCAGTTCGTCAACTCCGTTCTGGCCGTCACCCGCATATCCAATCAGACTGCCCTCCTCCTGTCCGTCACCGTCGAAATCGAAGGATACGCTGTGCCAGCCAGCGAGATAGAGGCCTTTTGTCGCCTCGCCGGCAGTCACCAACTGCTCGACCAGTCCATCGCCATCGAGGTCGGCGAGCAGCACCTCGCGCGGTGCGGTGTGGGGTGCGAGCGTGCCAATCGAGGTGGCGACACTCCCATTGGCACCGAAAGAGTGCACATCGAGGTAACCGGTGAAGGTGGCGTCATTGTTGTCGGGGGTGCCGAGGATGGGTTGCAGGAGGTCAACACTGCCGTTGCCGTTCCAATCCCCTACCGTGTGGTTGTTGAGTTGAGTCGAATTGTCCAGTTGGATCGACCAGCCACTTCCATTGAAGGTCGAGATACAGACCCCCAAGTCGGTGCTTCCGAGCAGGTCGAGAAGTCCGTCTCCGTTCCAATCGAGCGTCATCAAGCCGCTCTTGATACAGTCAAACGAGGTGTTTGTGATGAGTTGAACCCAAGAACCGCCCGAACTGTTCCACAGACTGACATGACCGTCCATGCCATCCGATACTGCCACCGTGGCATTTCCACTCCCCCAAAACTGTCCCGTGGTCACAGAGGCGAGAACCGCCTGCAGCCCTGAGCCGTTGGAATTGACCGTAGTGGTCGCACCGGTGCCGAATGAGCCGTTCGCCGGATTGAAGACATACTCGCGGAGAGTTCCGTCAGAGTGCACCGAGACCAACTCGTCGTCACCGTCGCCGTCGAAGTCGCCAACAGCAAGGTCAGCGAGTCCTTGCCCGAGCGTGAGGTTGGTTGAGTCGCCCCAGCCGCCGGTGGATAGCGAGATGTGGATGCAAGCGGATTCGTTGGTGGGGTCAGTGGCAGCGATGTCAGCATGGCCGTCACCCTCGAAATC
>CAZPJQ010000129.1:0-4318 GCA_964586945.1 uncultured Candidatus Poseidoniales archaeon
CGAAAACTGCTCACGCTGCCGCTCCGGTAAGTTCTGCCCGATCGACGGACACGCCGGCAACGAAGTCACACCCACCGCGAACTGGAAGGGCCCTGCCAAGTTGGACAAACGTTCAGGCAAGAAGAACAAGTGAACGAATCTCATTCAATCTCTTCGAAGAGGTCAATCTCCTGCGCTCTTCGGTAGACTTCCCTCAGCGTCTGGTCACTGATTTCAAGGTAGATTCTAGTGCTGGCGATGTTGGAATGCCCCATCAACCGCTGAATGCTCACTAGGTCGGCCCCTCTCTCGAGAAGCCCGGTGGCGAAGTTGTGTCTGAGCACATGTGGTGAGAGCCGAGTGCGAGGAATTCCGGCCGAATCCCCCAGCGAATCCATCATCTTCTGAAGGTTGCGCGAAGTCACCCGACTGCCTCTTCCGTTAACGAACAGAGCCTCCTCATTCCCTAGACCGAGTGAATTTCGGTAGAGCCCCCACTTCTCCAGAGCATCCTTGCTCCGATGTGAGAACAAGACCCTCCGGTCCTTGTCACCCTTCCCACTCCAGACCTGCGCCGACTGATCCTGCATGTCGATGTCTGACTCGTTCAAGTTGCAGAGTTCGCTGACCCGAAGGCCGCTCTCCAAGAGCAGCGTCACAACGACCTCGGCCAATGGGTTCTCTGACTGCTGGGCGGCGAGCAGTAGCTTGCGCAGTTCATCACGGGTTAGAATTCGAGGTAGCCGCTTGCTTCTTTGAGGGCGAATGACCCATTCGGGAACGGCGTGGCCGAGCCATTTGAGGAGGTGGGAAGCAGCGGCAATCCGGGCGTTCACGGTTGACGCACGAAGGTGGGAAAGTGTCTGCAACCAAAGGTCGAATCTTCCGTTGTTCGGGTCGAGTCGCTCCAACGCCTCCTGCACGGGCAACTCTTCGACATCCTCCTTGCTCGGATCCGACTCTCCGGGAAGTGTTGTAGCGATGAATTGCCGGGCTGCTATCTCGTAGGCCCGGCAGGTGTGCCGACTCTTCTTCTCGGCGGCTAGATGTTGGCTGTAACTGTCTAGCAGTGGCAGGTTTGCGAGACGGCCCAGACGGCTCGGCAACTGCAGTCCGTGACCGACGAGGGCGTCACTGAAACGCTCGATGTACTGGCGAGCGCTGGCATCGCTGAATGGCGCCGATTCATCCTCTTCTTCCGTCGTCATTTTGACCTCTCTTCGTCGATGGCACCACCGAAGTGATACCGAGTTCCCATCCCCTTGCAGGGGAGCGAGGTGTGCGTTGTATTGACTATGAATGCTTCGCGCGGGGTTTTGATTATCCGCCCCATGTGGAGTGATTCGCATTTTGCCGAATCTGAGAATTGGCCTGTTCAAGGACAGCGCAAGAGTTTGGAGGTCAAGTCCACTCGGGTTGCCAGTGGGCATCTTCAAGATAGTCCTCGGAGCGACTCTCTACATCGGTCAGGAAGGGCTTGACCATCTGCCTGATTCTCCCAAGTTCGCCGTAGCAGACCACCTCGTCTCCCTCTCTCAAGGTGAAGGTTCGTCGTGGCTTCCAGACATGCATGCCCTCGCGGGCGACTGCAAAGACGACCTGCTCACTCGGGTCGCGGAAGATGTCTCCAATCTGTTTTCCCGCAAGATGCGGGTGGCGCTCAACAGAGATGCTGAGCACCCCATGGTCTAGGCGGCTTCGGAGCAGTTGGTCCAATTCGACCTGACTGAATGCTTGGTGGGCCATCACATGCTCGATGATAGCGCCTGCCACATTGACTCCCGAGGCGTTCTCGATGCCCTCCAATCCTGGTGACGAGTTGACCTCGAGAAGCAGTGGCCCCCTCTCGCTCTCAAGTAGGTCAACACCTGCGATTTCGAGGTCGAGGAGCCTCGCCGCCCGGCGGGCGACTTCGGCGTATTCCTCTGGCAGGTCAACATTCTCGACCGTTCCATTGAGATGGTAGTTAGAGCGGAATTCCCCTCCTCTGGCGCGGCGACGCATTGCTGCGACCACCTCTCCGCCGACGACCAGTACGCGAATGTCGCGGCCATGACTCTCCTCAATGTATTCCTGAACCAGAACTTGGTGTCCCTCTGAGAGCAGCTTGTAGGTCAGTTCGCGAGCCCTATCCTCGGAGTGAACGAGATGTACTCCGCTCCCTTGGGTACCCTCGCTGACCTTGATGACAATCGGCATCCCGCCGACTTGGTGAATCGCTCGCTCGACATCGTGCCACGAGCGCACATAGCAGGTGGTTGGAACCGGAATCCGATTTCGGGTTAGCAACTGGGTCGCCTGCAACTTGTCACGGCTGCGACTTATTCCCTCACTGCTGTTTGAGACATGCACACCCAGCCGCTCGAATTGCCGCACCAGCGCCACTCCGTGCCTAGTGATCGAATAGCCGATTCTTGGCAATACGGCATCGACCTCTACAGGCCAACCCTCGTTGAGAATGCGCGGCTTCTCATTGCCGACGGTGATGCTCAGCATCATCGGGTCGAGCACCTCCACGTAGCATCCTCGGGCATCCGCCTCCTCGACGAGACGCCTTGTGCTGTAGAGGCGGGGACCGCGCGAGAGAATGGCCAGTCGCAATGTCATCAGCGGCGCCGTGTCCGGCTTCATTCTTGAGACCTGTGCTTGTCATCCAGTATCCTCTTTCTACCTCAAATGAATGACTGCGTCACTTTGCAGGTCATTCAAACCGATTCCAGTCCAACGGCGCGTTGATATTCCCACCCACATTGCCGCGCGTATGCAGTCCGGACCGAGCGGCCCTCCTCCCGCCGGCCCGAGTGGACCTCCAACACCCACCAAACCATCTGGCCCTCCCAGCGGCCGCGCCAAGGGTCGACCTACCCGTGGTCCTCCCCAGAGGAAGCAGCCAATCGATGATGGGGCGTTTGCCAAGTTAGCGGAGCAGAATGAGGCGCGCCAGAGGGAACTCAACCGGCGAGAGAAGTCTGTGAAACTAAAGGAACTGAGAAACAGCAGCCGAATCAATGTCGTCCTGATGCTTCTGCTTGTGGTCGTCTTCGGAGCGGTCGCGCTCTGGCCAGTCACCTATGGTGACATCTCTGCAAACCCTCATCAGAACACCGCTGAAAATGTCATCATTGACCGGAATGACCCTGAAAACCCGAAGGCTTGGTCGGTAGGCGATGTTGCGCTGATGGAATCCAAGATTTGGGATGGAAAGGGTCAGTTCTCCGGTTCCTTCCAGTACGACCTCAACCTTCCTGGACTTCCAATAGCAATCTCCGGTGTAACCACAGTCCCGGTCACAATCGAGGTCGTTTCATATCGATTCGATGGCGGTGACACGGGATTCCGCATAGGCTTCTTTGAAGGAAGCTGTCTCGACAGCCAAGGTCTTTCGATTGAAAACCTGCCAGTTAATCTCAGGTACGCCTCGGTAGAATCGTTGAGAATCGGCGAGCCTTTTGAAGTGGATTTCAATGTCCCTGCGGGCAGTTACTGTGTCATTTTCGAATATACCGACCCCCCCTACGAACAGGGCTACAAGGCGACGATTGACGCTGAGATCACGACCCACTTCCTACAACCGCTGGCATCACCTGTCGCTGCCATCTTCATCCTGATGTCCATCTTTGCACTTGTCGGCGCCCACAAGACCGGCAAGGCGTGGAAGAAGGTTGCACAGCCTGAGAAGGCTGAACGGAAGAGCACGGAAGAGCAGGTGTTGGAGGATGCAGACGAGCAGCGGGGCACGATGAGTGAGGTCCCTGCCGAGGCTGATGAAGAGACTCCCGAACTGGATGCTGCCTTCCCGCCACAGCCAGAGGGGGAAGTGGAGGAGGAACCCGCCGCTGAACCTGCTGCCGAACCCGCCGCTGAACCCGCCGCTGAACCTGCTGCTGAACCTGCTGCTGAACCTGCTGCCGAACCCGGAGAAGGCTCAACTGAAGTAGAATACAGCGACGACGAACTCAGGGCATTTGGCTGGACCGACGAACAGATTCATTGGCACCGTAATCCGAGTGAACGGTACACCGACGAGCAACTCGAGGGCTTTGGCTGGACTGCCGAGCAGATAGCGCAATACCGAAATCAGTGAACCCGCTTCTCTCCCTTCCTCTCCGCGGCCTACGGCCGTTTTCTTACAATCGTCCCTTCCTAGTGCCCCTCATCCCAAGGGGTTGAAAGGCTCAGGGCGCCCCCTAATGTATGCGGTGAGAGAGTGTCAGACGATTCCCTACCCTCTCCCGGAGAACTCGCTGGCCTCAAAGTCACCGAACTGAAAGCGCTCCTAAAGGAGCGCATGCTCAAGGTATCGGGCAGGAAGGCGGAACTCATCGACCGTCTGTTGGGA
>CAZPJQ010000129.1:4328-5270 GCA_964586945.1 uncultured Candidatus Poseidoniales archaeon
GAAGTTGAGGAGGTACTCCTCCTTGAGGAAGACGAAGAGCCGGTTCAACTGACCGAGGCAGAAACTCCCGAGAGTTCGAGCCGATTGGACGCATTGCGCGATGAGGTGTTCGAGGCCGAGGTCATCGTAGAAGAGCCCGATTCGGACGACATCGAAGAAGAGGTTCTGCTGCTGGAGGAGGAAGACGAGATTTTCGAGGCGGAGATCCTCGACGCCGAGTTCGTCGACGAGGAACCTGAACCGGTCGCCGCCGCACCAGCCATCGCCAAACCGAGTCGCCTTGCAGGACCGAGTCTAATCCAAACTCTGACCAGCCCAGCGGTTGCGGCGGGAGTTCTCGCCATTCTCATCATGGCGGCGGGTGGCTACTGGTATTGGAGCAGCCATCTCGACCCGTTCGTCGCCGACCCGTTTGAATTCGGTGATGAGATGCAGTTCGCAGTCACATCCGGCGTTTTCGAAATTGAGGGAGAGGAGATGATCCGTGAATTCGACCGCGCTGCTGGAGGTGCCCTCGCTGATGTATGCGAAGAGTTCCGCGTCGGCTTCACAGGTAGCGGTTCAGTTTCGGTCACGCGGGGTGGCAGTGGAGAGGTATTCTCGCCAGCCGACTCAAACTTAGCCGGAGTCGTGCAGGCGCAGGACGCCTTCGGACTCACCTTCCTCACCGTGGAGCAGCAGTTAACCCACGACCTCACCGCGACCATCGAGTCGAAGACCTGGCTGGGCGATAGTTCAGAGGGTATCTGCTCGGTTCCGGTCGGGCCCATCGAGGGCTACGGAATGACCCAGACGACGACCTCATGGACGGAGTTGACTCAGAAGAAGTTGCTCCGCACGGAATCCACGGTCTCCCTCACCAACCAAGCTGATGAGACGACGATCAATGCGGTCTCCTTCGGCGTTCCCGACGTCAAGTACGGCGAAGCCGTCCAGGCGGCC
>CAZPJQ010000130.1:0-5240 GCA_964586945.1 uncultured Candidatus Poseidoniales archaeon
TCCGTCGCTCTACCTGACTAAGCTAATGGCCCACCCCGGCGGGAACGCCCCCCCTATTTGACCGCGACGCTGAGCGCCATCTAATCGAGCCTGCCGCCGGACTTGATTCGAGTCTCGACGCCAGATTCGCTGCCAATCACAATCGCATCTGCCATGTGAGTGAAAAGGCCGACCTCGACCACCCCTGCGACATTTCGGATTTCTCTTTCCAGACCAACCGGATCAGAGATGGTGGGCCCGTAGTGGCAATCGATGATGAAATTCCCATTGTCAGTGACGAACGGCACCTCACCGCCGCGCCGAACCACCTCCCCCGGACAGAGCGCCCCAAGATGGCGAGTCGTGACCTCCCAGCCGAACTCCAAAACCTCGACCGGAAGTGGGAATGCGCCAAGGGTCTGAACATCCTTCCTTGGGTCTGTGACCACCACCATAGCCTCTGAAATCTGAGCCACTATCTTCTCTCTGGTGAGGGCCCCGCCGCCCCCTTTTATCAGGTGAAATCCGGGGTCGAATTCGTCCGCCCCATCGATGGTGACAGCGAGTGTTGTGACATCATTCCAGTCGAGTAGAGGGATTCCAAGTTCGGTCGCCAACTCCGCCGTTTCAACGCTTGTTGGAACTCCGCGGATGGTGAGCCCCTCCTCATCCATTCGACGGCCGAGTTCGATGACGGTGTAGCGGACTGTGGAGCCTGTACCGAGGCCGACATCCATTCCGTCGATAACGAAGTCGCAGGCCGCGATTCCGGCCGCTTGCTTGGCGCGTGCCACCTCGTCCATGGGGCGGCCTCAGCGAGCGCATCGCATATCCTTTGTCACCTAACGACGACGACTTCGTCGTCTAGCGCAACGCGTAGAACAGTTGACAAACCGGGCGTAGTCTACGACTACGGATGGAGCGTAGTCTAGGTCGCAATTTCATCGCCGCGTTACTAGTCGGCTTGTTCATTTCATCGGTCACCGTGGCATTTTTCGCAAGTCCCCCAGAACTCACTTCAGAAGGGGGTCCGAGTTTCACGCAACTCAATCAGCAGACCACCATTTCCGTGACGACTCATCCTGATGGTACATCGAATGCGCTCCAACTCGAGGTGCCAATAAACGAAGCTGTCACCGACCTCGGACTCTCACTGGAGCCTCATATTCTGCCCCGCTCAGAATCGATTTCATGGTCACTCTTGAATCACTGGAACATGAGCGGAACATCGAGTGACACGGTAGACTACAACACAAGTGGCGGGTTGCGTGTCCTGCCAAGACAAATTCTTTGGGATTTTGAGGCTTCAAACCACGGTTGGACCTTGGGTACGGGTTGGTATTGGGGGTATGATTCGTGTCTTGGCCAGTCCGGTGGGGTCCATGGCGGGACTAAGGCGATTTACACCTACAACTGCAACTATCCGAACAACATCCCCTCTTCGGGTTATTTCGCCACCTCTCCGGTGATCAACTGTGGCGGCTGCTCTGGCAGTTGGCAGCTGAAGTATTGGAAGCGACTCGCCATCGAGTCATACTACTACGACGACGCCCAGGTTCATGTCAAGAACGCCCAAGGGAACTGGGTGACGGTTTGGGATTGGAACAGTTACTCCGTCAACCCGAGTAGTTGGACTCAAATGTCGCACGACATCTCCAGTTATGCCAACAACAATCCGAACCTGCAAGTTCGATTCAAGTTAGGTCGAACCGATGGTTCCGTCACATACACCGGATGGAATGTCGATGATGTGGAGTTAAAGCCGGTCGGCGGTTCTCTCGGCAGTGGGGCGAATTGGACCTCTGCCAAGTTCGGGCCGAGCGCGGTAGGTCCCTATCAGTCGCTTTCAGGTCCATACGGCTTGATGAGCATCGATGCGACCGTGCCGTCAGGCTCCAGTCTGAAATGGACCGTCTTGGATGGCACCAGCAACAATCCAATCGCCGGCTTCACCGACCGAAACGAACTCTCTGTGGACTTGGGTTCGATTGACTATGAAAAACACCCTACCCTGAGGCTGAAGTTAATCTTCCACCAACCCGGCGGAAGCGCCACCCCAATCGTCCACAGCGTCCACGTGCAAGGCAGGTATGAACAGACCTTCACCCGCGACCCCGGCTGGACCGGCAGCCTGAGTTGGGACGGTGACTCCTTCCCCGGCTCTGGTGAGATTCTCTCGCCGGTGTTCACGAGCCATCGACCAATCTCACGCATCAAGACCTCCTTGAATTTCGCCGGTTCAGGACAACTGTTCGCCTCAGCCGACGGCGGCACATTCTTCGGAGTCGCAACGAGTGGGACCCACACCCTCTCGACATATGCTCATTCGATTCAGTTCAAGTGGGTCTCAACTTCGAGTAGCACCGATTTACGAGCCGTTCGATTTGATTTGGACAGTGGGGGCCTCCCCTTGGATGCTCGTATAGATGCGGGCCTCGATGGTCAGCGAGAGTGGGAGTTATCGCACTCGAACATCGGCACATGGGGATGGCAGGACAGACTTTCCACAGGTGGTTTGTCACATGATTTCAATTGGATTTCCGCCACCACCCAACAGGTTGGAATGTGGTTGCCAATTTCTAGTCTTGAGGCGATGAGATTTGCTGTGACCCCATCATCAGCTGGAATCGAGAATCTGGATGTGGCACTCTCAGTTGGAGGGGTCGAGGTATTCAGCCAGTCATTGGGGACCTTTGGCACATCCACGACGGTTCAATTGAATTCTTCATCGCTAGCCTATCTGAACAGTGAACTCGCAAATATGCCTTCGATTTGGCCACCCCCGGGAAGGCAGGTCGGCGCAGACCATGCACAAGTTGTGTGGAAGATGTCGGCAGACTACGGCGGAGTCAACCTCGGTGGGATTTCCGCGGTCTCACACCCAGTTGCCACTCTCGACTATCAAGCGCATGATGAGATGGTATGGGCAGTAAACGACTTGATCCCTGGCAGCACTACCTCCCTTGGTCTGAAGTTAGTACCGCTGACCATTCAGATGTCACTGCCCGGGTCTCTCAAGGCGACCATCACGAACCTCAATTCCACAAACGAAGTAAGTACAGACTCACTCATAATTCAAAACGGCACCAACACGCTAGCTGCCTCTCGCCAATGGCTCCAAGTCGTCTCCACACACACCGCCCCACTGGGAACCGTCGCCGCCGTACAACTCGATTTGGTTGGCGCACGGCACCAGATACATACTCTATGTCGTCAAGATGGCACTTTGCTCCCAGTCCCCGGCTCCGAAGATTTCGATATGCTCCAATGGGATGGGGCATCTGCTTGTTCAATCGACATCAACGGCACTTCAGTCAGTAACTCACTTCGCTTCCGACTGAATGCGTCATGGGACGATGAAG
The DNA here is from genome assembly GCA_964586945.1 of uncultured Candidatus Poseidoniales archaeon. Classification (GTDB taxonomy): domain Archaea; phylum Thermoplasmatota; class Poseidoniia; order Poseidoniales; family Thalassarchaeaceae; genus MGIIb-Q1. Next base: position 3,342 of record CAZPJQ010000130.1, read on the forward strand.
ACTCTCTCACTCTCAAGATAAGGGTGGTTCTCATCGATGGTAGGCGAAGTGTGCCTCGCTTGCAGAGCTTCGGAGTTGGCAGCAGACTTGCGATTGAGAATGATGTAGAAATCACCAGTTGGGGGATGTTCAACGACCTTGGCAATCCGATTCCGACCGAGCGTTCCTATCTGAAGTCGGACTCACCTATTCGAATCGATGTCAATCTCGGTTTCATCGAGTTGGACCCATCGCTCGCCCCTCGCGCAGGGGATGTGGCGGTTCGGGTGTTCCAGAACAACAAATCCGTTGCGAATTCAACCGCATTGGTCAACGGCTCGATTTCACTGAACTTGAGGACTCCAATGGGCACTCAGGACGCTGAGTACAGAGTAGATGTATATCCACTGCATGGCCAGGATAACCTCTCTTCAATCCCTCTCAATAGGACATTCAAGATCGATTCACTTGCGCCGATGGTAATCGACCAGAACATCAGGCGTTACGACCATCTCGAACCCTCTCTGACTCAACAGATCAGGATAGAGGTCTATGACCGGCCGATTCTGCCAGAAACATTGAGTCTGATGCTCTGGCGAAGTTGGCTCGACGACCTCGACTTCAATGGAAAACCCAACGCCTCAGAGTTCCATGCCTTCCCACTGGCAGCTCCATCGAACATCACTCAGGCGCAAGGAAACTACACCTTCACTCTCGACGATACCGATGGTAGACTGAGTGGAGGTATCGTCGCAGGCTATGTTACCGGCTCTGACGCTGCTGGCAACGCCATCACAAGAGGTGGCGGCCCCGGTATTGATCTACAGTTGTTCACCTACCAGTTAGCGGTTGATCTACCAGCCTCAATACCCGGCGAGGGTGGCTTTTCCGACGGAGTGCACAGTTGGCTACATCCAGCGACTGCATATGAAATCAGCATTCCATTCAACGAACCGAACGGCATATCCGATCTCACCGAAGTGCGCTTCCAGTTGGCGAGCAACTCTGTCATGGACCCCCTTGGGGTCATTTGGAATGCCACGACAAATCGGTGTAACGCGACGAGCAGCAATTTGCTCGTCGAGAGTTGCAACATCCGCTCTCGCTCTGGTGAGTTGACGCCATTCTCGTCCGACTTGGAGTTGCGAATGGAGTTCTCCCTCGAATGGTCGGTCCCATTGGAAGGTGAGTTGCGGCGCGCTCCAGCATTATCAATCGTCGACCGTGCCGACCGTGAGGTCTGGCTGGAATTGCCGCAGCTTAGATGGCGCTTCTCACCAAACCTTGAGATCGTCGCAGACGAGGTGCTTCTGGAGGTCGATTCAGGTACCTTCGACGGACAAAATGCTTGGGTTCCGCCAAACGCAGGCATGAACATCAGCGGGCGTGTCGCCTTCCTCGAGACAGGTGAATCTCCCACCTTGCAGTTTGATGTCTCAATCTTACTCAACGGAGAGCGTCGAATCGCTGAAACCTACGACGGCTACTTCCTCGCCCATCTAAATGCCCCTGAGGAGTCGCGCAGCCACGCCATGTCCTTCGAATTGACAGGTCTACCTCCTGAGGCGAATGACGCTACAGACCCGACAGCGACCCTGTTCTGGATTGTCGTCGATGGAAATGCTCCTAGGCCAGTGGGTGTTGAAGAGCCTCGCGAGGGCTCCGTCATTCCCATCTACCAACTTTCAGAGTTATCGATTGAACTTGTTCTTTCAGAACAGGAACAATTGGCCAATGGCTCGCTCAAGTTGAGGTACAAGGTCGTTCGCGCCTCTCAACCAAATGCAGCGGCACTCATCGAAGGTGAGGTCCCGTTGAGTCTGCACGGTAGTCCAGTTGGTCAATCCATCCAAGTGTCTGCAATTCTCGACATCGCCAGCAGACTACCCGAAGACGCCTACAAAGAGCGCCTCCAACTCG
>CAZPJQ010000131.1:0-5167 GCA_964586945.1 uncultured Candidatus Poseidoniales archaeon
AGCACCTCCACAAGTGGAAATCCCCCCACCACCACCACCACCATCTACGCCGGTGTCAGAACCAGCGCCCGAACCCGCCCCGGTCCCAGCACCCACCCCGCCACCAGTCTCGGACCCGGCTCCCATTGCAGCCCCACTACCACCTCCACCGATGCCAGTGCCCGCGCCACCCCCCAATCTCACCCCGATGGGTCATGAAGGCCAACCACCTCCGCCCGCTGGTGATATGGCGGGATTGCCACCTCCACCACCTGCCGGCATTGGTGGTCTGCCCCCACCCCCACCTCCACCGGGCGCGTCACCTTTCGCGCCAACAAAGCCCGTCGAGCCAACGGAACTTCATGTAAAGGCAGCACCGCGAGAGGATTCGCTGAGTCCGGACGAGGCGTTGGATCTCCTCTCAGACCTCAGTGAATGAGTGATTCGCATCGTAGGATGGCGTCTCTCGTTCTGAATCCTCAACCAACGGCAACGAGTGCCGGCTTGCCGCCGGCGTATGGGACGCGCGTGGAATCCTCCAACCGCGAGACAGCCTCTTCCATGCCCCTCAGGTCGGCGCCGTCTGGGAGGTGTTCTTCATCTACTTGGATTGGGAGTTCGGTACCGGGGCCCGGGATGTCGTAGAGTCTGCTGGCCAGCCGGGCAGAGAGCCTTAACAGACTGCCATCTGTCGATGTGTTACGATGTACGAGTCGCAGTTTCGTCCACTTTTCAAGTTCTCCAGCAATCTTATCGAGGCGAGCGGTCAGTTCTCCCTTCATCTGCGATTCACTCTCCGAATCACTCTCTTGCGGTTCGAGGAGCATCATCAGTCGAGCCAGCCGCTGGACTCTGAGGTCTCGTGGTTGAGCGTCAAGTCTCCCACCAATTCTCAGGACCAGTGAATCCCACCGAACATCACCACTCTCCAAAACCGGCTCTGGTTCCCGGGGGACCTCAAATTCAACTTCTGTGGGCGGCATGGGTGAAACCGGCTCCACTGCCACAACTTCGGTCACTTGAGGGGTCGGCTCAATCTTTGTCGGTGTCTGAGACTCGAAGCGAGGCTCTTCTTCGATTGGTTGGACCTTTCTCGGAATCAGGGTTGGCAACCCCTCCACCGGGCGCAACTTTGCGAACGGTTCGGGTAGAGTCGGCTCAAAGAGTGCGAACCCCCGTTCGTCTGCAGTTCCTGGAAGGGCGGCTAATTCCGCAGCGAGTGAAGGCAGGGAATCTGAGATGTTCTGCAATCTCTCCGGCCGTCTCAAGTCGGAATCGATTATGTCGAGAAGTTTTGAACTCCTTCTGAGCGGCAACCGTTGCAACCTCTCCTTCAGATGGTTGAATCCGTCCATCGCTCTACGTATTGCGGGGAGGGAGGCCCACAATTCGGTGGGTGCCCGCTCAAACATCTTGTCGAGCCCACTGATGTCCCAACCGCTGGTGCGCCACAGGTCTATCTCCCCCCTCGTCGCTTCGACTAGTCGGCTATCTCTCGCACTGCTCCGTGGTTCTCCGAAAGGACCCGGGACCCTCTCCCCAACTTGTAGTGCCTTGATCGCATCTTCGTATTCAGATAGAGAGAGTGAGCCCGGAGAGAGTCGCGCGGGCCAACTGCCTGCGAACCCCACTCTGACTTCGTCGAGTTGTAGGCGGTGTAATCCGTTGCGTTTCAACCGCTTTTTCAGACCCTCTTGCACATCAGAGACATCGTCGTAGTTGACACCCGCCGCTCGCAGCCGCTCACTCCAGCCAGCCGCTTCCTCAGCACCGGCAAACGATACATCGAGGAGGTCTATGTTCGAGAGAATCTGCTTGCACACCCTGACCCGTTCCGCATGCTCTTCAATCGCCAGCCAGCCGACCCGCGGCCGCTGTTCAAGCAACACCTCAAACGGCTCGACTTCAAACCCCGAAGCCGCCCATCCCTGTAACCTGCCACGAGCCCGCGAATCGTTCTCGTCCCGCCTCGCCTGGAGGATTTCGACAAGCCCCTCGATGTCATTCACCCTCTCGACTTGCCCCTGAAGAGCCGCGGCGCCCCCCGCTTCATCTGGAAACAGGTCGAGCAGAGCGTCGAGTCGGAGCCAAGCTGCGCCAAGCCGAACCACCGCATCAGCCACTTCATCAACCCTCGATTCCAGAACTAGCAAGTCGCCCGGCGTTGGAGGTCTGGGGGTATTGAGATGGAGTTGTCGCCTATCTAGGTCGGTGAGCCAGTGAGTGACGGTTTGGAGCCGTGTTTCGTAGTCAGAGGCCATCCCCTCGGCTCGCTCCAGTAACTCGGCAAGACGTCCACCATCCTCCATGTTCCGGGCCAGTTCCGCCCGTTGCAGAAGTGCGCTCGCAGCCTCTCGGTCATACATTGAGATGTCACTACTCGTAATTTCCTCAATTGCTAGTAGAATGGAATCCAAGTCTTGAATCCGGCCAACTTCCGCATACCGTTCCTGTAGGTTTCCAGAGAGTCCCGAAAGTGCCCAACCCCGCTCGTCTCTCAAGTGGGACACCATCTCTTCCAAGACCCTCACACGCCGATTCTGCCGCCCTTCAAGGTCAGCGACGACCGCCTCCATATCCTCGCGAAGCACAGCATTTTCCAACGCCGAAAGAAGTTCACCTGCCTGTGGAATCATCGATGGATCCACTCGGTCCAACCGCTCGAGCCAGTCCGCTAACTCCTGCGTACGCCCCTCCCTCGACCACCGTATTCCGAAGTTTTCAGCGATTGCGTGCCAGGGGCGGCGGCTCCGAACCAATTCACGCCAACGCCGCTCGTTTGCTTCGATTGTGTTCGGGTCTGAGAGGGAGTCCAGTATCTCGTCCCGTTCAGTCCACGCGAGAGGGAATTTCTCGACCTGCTCCACAAGCCACTCTGCTCGCTTGATGTTCTTCTCCAAACGGAGTACTGCTTCGCTGAGATTGCCACTTTCCCCAGCGAGGTGGGTGGCGAGCAGAGGGCCGTCAAAGCCGCGCTCGGCCCAGTCTGTAAGACGCTCATCGAGCCAGCTGGTATCATCGACCAAGGTGAATCCCGAGGCGTGCAGACCCTCCCCCCGTTCACAATGCTACCGACGGTGAACTCGCGCGGGTGGCGAAATCCGCACCCGTGCGCAAGGGCGAGGGTCAATGTCAAGTAGGCAATCAATCGGCTGAGGCGGCCATGACGCCGCTTGAAATCGGACTGACGCTGTTCGTGACGCTGCTTGGTGGGGGCATCATCTTCTGGATGATACAGGTTGACACCCACTTCCGGAGATATAGCAGGGATGCCGCAACAGAACGAGAATCACAGGCGGAGAAGTTGGGTCTGTTGGTCAACGAGGTGGCTCGACTGTCGAGTGATTGCAACGCATTGATTCACACCCAACCGAAGTTGAAGGGGCTCATTGAAGCACACAATTCCATCAGCAGTCTCGAAGCGTCGCTCGATTCAGATTTCGGGGCACCAAGTGTGAAGGAGTCTGCAGAAGGACTTCTCTCGGCGATCCGCGGAATGCTCTCCACTCACTCCACTGATGGGGATTTCACCTTGGGACATGCGGAAGTGGACTCAGGGGTTACAGCCCTTGCCAGCCGACTCTTCGACCTATTCGCTGACCTCGACCTTTCCGGCCCCAAGAACCTCGGCCTCAGCGCCCTTGAGGCGCGCAGACTTGGTGAACTGGCCCACCTGATTGGCGAGGATGGCTGGGCTAGGGCGTGCTACAAGGAGGTGGCAACCTCGCTCGCTCCGGGCAACCTTGCGGCGATGCGCTGTCTGGCGGCACTTGCTAGAGATGCTGGCGATGTCGAAGCGGAGGCGCATTGGGTCACCGAACAACTCTCACAGGTTCCCGATGACGAGTCGCTGTTGCGCAGACTTTCACTGCTCGACCCGGATACGGCCGAGCGCAATGTGAAGCGGTTGGAGGCGATCGGCAAGGCGACTCCGGCAGACCACAGCTTTCTGACCGGAATAAAGGAGCGGATTTCAGGCGATTCAAGCGACCAATCACTGGCAGCGGTCGAGGCGGCTCTCGAGCAGGACCCAACTGTCGAACAGTATCTGCTGAAGGCGCGGTTGCACCGCCGCCGAGATGAAATCCCTCTCGCAATCGATTCAGTAAGGTCGGCACTAGACCTAGCCGGAGGAAGACAGCACGGTGAGTCGTGGGCTTTGCTCGCCCAACTCCTCGAGCCGAATCCCAAGGAGACGGCTGATGCGCTGAAGGCAGCGGTGCACGGCTGTGCGCTAGGTGCTGGAGGCACAGAACTCATTCTTCTGAAGGCGGACCTGCTGGAGCGTAGTGGTCGCCGAGAGGATGCGATGGAGGCACTCGAGAGTGCTTTGGAGTCGGACCCCGCAAACGCAACTATCCGCTCAAACCTCTCACAGGCTCATCTCTTCCAAGGCCGACGCGAAGAGGCGTGGAACGTTTTGGAGGGAACCCCTACCTGGAGTGAACCGGTTCTCCACATTCAGAAGGGCAGACTGCTGCTCGCTGACTACGACGCTAACCGTGACGCCGGGCACGCCGACGGAGCGATTCTCGCAGAGGCGGAGAGCGCATTCCGCGGTGCGTTGGAGGTTGACCGGGAGAACGGTCTCGCATGGCTGTGCGTGGGCCGTTGTCAGCGGTTGGCTGGCGACCTCGCAGAGGGGAGCATATCTCTCAACAGAGCGAAGCGACTGATGGACGACCCGTTGGTCTGCGCCGAGGAGAGCCTGATTGCCTTGGATGAGGGGCGAGTCGAGGATGCTGCACGGCTGATAGACGAGGCGGATGTGAAGGAGCGGACCTCACTGGTGATTCCCTATGTGAAGGGACTCGTGGCAGCCCGCCGCGGCAACATTGCAGAAGCGTTTGAGCGGTTCAACGAGGTATTGATGGCCAACCCGCATCATGTGCGCGCCCGCCTCAACAGAATCACACTATCCATGCTCTCTGAGGATGTCCAGTCAGCACTCGACGACTGCGACTGGCTGCTGATGACCTACCCAGCCCTGTTGCTAGCCCGACTGCGCAGAGGCGAGGCATTGATCCAGCACGGAATCTTCGATGAGGCAGAGAACGAGATTCGAGCCGTTCTTGAGACACAGCCCGAGAACGAGATTGCCTTGACACGGCTAGCGGCCTGCCTGCTCGCTCAGGGGCGCGCAGAGGAGGCGTTCATACCGCTCAACACGGCGATGAACCTGAGGCCG
>CAZPJQ010000132.1:0-1196 GCA_964586945.1 uncultured Candidatus Poseidoniales archaeon
GTCATCGATTCCGAGTTTCTTGCAGAGCGATGTAATTTGCCTGTGCATCCTGTCCGGCGTGATTGGCAACTCGCTCACACGAACTCCTATGGCGTCGTAGACCGCGTTGCAGACAGCTGGCAGAATCGGAAGGAGCGGGCCCTCGCCAGCCTCTTTTGCACCGAACGGCCCCTCAGGGTCGTTGCTCTCAACGATGATTGGAACAACCTCTGGCATTTCGTGGACGGTAGGAATCTTGTAATCGAGCAGATTCGGATTCAACAGATGGCCGCCGCGACCATACTTCATCTCCTCAGAAAGGACCTGACCCATTCCCATGTGGCAACTACCGATTATCTGGCCTTTGACCGCTAGCGGATTCAATGCCTTTCCACAGTCGTGAGCAGCCCATACCTTGAGCACCTTGGTCTGCCCGGTCTCGGGGTCAACCTTCACCTCTGCAGCGTATGCTGAGAAGGAATATGCGGGTGCAAGCCCTGCCGCCGCCCCTTTGTGCATTCGCCCCATAGGTGGCGTTCTATAGGCTCCGGAGGCGACTAGCGCACCCCGTTCCTCTTGGGCTTTGTGTAGAGCTTCAAGATATGAGACTCCCACCGCTGGGTTCAACTTGTCATAGATTCGGCGGTCACCAACAATCAGGTGTTTTACATCAGCGCCGGTGATTGCAGCAGTTGCGCTGATGAGTTCTTCACGGATTTGCATCGCTGCAGAAATCGCCGCGTTCGCATTCATGAAAGTGACACGGCTTGAGTAGGAGCCGAGGTCAACTGGAGAAGTGTCTGACTCCTTTGAGCGAAGCCGAATCATGTCGAGAGGAAGTCCGAGGACCTCTGCAACGGCTTGTGAGATTACGGTGTCCGAGCCTTGGCCAATCTCGGCTGCCCCTGTGTGAACGGTCACTCCGCCATCCATGTCGACCTTGAGGTGGACGGTGGCATGAGGGAACTTGTTGGGGTCCCAGTGGATTGGCAGGCCACTGCCTGAGATGAAGAAGCCACAGCCCAAGCCGATGCCATGACCGAGCGGAAGTTGGCGGAATCGGTTCTCCCAATTACACGCCGCCCGCACCTTTTCGAGACATTCCCGCATGCCGATGCTGGTCACCCTGAAACCGGTAATCGTGGCACTGTGAGGTGGCAGCAGATTGGCCAGTCGGAAGGTGATGGGGTCAACCTCCAAATTATCTGAAATTTCGT
>CAZPJQ010000132.1:1206-5128 GCA_964586945.1 uncultured Candidatus Poseidoniales archaeon
CCCACCCCGAGCACCGGTGTAGTGGAAGGCGCCGATTTCGTACGGAGCGGTGTGCAGTACGCCGTTGTAGTAGGTTGTCACATGTCCGAATGAGGCGAAGGCACCCCCGTCAATCAGAGCGTCGGTCTCAATCCCACACAGTCGCCCCTCATCGTCGGCGTGTAGGTTCATTTCGATTATCGATGGATGACGACCGCGATTGACCCAAAAGACCTCTTCTCGGTCGAAGGTGATGCGGACAGGGCGGCTCGACTTTCGTGAAAGGATGGCGGCGCACATCTCGTGAGGGAAGGGGTCGGATTTGCCACCGAAGCCGCCACCCACAAAGGTGCGATAGACATTGATTTGGTGCATTGGAATTTCCAGCACATCCGCCAAGGCGCGGTGGAGATAGTGTGGTACTTGCTGTGGGGTGTAGAGTGTCAGTCGACCGGACGGGTCCCAGTTAGCGGCTACCGCGTGGGGCTCGGTGAAGCCATGGTTGACCCCTCCGAATTTCCATGTAGCCTTTGAATTGGTCACCGCGTTATTTCCGATGCCGTCGACATCCCCGAACTCTTGGAATACCCGTTTTTGGATGTTGGACTCACCGATGTGGTACTTTCCTCGGTCGTGGATTGGGCTCTCTGAGTCCTCCAAACCCTGCTTCATGTCGTGAATGCCGTCGAGTACCTCGTACTCAACCTCGATGAGTTGCAGAGCGTGCAATGCGGTCGCCTCGTCCTCGGCCGCAACGCAGGCCACCAAATCTCCTATGTGACGAACCTTCTCAACTGCCATGGCGTGCTCGTCCTTGGTGACTGGCAGAACGCCGAACTTGTGCCTTGCATCTTGTCCAGTGGCGACTGCGACAACGCCCGGCAGCGCCTCCGCCTTGCTGGTGTCAATCGACTTGACCATGGCGTGATGGTGGGGCGAGCGGAGGATTTTGCCAATCAGCTCTCCAGGGAGACGAACATCGTCGCCATACTGTGCCTGTCCGGTCACTTTCCAGCGGCTGTCTACCAACGGTGTACTCTTACCGATTGCTGTGCTGCTGACCAAGTGGTCATGCTTGTGGGGGCCCAATGGCTGAGGTTTGGTGCCACCTTGGCTTTCAGGTATCATCGTCGGGTCTTGAAGCCGGCTGAAGGTGTCCTTGCCGCCAGAGCCGGGGCGAGCGAAGGGCAGTTTGCCCGGCTGTTGGGTGTAGCCGACCATGTCCTTCTTTTCTTCTGCCAACTCACTCACCTCGCTCTTGTGTCGAGGCTGGCTCAATCGCGTCACTGCTCATCGCTTCGGGGGCCTCGGTCTCGGGAACTTGGGGGGCCGTGGAGATGTGAGCCGATTCGACCGCCAGCCCGGGGTGTGGGTCGGAGTGGGCTTCAGTCGGGTCAGGGGTTTGCGATTTGGAAGTGATGATTTCAGAGGCGGCGCGGACCGAATCGACAATCTGCTGATATCCGGTACAACGGCAGAGATTGCCATCGATTGCCGCCTTGATTTCGGGATCGCTTGGAGTCGGGTTTGCTTCGAGAAGAGCGGAGATTACCACCAAGAAGCCGGGGGTGCAGAAGCCACACTGACTCCCTCCATGGGTTGTGAATGTCTCCTGAATCGGATGCAGGTGATGGCCGTTGGCCAAACCTTCCACGGTCGTGATTGATGCACCATTTGCCTCTTGGGCCAACATCAGGCAGGAGAGCCGCGGTTTTCCGTTCACCAGAACCGAACAGCAGCCACAGGTGCCCATGTCGCAGCCTCGCTTCGTGCCGAGGCTGCCGGCCTGGTCACGGAGTACATCGAGCAGGATGGCATTGCTTTCGATGTTGGCGTGAAATTCTCCTCCGTTGATATCTGCTGCCCATTCGATTTCATTTGGCTGAGGCAGCATCGGGATTCTAATCGACTTGCCCATCTCATCGGCTCCGCTCACTATGTGAGCGATGATGACGAGGGCTGTCACGCCTTTGATGATTCGCTATCCGGTGAATGCGTTGCCGTCCGCAACATTTCAGATTGAACCTAACTTCGAAGCCGCACGACCTCGAAGTCATCGACGCCTGTCGGAGGCGGAGTCCAATCTTTATCGCCGGGTAGAATGAGCGGGTCGCCAATCGATATCAGCAACTCAGCCAACTCCCGCTGGGACTCCGCCAACTCATCCCAAGGGACTCCACCTCTACGCAGCCGAGCCCACCGCTTCAGCGTGTTCAAGGCTAGCATTGAGCGGCGCCACAGAAGTAGGTGCAAGCGGGCCGCGACCGCCCAAAGTGGCATCAGGATGAATGCCAAGAGGAGCCATGGAATCTGTACGAGGTAGGGTTGAACCAGTGGCAGGAGTCCGTACAATTTGAGGTTGTAGAGCGGGCTGGTGTCGCCGGCGAGAAGGAAGGCCACCGGAAACGAAATCAGAACCCACCAAAGTGGAAGCAAGACGAATCCAGCGGCGATTTTCTTGCTGCCCAAACCGGCTAGCTCATCCTTTGCGGAATGGATTGCCAACGGTCCGGATATGCGATACGGTGGGTAGGAACCGAGTAGTGCACCCCAGGTGATGAGTCCGAACATCCACATCCATGACCAGATGATTTGGACCACAGCAAGGCCGAGGTCAGCCGGACCCGGTCGAGTGTCGCGGTCGTAGAGTTCATGCTCTTTGAGCCCATGCTCCTGCATTTTTTCTGCGTGGGCCGCCATCTTCGTCCTCAACTCGCCCGCCTTCTCAGGATCGTTTTCCAGCAGATGGAGCCACGCTGCTCGAGTGCGTCGCGCCCCCAATACAGCCTCTGCGTAGGTCGCTCTGGTGGTCCTGCCGAGCGTCCTGTTCCTATGCACGGAAATCAATCCTCGAGTCCGCCACAGAAGTTTCCGGTCTTCCCAAGTGTCGAGCCCAAGGCTTGACCTCTCCATCTCAACAGAGAGCGCATCGGTCACTGCCAGCACCCAAGCGCGGTCGGCGGCCACCTCTGCACCGAATTCCTCGATGAGCTCGGTTGATGGAACTGGGCTACCCTTCTCTTCCGGGAGTGGCGGCATTTCCATTGGCGGATGAACGGTCACAAGCGCTCTCTCGCGGAATCGGTTGGCGTCAGAATAGTGCAAGCCGACGGGGACCATTCGTGGCTCATCGACTCCTGCTGCGCGCGCCTGCCGGATTGCAAGCAACATGATGCGAGCCGGCCCGGTTTTCATCTTTTGAGGTCGGCTCATCAGATGGGAGATTCCCTCAGGATAAATAGCGCATCTACCCTGCTCGACTAGAATCTCAGCGAGGGTATCTATCATACCGCTGTTTCCCTTTGAGCCAGCGTCGCCCTCAGCGCCCTTGTCGGACGCTCTATAGGCGGGCTTCGCGCCCGCGGCGCGCATGAATTGACCAAGCACAGGAATAGCGAACAGCGTGTGCTTTGCGACGAAGGTCAACTGCCCCGGCAGGGTCGATAACATCAGCAACGGGTCGATTAGCGAACCGGGGTGCCAAGCAGCGTAGAGAACACCTCCCTCTTCGGGTATCCACTCTTCGTCAACGATGTCATGTTCGCGGAACCAAGTCTCGCAGATTTCTCGGCAGAGCCAGCGAATAGCGCGATAGGGAAGAGGGGTGGGTGTGCCCTCCACATCATCCGCCATGACCCCCGACATGGTGTCCGAGGCAATAGGCAATTCCCCGGCAGAGTTTTCGGAGCCACTTGGGGGAATGTTCATTCTATGCGGCGGGTTGCCTCGGCAGGGATTGAACGATGGTTGGAAAAAATGTTGTTTTGGCGGTCGTCGGAGTTCTTCTTCTGGCGCTGAACGTTGCAGTAGTTGGCACGGTTGCTACAGGTGCAGTCGAAGGCGCAGTTGGTGAGATGTTTGCGACATATCCGAAAGATGAGATATGCGCAAATGACGATTGTTCGGAGGTAAATGAGGATTGGCTGACATCGACGAGTGAGAG
>CAZPJQ010000133.1:0-5078 GCA_964586945.1 uncultured Candidatus Poseidoniales archaeon
CTCGAAGAGGGGAAACGCAACCAAGAGAGGCTTGAGGCCGCCTACCGAATGGCGCTTCAGGCGTGGGGCGGCAAGTCCGATGACAAACTCGTGGCCATGCCCAAACCACAGCTCGGTGGTGATGGGCTCGCGCATGTGCACGGAATGATGGAGAAGATTGGCGAAGAGTGTGCCAAGGCGATGGATGATGACTTCAATACCCGTGAGGCGCTTGCCAGAATTAGCGCCGCCATCCGAGAGATGACAAAAGCGCTTGGTGACGGAAACGGTGGCGAGGGTGGAGCCGGACTCGACGAAGCTGACCGAGCCTCCTTCGGCAACTATTCGGTCGAGTGGCTGGAGGAATTTGCAGGGCAGGCACTCGGACTTCTGCCGAGCAGAGAAGATTCGCTTGCCGGACCTGCCGAGGACCCAAAGCGAGCAGAAATCGCCGACCAGGTCGAGGAACTGCTCGCCAAGCGGGCCGAGGCTCGGGCTGCGAAGGATTGGGGCGCTGCAGATGCGATTCGGGACGAATTGGCGGCGCTCGGAGTCACCGTGAAGGATACTCCCGATGGCCCCGTATGGGAACTCAACTGACTTGGTTCATCCTCAGCCACGGCGGCGGAAGGCGACCCAGAGCGCAGCGGCCGAGCCGAAGATGGTGGCTAGTGCCACGAACATCATGATCCAGTAGAGTGGTGAAGATGGGTCGAGCAGATTGATTCCACTCGCCTCTTGTTGTTCCTCATCACCCGAAGTACCCTCCCCGGGTGGCCAAGTGCCATCCGCGACATACTGCCAAGTGTCGACACAGACCCAGTTGCTGACCCGCTCAGCCCAATAGGACTCACCCTCGCCAGTCGGCGGCTCGAGTGCCTCGACATTCGCCGACTCACAGGTCTGGCCGGGGAATCCGAACATCTTACCTCTCTCGAGGGATGGGTCGGCTCTGCTGATGACTTCGACACTCTCGTTGGTCGGCTTTTCAGACATGCCGAGATGCTGTTGAGTCCAAGTCGTGCCCTCCGGGCAGTGCTCCCGCCAAGCCAACATCGCGTCGTCAAGGAGCGCTCCCTCAGAATCTTCGAACACCTCGACCCAGCAACCTGCCGCCTCCAGCCGCTTCATCACCACCGAACCGCAGTAGAGCGGCTGGTCCTTGTAACCCGGGTCATATTCACCGGGGAAGTTCGATTCAATCCGTTCCGCTGCCGTGATGGTGCAGGGTGAGATTGGAATCTTGTCGGCGCTGCCCCAAGTCCGTGGTGCGGAATCGTGCGACTCGACTATCTCACGTCCAGTAGGGGGCCAGCCGTAAGGCTCGACAGGTGAGTTGGGGTCAGGAGGTGGGGGTACCCAGGTTTCGGTTCGGTTTCCATCTTGGTCGAATGAGACATTGTAGTAGTCGCCGTACACATCGATGGTGCCTTGGCTGTTGAACGGGATGCTTCGGTTCAGGACGTCGAAGTAACGATCGTCACCGTATGTGAACAGCGGGTCGAGCGGAATCGGTCCGAGAGTTGAATATGATTGGTCGAGCCAATCGTTGAACTCTGTCCAACTGTAACTGTTTTCACCCCAGTCGTCGAACATCTCCTGCCTATCGAATCGCATCGCCTTGGTCAGTTCCCCTTCGATGAACTCGAATGTCTGACTGCCATCTTCGACCCCTTCGTAGGTTACATCAATCGCCTTCTGGAAGCCGTTGCCCTGTAGGACTTCGTAGTCGTCACCCTTCATCGCGGCCATCAGATCGACATCGCCGAACACCGGCAGTCCACCGACCACAGTCAATCTCACATCGGGGTCAATCGCCTGAATCAAGTTCCTGTACGGGTCCGCGGCAATGTTGTCAACGACGATGAAATCCGCTTCCGCCCCCTTCCAAATCCGGCCGATGTGACTTGTCCAGTTCATGCCGTCAGCAGCGTTGCTGGTCACCATCTGCGCCAACTCATAGTCGGTGAAGATCCCATTCAACTGATTCTTATTCCACCAATCAGCGGTCTTCAACTCATGTAGTACGCTCTTCGGTCCCGACGGCGCCCAATCCGGCGCCAGCGCGATGTTCACACCGGCAGCTCGGGCGAGTTCGACATTAGCGGTGTCACCATAGAGAAGCAGGTTGGAGGTCGGGGACCACACCAGAGTCGCATCCACAGCAGCCATGTCAGCGAACTCGGGAGCACCGAGAGGAACACCATGAATTAGCACGGTCTCAGGAAGCAGGAGGCCTTGGGTCTTGAGAATCGAGAACTCGTTGAGCGAGGAGGCGTCTGTCCCTTCCGCGACATGGACGAACCAAGCGTCCAATTCACCGTCGTTGTGGTCATCGATGATGTGCTGACCGCTATACTCCAAGTCATACGCGGCGTCACAGACGGCACATGTCTTGATGTCGTCAGAACCGAAGTTGTAGTGCTCGATGTTACGGGCGAGGATGTCCGCCCAAGCGTCCTTCTCGCTCGAGGGTCCGCCCTGAATCGCCGTCGTCCCACCGACAATCGACTTCACCTCAGCGTACTTCACAGCCTCTTCGGCAAGACCCCAGCGGTCGCCCTGTAGCATGAACACCTTGGGCCATGAGACCCCCGGTTTGTAGCCCGGATTGTCCTTCCACTGGTAGCGGTTGGTGTAGAACGGATCCTTCGTGTAATCCCAAAGTGGGAGGTAGTTGTAGTGGTAGTGGTTGTGCATGTCAATCAGGCCGGGATAGATTGTGCCGCCAGTCTCGTACACTGGAACTCCCGACAGATCGACATTGCCCGGGGTGTTGCCCTCCCAGACCTCTGCGATTGAGCCGTCGTTGACGAGAATCCTGCCGTTGTCGAGCACCAGTTCCTCGCTCGCCATGGTGACGACTCGCCCCGTCAACACATACGCGCCATCGTGCAGTTGGTCGTTCGGAGTGTAACAGGTCCCTTGCCTGTGGCTCCCCTGAGGCCAGGACTCGTCATTCGCCAAGCCCGGCGTCGGACTGCCGACCTTCCCCCATGAGCCATCTCCAAAGCGGCCGTATGAGACATCATAGTCGGAGTCCAGTTCTTCGAAGGAGAACGAGTCGACGACTGCCCCCATCTCATTGCTGAGTTGGATTGTGTCACCGTCGAAGTAGGAGAATTCGAGGCCGGTGGCGGAGCGGTAGAAGACGATGCGCTCGCCGGGCGTCAGATTGGTGTTCCAGCCGATTGCACAGGGTGCCGAACCGCCGTTCGGATCGTCGTCGAGCCACCAATCTCCAAGATTAACCGTGAATTCAGTCGGGTTGTAGAGTTCGATGAACTGGTCTGAGCCAGAACCGAACCAACCGTCACCGTTCCAGTCGGTTCCGTTGTAGTCCTCGCCGCTGGGACTGACCAGAATCTCTGTGATGATGATGTGGTCATGGCTTGACTCCTCGGCGATGTGTGCAGCCCCCGGAGGAGAGAGTGGAACCAACACGAACAGCATCAGCGCGGCCAGCGCCATGGAGAGCCAACGACCCGTCATCAACCGACTCATCGGCCCCACCGGCTGATAACCGCTCCCACACCGCGAGCCTCCCTCGCGAGCGGGGCACCTGTGCCCCGTCAGCGCCAAATAGAGCACCCCGTCTGTCTAGTCTCATGGAACGGGCGAGAATCATCCGCGGCACCCTCATCTCGCTCATCGTATTCACCCAACTGTTCGCCGGCTGCCTTGGCGGCGATGAGAAGCCAGAACCCAACACAATACCATGGGACGAGTCCTTCACCTATGTCGACGACCCGCTCGGCCATGCCGACGCCCGAGACTTCGTGGTAGGCGACCTGTGGACCAACGAGACTTGGGGCAACGCCTCATGGGCGGTCTTTGGAAACGAGGAGGGCGGCAACTGCTGCGAGCACTATCTAGCAGCGACCAAGGAGGGGTGGATCCTCAACTTCGGCGGGGAGTACCCGACCTGGTCCGAGGACCGGGGACACACCTGGCAGGAGTGGCAACCGACCGTACTTGCACAGATTGGCTGTCTTCTCTACAAACCTACAGCTCCGGGTCAGGAGGGTTTGGGCGAAGGTAGTATCGTCCAAGCAACGAACGGCGACCTGATCTCGATGGGCTGGTTCCCGTACCCTAGCACGAGTGGTGCTGACCAATTCTATGCCTTCCTCTATGATGCGGATGATGAGCAGTGGAAATGGTGCTACAACAGACCTCCCGAGGCTTTCTACGACCGGTCGTGGCAGGTCGAGGTGGTAGGTCCGATTAGTGGAGGAATCTACGGTTCTGGACCGTGGGCTAGCCTTGTCATCTCGAATTTCTGGCATCAAGTGGCAAACCGGGGTGGACAGATCAGCACTGACGGGCTGAACTACCAGAACTTCGACTTCCCTGACAGGGATGGCAACCTTCCTGTGGAGACTGTGGACATGCTGTTTGCGGGCGCTGACCTTGGGGAAGAGTGGGACTTCACCAAGCCGCACAAGGAGATGCGCTCCTTCCCGGTACCCTCGGGTGGGCTCTACTTCCCCTCCTACTTCGATGGAGGGGTTGACGCCTTCCTCGATGTCAACCTCAACTGGTGGGCTGCAGAGACCACGAATGGCTCGACCCTGCCCTCCCAATACTGTTCATTCGACTCCTCTGGTGGGTTGCACTGCGTCAAGAGGGATGGGCTGTCAATCGTCCACCAACTGAGTTGGGATGGTGGTGAGAGCTGGGAGAACCAGACCTACAACCTGAGTGGGGTTGCCAGTGACATCGAGGAGTGGGAGTTCCACTCCAGCGGGGTCCACGACCTGTTCGTGCTCAATGTGCGCTACCAGAGTGCGGAGGGGCCTGATGTCGATGTCGCCTGGCATGTGCGAGAGTACTCGGAAAGCCTAGAGCCGGACCAGATGACCTTCCTTGGGCAGGGGGATTTGGACTCTACTAGTGGGGCGGGCAATGACATCCGGTTCGACTTCGCCAGCATGGGAATCTTGCCTGATGGTGGGGCGTTCATCGCCTACCACGACTCGACTGACCCCGATCCGCTGTTCGGTGTTGAACTCCTGCTCCCCATTGAGTACGGTGCGTGATCTCATGGCCGACTGCATGGAGTGCGACGAGGATATCGACGAAGATTGCGAAGTCTG
>CAZPJQ010000134.1:0-5065 GCA_964586945.1 uncultured Candidatus Poseidoniales archaeon
CTTTGAGATTACGGTCGGCGGCAGCTGACAATGGTCACCGACCAGAACCAACCGCCGGCTCGCTCGCATGATGGGTACCCAAGTCGACGGTTCGGTCGCTTGGGTCGATTCGTCGATGAGCAGATTCGGGAAGCGCCTCTTCTCGAGCATTCGGTGGCCAACGCCGATACAGGTTGCGCAGACCACCTCAGCGGTGTCGATGATGTCCTCGATCATCTCATTCTCAAGGGCCCGAATGTCCTTCCACCCGTTTTTCAGGTCGCGATGGCCGAGCCCCCTCTCCTTTCCCTTCAGTGAGGGAAGTCTCCGTTGCAGGTCCTCTTGTAGGCCGAGCAGTTCGCGCACGTCCTCCTGTAGTGGATGTTCCTCCATGCGGGCTCGGACAGTCGATTCTCTCAGGTTAGAGCGCACTTTCACAGGTTGACCGATGCGCACCGCTCTGACACCCAACATCAACAATCCCTCCAAGAGATTGTCAACCGCCACATTGCTGTCAGCGCAGGCTAAGATGGGACCCGTTCCCTCTTCGGCCCACGCCTTGAGAATGCGAACTGCGGTGTGGGTTTTGCCAGTTCCCGGTGGACCTTGGACCAAGGTAAGCCGCTGTACCAGAGTCGCTTCGACGGCGGCCACCTGACTCTCATTGAGTTCCTCATCGATTTTCACCGGCCGCCGTTTGACGCCGCGGATGTCGGGCGGCGTTGAAGCAGCCATCATCATGTCGCGCGGCTTGCCGAGCAGAAGGTCTGAAAGAGAGGTATTAGGGTCCTCACGAAGCAGTTCCCTCAGTGCATCCTGCATTCTGTCGTGAGCCACTCGATTGGCTCCTCGGTCAATCCTCCAAGTCCCACTCCGAATGCGCTCCGGAGTGTCGGATACCACCACCCGGAGATGCCGCCGCCCACGGTTGAGTACTATTCCTTCAGTCACCGCATCATGGGTGGGGCTGTTTCTACAGATGGTGACTATGTCGCCTTGACTGAATCGGTGGCGAGGAAAGTCCCGCCCCTTTTGGGGATAGAACTTCAGAACCCTGTCGCCAAACATCCAGCCGTCGTTGCGTCCCTCAGCATCAAACAGGGCTAGTCCGTGCGCCTCCAACTTCTTCTTCGACCAGGATTTGAGCCGCTCCTCAACCTGCTCCATCTCATCCTCGAGTTCCCAAGTTGTGAGCCTGCTGTACCTCGCATGGTGGTCTTGGGCCCGGGTGAAGCGAGTCGTCTCCTCGTCACCATCGCGACCTCGGCCACCGGTCTCCTCAGCCGGGCCTACGCGGTGGACCTGTCCCCGCTTTCCACCTCGCCCCGAGCCGCTCGCCGAACCCCGCTCCCGCTTCGCCACGAGCAACCCGCGCCGCTTCGCAAGCATCACCCTTGCGGATTGTGCTGCCCTCGCCAATGCGGCCATTTTTCGTAGTGTGCGCGGGAGGATGGATTGGATTGAGTAGGAGAAGTCAGACTGGCGTGAGCGAGGAAAGTCACCAGTCCTATAGGGACTGCATACGGGGAAAGGTGAGTATTATACAGGATTCGCGCGCGCATTATCCCTAGTGAGTGTTGATGTTCAATAGATGGCGCAAGGAGAAAGAAGTCTCCGGCATCGAGTGTCCACTCTGCAATCAAGTCTCTCCAGAGGGCACAGAGGAGTGTTCTCGTTGCTATTACCAACTGGTCAAGGGAACGCTGGAGAAAGAGGACTCCATAGAGCCGAAAGTAAGTTCTGATCTGTTTGAAGAACTGATGTCCGAGGATGACGATGATGACGATGATGACCTCGTCGATTGGTCTCGCCACGCCTTTGAAATCGATGAGGTGACGATTGATGTTGACCAGTACGAAGAGGAATCAGATGTCGTTGCCATCTCCGCTGCACCTTCGTTTGCATCTTTTGGCGATTCTGCGCCCAATGCCGGCGATAGGGATACCAAGAAACTCGACGAAGGCGAATACGAATTGTCGGTATCCGACGCACCGAAGGATGTTGAGAGGTTCGTGGTTCCAGAACATAAGAGAGAGGAGGAGCTTGCCGAAGTTCCAGTTCACAAGGTCGACCTCGTGGTACCCCTACTACCCAAGGGCCAAGAGCCGAACGGCGACGATGAGGGACCGCTCGCCGACCCCTCTGAGATACCAGACGACGGCACAACTGCCGAATCCACTGACGATGTTACTGAGCCGGTCGCCGAGCCCGGGCCAGAGCCAGAACCCGAGCCAGAGCCCGAGCCCGAGCCCACTGTGACGGTGACAGCGACTCCGGTGAGCACCGACCTCGCACCTTCGGCTACACCTGCACTTCCCGCAACCCCTGGAAATGCGACCCCATCCGCTGCCAGTGGAGCACCAAAGCTGCCGAGCATCCCAATTCCGACACCAAACGCCGCCCAGAATGGTGAATTGGAGTCCAACCCCTTTCTGGCAGCCCCAACCCCGGCGCCGACTTCGACTTCCAAAGCACCGGCGCTGCCTGCCCAGCCTCAGGTCCGACCACCTCAGGGTGCGTTTGAGGCTGACCTAGACCTCGATGTCAACAAAGCAGCCGTTGCTCCTGAAACCGCTCCGAGCCGCTCCGACGAGATGTGGCCTTGGAGCCAGCAGCAGCCGCATGACGATCTCACCGTCCGGCGAGAGTTGCGGCAGGTGATGGAAATGGTGAAGGCGGGTGACCTCGGTAATGCGGAGAGGGCGCTTGACGCTCTTGGACCACACCTTGGTGACCGGAAGGATATCCTCTTCCATGTCGGAGTCGTGCTCAAGAAACTGGGTCGTGAGGAGGCGCTTCGCCGAATGTTGGAGAATGCTCGCAGACTCCACCCAGAGGACCAGCATGTCGCCACCGCATTGACCAGCCTCGGCATGTGAACTCAGCAGTTTAACCAAAGCGTGAGGCTTTCATGCAGCGCCGCTACGGAGTCGCTGATGCGCGCCATCCCGACACTCGTAGTCAACGATGATTTGGTGCTCCGGCCGGCGGGGCCGATTCACCTCGAGCCGCTTATCGATGCCTTTCAGGAGAGTTGGCCGGATGTCGTCCAAGCGTTGCCTTGGTACGAAATCGATTTGGAGATGGAATCGCAATTGCGTGACTATCTAGCAGATGTGGAGCGGATGGGTCGAACCGGAATGGCCTACCACTGGGTCATCATCAGCCGAGCCGACGAATCGTTTCTCGGGCTCGTCGCCTTCGACAGAACGACTCGTACTCAGCGAGGTGAGTGGAACCTTGGATACTGGGTCGTCAAAGGTGCAACTCGCAGAGGTATTGCCAACCGCTCCTCCGACCGAGCCTTGGAGTGGATTTCCACCACTCAGGGGGCACCTACAGCGGTGGAAATCACCGTTGACCCGAAAAACGAGGCGGGAGTCGCTACCTGTGAATCTCTGGTTCGCAGGTGGGGAGGGCGCAGAGCGGAGGAGGGCGATGGTCTGGTCCAAGTCGGCGGCCACCTCACGGAGCATGTCACGTTCATTCTTCCACGCCTCCCTTTAGTGAGAAGTGGTGAACCCTCTCACGGTACCGTATGGCTCTCCCTCGACACCGACGACATCTGCCACCTCCCGAGCAAAAGCGGTCATCCGACCCGTTCCAAGCGTCCAGAGCACGACGACACCTATCGAATGAGCGAGAAGTTGGCAGCCGCATGGAAGGCCTTCCTCCGTTGGCGAGATGGCGCTGGAAAGGGAATTCCAGTCACACTGTTCGTCGTCGCTGAGCAACTTGACGACCCTCGGTTCGCCGATCATCTTCGTCAACTCTTGGACTCTGACTCGGCGGTGACCATCGCCTCACACGGAAATCGACATCGTTGCTGGTCGGCTTGGCCGGCTGATCCGTTCGGACTTCAGACGGACCTGTCCCTCTCTCTCCGCCGCCTCGCTGAGTTTGCGGGCGACTCCTTTCGGCCGTGGTTCCGAGCACCGGGGGGATATGCGGCACCTTGGATGGCGGCGCCGCTCGCGGCTGCGGGGGTCAGCCTCGACTCATCGGTCAATCCGAGTTGGCTGACGCGCAGGAAGGCGGGACCGAATCGAAATTGGGCATCGGTATCAGAGGCGGTTCGCAGCGAGGGGCTGGTCGAGCGTCAATGGTTGACCGCACACAGCCTTCCTGTAACCGGTCCAGCACTTCGAATTCCGCTATTGTCCATCCTTGCACGCCACTCTTGGAAGAGGGCGACCAAAGGGATGAGTTGCGCCTCAGAAATGACTCTGATGAGCCCCGAGCATCGGGTGGATTCGCTCTATTGGCATCTGCTCGACCACGCAAGAAGGGGCGCGAGTTGGTCTCCACCGCTGCACCCCACGCTGGAAAGTGCGGTTGTGATTAATGGAAGCGATTTCACATAGGACCGCCGACAGTCATTCAGCCGGTGAAATAGGAACCGATATAATGGCCGGACCAACGGGGCTCCGAAGGGACCTTATTGGATTGGGGTCGGAATGATGCATGCGAGCGTCGGGTTGGTGAGCAGGAATGAGTGGATTCGATTACGTCATTAGCATCGGGGGGGCGGCCGGACAAGGCATCGCCACTCCCGGAAACATCCTCGCCCGCCTGTTTGCTCGCCGTGGCGTCCACATGTATGCCTACAACGCCTACCAATCCATCATCCGTGGTGGCCACTCCTTCCTCACCGTTCGTTGCAGTGACCGTGAGATTCGTACCCATGGCGATGTCATTGACCTAATCATCTGCCTCAATCAGGACACCATGGATCGACACCTCGAGCACCTCGGCCCTGGCACTTCGGTCATCTTCAACAGCGACACCATCGAGCCCGGGGAGGCGGCCGAAGGGGTCCAACTCTGCGCCATGCCGGTCGCCGAGTTGGCCGGTAAGGGCTCCAACAAGTTGATGCAGAACACGGTGGCCATCGCAGTCGCCTGCCAACTCATCGGAATCGAGTTCTCCGCCATAGAAGATGTACTCGACTTCCAGTTCTCTGCCAAGGGCGAGGAACTAGTGGCGGAGAATGTGCGCGTGGCAAAGGCGGCGTACGAACACTCGGCGGCCAACTTCACGCCTGCAGAGCAGCAGGCGCCACAGCCAAGTGAGCCCCTCGCCGTTT
>CAZPJQ010000135.1:0-5018 GCA_964586945.1 uncultured Candidatus Poseidoniales archaeon
AATGTCACGGCAATCGCCACTGTTGAGACAAATGCTACCAATCTGCACAGGATCGTCTGAAGCCCGAAATGTATGGAATACGGGGTTTGGATCGAGCGCATTCAAACTGTAGGTGACATACAGGTAGTAGCTAACATTTGCATTGGCAGTGTGGGCATTGCCATCCCATGGACTACCGTCAATGTTCGATTCGTTCAATTCACTGGCGTTGTTGCTACCAAGGTAGGTAATTGCAATTCTTCCAGGATCGCCTGCATCAACTTGCGGAAACACTGACGAGATGATTTCGACTGGGCTAATTCGAATACTGTCCTGCGCCCAAGATTCGCCCGAATCTGTGCTTATCGACATGTAGACGCCTTCGTCAGCTCCAGTCCAGATGTGGTATGCATTGGATTCAGTGTCAGTAGCGACTTCTGAATTCTTGCGTGGATATGGCGTACCTACATCCTCACCCATGGATTCGTCAAACCAAGTCAATCCATTGTCCTTCGATACAATTACGGTAGGCGTTTCGACTCTGGGCGTGACATAAACTGTCCCATCTGGTGCAGATGTGATGGCACCATGCAGTCCACCATTGGTGGTGGCCAATCCGAAAATCTGTCCACCAGTGTCAAACGAAGCACCACCATCAAAGCTAGTGAAGCAGAAGATTCCAAGGAGTTTGTTGTAACAATAGTACACGGCTTGGTCATAGAAAGCCTGAGAAAATTGGCCTCCGAGGCCGTATCCACTGCTCGTCCAAGGGCCCGATGCCAATTTGATGTGATCATTTATTGGAGTTGTTCCAGAGTCGTGTGAATTCCCCAGCCAAGTTTCTCCATCATCATCGCTCCAGCATATCCAAGATGTCTCCAGACCCTGCATCTGCACGTTGAATATCCGATCCGTCACAGGGTCGACCCAGCCATACGGGTCATTGGTCTGGAATGCGCATAATGGGCCCCCCACATCCTCCCATGATTCACCATAATCACAAGAACGCATAACCTTCTCAAATGCAATGAAGAAAATGCAACCGCTTGACGTGACACCGATGCTCGGTTCGGCCCCGTCCTCGCCAACATCGCTGAAGACGAAACTGAGGTTTAGGAGTGGCACTTCGACGGGCAGGCCATCAGGCCCGGTGACGAAGGTGGTTGGCATGGGAGGTTCATCAGGCGGGGGTGGGGGAGGCTGGTCCTTCTGAAAGCAGCCAGAGAGTGCTGCTGAAAACATCAGGGCGACGATGAGCAACGCCTTCGCTTGCATACTCTCATCGACTCGGCAACTGCGCAATTATGTTCCCCTTGTGCGCTGAGGTATACAAGTCTGGATTCAGGCGGGTAGAAGCTGCAGAAATCACAGCAGGAATTTCTTCTTCACTGTGCCTAGAGCCACTGTGAAGAGCGGCCCTAGGAATAGGCAGACTCCCCTCAATTCCCAGTCCATCGGTTCGAGCAGGTGGAACTCGATGCTCTGGTCAAAGCGAATGTTGTCCGTCTTACGGGTCCGAATCTCATAGGTGCCGGGCTCGAGATGCCAAGTGTCGCCGCACGGTAGGTGAGGGTCTGCGTCTTCCAATGCGGCTACTTCCCTGTGTCCGTCAACAATGAGGAACCAATCCACGTCTGGACTGTAGCCATCCCGGACAACCGCTTGACAGTGGAAGGTTACCTTCACCCTGCCCTTATCGTCGGTCATTCCAAGGAATGGTTCGACCGTGAACTCAACATTTTCGTCGATCGGCTCATCGGAGACATTGATGGTCTGGTCAGGGGGGAATTGGAGTGACAGTTGCAGCAGGAGGAGAAGCAGGATGCTCATCGCACCTCCCTTGATTAGAAATTGGCGTGATGGGATTCGAACTGAGCCCTCAGCCATGAATCCGGCTTGGTTTCTGGCTTGATGAACTAACCGCCGAACGATGAGGTGTAACAGAGAAGGGGTCGCTCCCTTGCCACAGAGGGGTGGTCAGGTGGGGTCGGACAGCCCCTTAGTGCCACGGAACCAGCGGAGAAAGAGGTAGGTTGAGATGAGGTATGTCACGGCCATCACGATGAACGGGGTTCGGAAGTCGCCGGCCTCCATCATTGAGGCTCCGAGATAGGCTCCCACAGCGGCCAAGGCGCTTGAGAACATGCTCGAAATACCGACATATGTGGCCCGCTCAGAGGGCTGTAGTTGACCCATGCTGAACGAATCCATCACCGGGTTAGACATGTTGAACAGGGTAGTGCGTAGAACCCAGGCGAGTCCCGCCAGCGAGACCACCGTTTCCGGAGTGGCCAACTCGGGGGCGAACCCGATGAGCAGGATGAATGGTATGGCGATGAACCTCGTCCAGTAGATCGCCGCCACCTCGCCAAGTTTGGCGACCACGAACGGCGCGAGGAAGGCGCCGATGGCAAGGAACAGAGAGCCGGCGGCGAAGACGGTTCCAATCTCGTGTTCGCTGGCGTGCGCATCATGCAGGAAGAATACATTGGCAAGTCGGAGGACGAAGCCAGCTCCAAGAGACAGGACTGCAGAGATCATCACGAAACGGAAGACCGTCTGGGGAGTCTTGATTGCAGAGAAGAGACCCTTCTTGGAACCTCCAGATGCTGAGGAGTCACTCGCCACCTCATCATCTTCCCCGATGATTGGATTACGGCGCAGCAGAATTGCTGGTATGAGCGAGAGGAACCAGCCTCCGATGCCGACATGCACCGCGAGGCGGTACGCATCGATTGTCGACATGCCGTCGTCGACCAGCATCAGGGGCAGGTAGCCGGCGATGAGTGCCCCGAACATCGCCGCTAGAGTGCGGAATCCGGTGCCGACACTGAACAGGTGAATGCGCTCCTTCGGCTCCGAGTTCTCGGCCATGAAAGGCACCTCCGTGACATGATGGAGTGAGCCGAAGCAGGCGGCGATGGCGGAAAAGGCGAGGATGGTGGTAGCATCGGTTGACATTATCAGAACTACTGAACAGATTGCGCCTCCCCCATCTCCGATGATGAATCCCCATTTTCGGTCCAATTTGTCAGCAAGTCTGCCAGCCGGAACCGAGGCTAATGCCGATGCGATTCCGAGGACGGCAAGTCTCAGTCCGATGAATGAGATGGGGAAGCCTATGGCGAGCAGGTAGAGATTGAACAGCACCTCCCAAGCGCCGTGGATGACATCCATTCCGAATATGTGGAGGAGGTACATCCGGGCATTCCAGCCGAAACTGCGAATCTTGCCGAAGTAGCTCAATTCAGTTGAGCCTTCATCATCCATCGGTCGCTTCCCTCAGAACTGTTCGCCGGTAAGTCGCTCGAACATATCTGCGTAGAGGTCTGCGGTCTGGTCGATGATTTCCTGAGGAAGTGCAGGAATGGGAGGTTCCGGTGAACCTGTTTCCCTAGCCTCGTAGAGTTTCTCATGATGTCCGATGGTGATGAAGTGCTCCCGCACGAATTCCTTCGAGAGCGAGACGATTTCACCGTTTGCGTATGTCTCTGAGTCCCACCAGCGGTCCTCGTCCAAGGTGCCGAACGAATCGACAAGGACCGGTTTTCTTCCGGGTCCTAGGGCGAACTCCTTCTTTCCATCCACATGGATCAAGCCTCTCGCACCGGCCTCTCGCTCGATGATGGCATCGATTTCCAAGACACAGTCGAGGATTGAATCGAACTCCTCTTCAGTCAAGTTCGAGATTTCCAGCGCTTCCTCACGGTCGAGCAATCTGTCGAACGCCTCGAACTTCGTCGATACCTCAAGGTATGGCTTAGGAAGTTTCACACCATCTTCTAAAACAGTCCCCGGTTCAAATCCGAACACTGATGAGTCGACCTTCCCATCGATGTAGCGCTTGAAGCCAGACCCGGTGAGATGGTGGCGGCAGATGACTTCGAGAGGGACGAACACATTCTCCATGTCGCGCGGAATCGCTCCGGGCTCCTTGATGACTTCGAATTTCTTTGCAAGGCAGCGGTCAGGAGCGTTCATCTCGATCATGTGGGTATCACAGATGCCAGCATCCTCCACCAGTTTGAACCAGTGGCAGGTAGTGCGGTTTAGGCTCTCTCCCTTACGAGGGATGAGTGATGGGATGATTTGGTCGAATACCGAGATCTGGTCGGTGTAGCGGAACTCGAGCACATTTGGGTCGTCCGTGGACCAGACCTGTTTCACCTTGCCGGAGTAGAGTAGTTCTCCCATGCGCCCGCTCCCGCGCGAGACGCCCTTCAACATTGGGCTAGGCCTTCAATGAGAAAAGTGGATGATTCCGGCACCGTCCTTCTGGGCCGCTCTGAGTACCATCGTTAGATTCCGGGCGACGTCTGCAACCCCGCCGTCAAGCGGTTCGTCGGCACTCACCTTGTACGCCCCCCTCGCCAATAACCTCTCCAAGGTACGGACCTCATCATGGTCGAGCCAGCCGTAGATGGTGCCATACCCGCCCGCTGAGAAGCGGTCGTGGCCGCGGTTTTCCTCTGAGAGGCGGGTATCCAACGCCTCCACCAAACCGAGGCAGTCTGTGGTCGAGTCGTTTGATTCCCCGCCAGTCTTCTTGTCTGGGTTTGAGGCGTAGGCGCGAAAGTAGGTGAGAGGGTTTGCGTCCCCCCAAGGGAATCGGCCGAGCCTGTCGCGGGTTCGGCCATCGTCGAATGGCCGGAGTCGGTTTCCACGTAGGTCAGTTGTCGAAATAGCTACCAGCAGCAGCATCGAGTCGGAATGCTTGCAGGAGGCACGGCCTCCGCTTAGGTCACAGCCCTCATCAAGCAGGGTCTGGCGCATCTCCTCGTCCTCCTCCCAGAGAGCGATCAAGACGCCGTCATCTGCAGTGGTTTTGTCCTCTGAACCATCGCCGCCGTTGGCAGCCTCCAAGGCGTCGGCGAGAGGTCCGGCGAGGTCGGTTCGAATTGGGGCAAAGGTGTGGAACGGCGCGGTGGAGTCACTCATTTCACTCACTCCCTGTTTTGCCTGCGTAACCTGAGGTCGCGGAGCCGCCGTTCAAATTCATCGAGTTCCTCCTCGGGGGGCTCATCAACAACTGTAGGTTC
>CAZPJQ010000136.1:0-2997 GCA_964586945.1 uncultured Candidatus Poseidoniales archaeon
TGACGGTCATCGTCACCGGAGGAGATGGAGATGGCTACGGCATCGGCGGTAACCACTTCACCCACACGGCACGGCGCAACCTCGACATTCTGTACCTCGTGATGGACAACCAGATCTACGGGCTCACCACCGGCCAGATATCCCCGACCAGCGAGGTTGGCATGAAGACCAAGAGCACTCCTCACGGCAGCGTCGAGCTGCCAATCAACCCGATTGCCAGCGCCATCACCAACGGCGCCACTTGGGTGGCTCGCGGCTACACTGGAAACATCAAGCAGTTGGTCTCGTTGATTAAGGCGGGTATCGAGCACAAGGGCTTCGCCCTGCTCGACGTGTTCAGTCCCTGTGTGACCTTCAACAAGGTCAACACTTACCAGTTCTTCAGGCCGCGAATACAGCCCCTAGAGGACCTCGACCATGACGCGAGCGACTGGAAGGCGGGCATTGAGAAGGCGATGGTGTGGGGGGATGTCATCCACACCGGGCTGTTCTTCGAGACCCACTCCCGGCTGACGCTTGAGGAGCAGGAGCCGGTCCTCGACGAGGGCGGACCTCTTGCCTACCGTGAACTCGGCCTCAGCGGTGAGCAGACCGAGTGCATCGTCTCCCGGATGATGTGAGCGGCAGCGCACCTCACGACCACCTACCCAAGCAGTTCGCTAACGGCGGAGCGAGCGAGAATATTTTCTTGGAGAGGCGGAAAAATCGTCTTTTTTGACCGACTTCGCGAATTGGTCGGCGTTGACTAGACCATTCCAGAGCCCGCACCGAGTAAACCTCGCGTACGAGAGTGCGCGAATAGGTGACTGAAAGCCGGTGGTGAGAGTGAGAAGGGGGCTGTTTCGCTATTGAAAGTGGATACTCTACCAATGCCTCCCCCCACTTCTGTTAATATGGATGCTCTATTCAGCCGAAGGTATGGGAATGCGAAGCTTGACCCCATTGATATTGACAGCACTGATGGTAATGATGAGCTGGGGTGCTCTGATTGACGCCGTGCAAGAGGATACGAACGAGCCAACTGTGATAGCATTGGAAACAGTGGATGTGGTGTATGAAGCGAGTGACCCTGGACATGTGGTCTTCAGCCAATACATCACCTCTGATAACTGTGGATTCTGCATGGATTACGGTTCTCCGGCCCACAAGAAGTTGAAGGCCGATTGGGCTGACAAGTACACCTATGTCTCGTTGCACTCGGCTAGTTACGGGGACACTGATGATGCGGAATCCGGTAATGTCAACCCGATTCTCGCAGTCAACCACCTGGGCGAGACCGGCGGTGCGCCCAAGACCTCTTTCGGTGATGCACAGAGCGGCTCAGGAAGTTCCTTCATGACCGGCTGCGGTTCCAACACCTGCTGGGACACCGGCTTCAACCCTAATGGGCGAACCCACAGCAGCGTGGCTGACTACTCACTTGGAGTGGCGCAGAGTGACAACGGAGACGGCACTTCGACAATCACCATCTCAGCAGACTATGTGGGCGTCGGAACGGCACCACTATCCTCGTACACCCTCTACGCAGCGGTTACCGAGGAGGTATGCCACTCTCACGCATACACCAACGGCTACAAGGGCGGTCACTGCTGGGAGGCGTGGCTTCTCAACGGTGGTGCACATGTCAGCAACTCCGGTAATGTAGGTGGAGGTACTGGCTTCCAGACCTTCTCCCTAGGTAGCGGTTCTGTAAGTTATTCATGGACCGTATCAAACAGCCTCGTGGCTCAGGGTGCGGGCAACATGTTGACCGTCGCGGCCCTATACAGTGGCTGGAGCAACAGTGGCGCAAACTACGATGTTTTCACCGCTTCGGACAGCAGCATGAACCCGATGGATCTCTCAGTGACCGACTTCACGGTCACCAACGACGACTCCCCCTCAGTGGGCTTCCAAACAGGTGACATGTTGACTCTCGATGCGGTCATCGGAAACACCGGAACCGAGGACTACTCCGACGGAGGCAGCATTCAGTTCTACACGGTCACAGGCATGAACAACGAGCAGACAATCGGCCCGTCCATTTCACTGAACAACTTGAATGTGGGACAGACACAGAGCGTCTCCGCTCAGTTCGACACCAGTGGCATCACTATGACCGACAATGGTGCGACCACCTTCCGAGTCAAGTTGTACAGCACACAAGGTGAGAAGGACCCCGTCACCAACAACATGCAAGACCGCTATGTCGCTCACGATGTAGCTCCATCAACCAGCCGTCCGGTTGCCACTGGAAGCACCGCAATCGACCGCGGTGCCAGCCTCGACTTCGAGGTCGCCGGGCAATCCAACGACCAAGTCGATGACATGAGTTCCATGAGTGGCGAGATGCAGACCAGCGTTGCTGGTCAGAATGCATGGATTAGCGACTGGGTGAGTGGTGGAGAGTTGATGGGTGCAGGAACCGGCAATGAGAGGTTCGTGTTCACCGTATCTCCTCCTTCCACAGCAGGCTCCGGCGACTACGATGTACGCGCCCGCCTCACGGACGCGCGCGGGCAGGTAGGCGACTGGTCACAAGTGACAAGCAATGCATTCAGCCTAATGAATGGTCTACCTATGGTAGTCGACCCGTCTGCACCGGGAGAGATTCCAGCAAGTTGCCCAACCTATCCCGGACAACCGACCGTGAAGGTCGAGACCATCGAGCGCATCAATTTGGCAGGCCTCATCTGTGACGCAGAGACACCCTTGAGTGACTTGGTGATTTCCAGCAACAACCCTGCATTCAGGCAGTGGGATCCTTCAACTGGCGAGATCGAGGTCATGTTTGACCAGGTCATTACCAACCCATCTGGAGAGGTACTGGCCCAGCCCGTGCAACTCAGCATCTCTGACGGAGAGGACACCAACAGCGGCACTCTGAACATCATGGTAATCGAGAACGGCGCACCACGCTGGGCATCCTTGCCACAGCAGTCATTCAACGAAGGCGG
Organism: uncultured Candidatus Poseidoniales archaeon; assembly: GCA_964586945.1. Taxonomy (GTDB): domain Archaea; phylum Thermoplasmatota; class Poseidoniia; order Poseidoniales; family Thalassarchaeaceae; genus MGIIb-Q1. Next base: position 2,937 of record CAZPJQ010000136.1, read on the forward strand.
AAGCACCTCACTCATCCTGACTCCCTATTTGACAGACACCAGCAGCGAAGGTGTCTCAGTC
>CAZPJQ010000136.1:3097-4919 GCA_964586945.1 uncultured Candidatus Poseidoniales archaeon
CTGTCTCTTTCAATCGTCGATGTAGGAAACAGCTCTCTTCTGTCTGCTAGCATGAACGGCCACACGATCAATATCGATGCAGTCGATGACGATGTGTTCGGCTCAACCGTGATGACCATCCGAGCAGCCGACGCTGATGGCCAGTTCGCCGACACGCAGTTGTGGGTCAATGTGGCTAATGTCAACGACGCACCGACCCTTGATGTCAGCGCCTTCGATGGCCTTCGCATCAAGGTGGATGACCAGTTCGACTTCGATGTCATCGGCAATATGTACGATGTTGACGACCCGGTCGACGCCATGTTCGTGACCACATCATCGGACACCTGGAAGATAGGCTCTCGATACAACCCACTTTCTGGCGCCATCACAGCTTGGTATGAGGAGGAAGGGATCCACACCATCACCATCGTGGTCAGCGATGTACACGATGCAGCGACTGCATACGATGTGACGATTGAGGTCATCGACAGTCTGCCCTTGGTATGGTCGGACAACCCTGATACCGGCGACCTGATGATTGAGGAGTCCAACATTTATGTTGGCGAGAATCCCGCATTCATCATCACCGAGCACAGTGACCTCGGTTTGACTGACATTGACATCGAGTGGCAGATTTGCAACATGGACACAGGGGTCTGCACCGACTTCGGAAAGGAGGCTCCGACCTCCTTCGCCACACCATTCGAATTCCAAACCAACAAGCCAGACGGCGCTATGTTCCGTGACTACGTCAAGGTCACCGTCACCGCTGTGGATGGAGATGGATTCGACCGCACGACCGATGGCAGCGCCAAGTACGACATCACCACGGAGCGCCCGGTCGTCGACGACACCCCGGAGGATGACGGCAGCAACACAGACGCCGCCGACACAGGTGCAGCAGGTAACCCCGTGGTGCTCTACGCAATCGCAGCAGCACTCTTTGTCGGACTGCTTGTGGCAATCACCCTCGCGGTGATGCTCGTACGCGGTGGCAGGGAAGAGGAACTCGGCATGGGCTACGGCGCTGCTGACTCCCTCGGTGCAGCAGCCGGCTTAGGCTCAGTGCCAGACTACACGCAACTCCCGACCGGCGGCTCCTATGTCACCGCCGAGAGCGGCCAGACCGTCTACCTAGCGCCAAACGACACCGATTGGACGATGCAGACGGACAACTCGTTCATCCGCACCCGCTGAGTGAACGAAGCCAACAGTCCCTCTGGGGAGGAAGCCCCTCTCCAGAGACCAAGACAGGGCTGAGTGTGCGGTTTCAGGTGCGTTGCAACGAGTCGGAGCGTTGAATTGGTCTGCGCGGGGAGCGGAGACGATGGCAACCGGCCCACGTGCTGACGGTGACCCCGCCCGTGAGCGGATAGTCCACTTTCTCGAGCACAACCAAGGGGCTCATCTCTCGGCCATCGTGAGAGCGTTGAGACTCGGCAACCATCAGGCAGCGATTCATCTGAAGACATTGGAGGGGTTGGGGAGCCTCTGGGGGCACAGGGAAGGAAGGTTCCAGCGCTACTACACAGCGTCGATACCTCCGCACACGCCAGTCGAGCAACTTCCGAATCCACCGCTCGCCTTCACGCCAGACACGATGCAGTTCCAAATCATTGACAGACTCGCTAGAAACCCTCCCGGCACCACTTCCACCGGGCCCCTCACTCAAGGTCAGTTGGCTGTACAGCTCGGCTGCACCCAACAGTTGGTCAGCCATCATCTGATTTCCCTCGAGGGTAGTGGTTGTGTACGCTCAAAACGGGCTGGATTCCGCAAGCAGTGGCGGGTTCTCGCGCCCGGATTGCAAGCCGTCACCGGTGGTTTGCAATCACTTTCA
>CAZPJQ010000137.1:0-4881 GCA_964586945.1 uncultured Candidatus Poseidoniales archaeon
TCTTAGCGGATGACATGGAGGTCATGCAGGTCCGTGAGGACCTCTTCAGTTCCTACTCAGCGACCGGTTGGCGGCCGATTTACATCTTGATGGAACCTCTCGAAGGGCAGCAGACAATCGTTGATGATTCCGATTTCATAGAAGCCCTCAATCAGATGAACGCCAGACTTGCCCTTGCACCTCATGTCATCACGCCGAGCGCAGTCGGCGAGGGTGACCCGATGGTGGAATCGATTCACGCTGTCCTTCACGATGCGATTGCGAAGGACCCTGACTTCGGAGTGTCATCTGGGTTGCGGGTCGTAGGCAATGATTTGGTGACTGATGACTACCAGACAGGAGATGCTGCTGCTGCACTAATCCTATTGTCCGACAACCAGTCGACTGGAGACCTGTTGACAGGTGCTACTTGGGCAGACAGGGTGGCGAGCGTGGTCGCCTTCGACCAACAGAATTCGATAAGTTATCTGAGAATTGAGGTGATGGTGCAAGCGTCGTCAAACAGCGAGTCAATCGCTGCGGCAGAGGGCATCGAATCGGTAGTCACACACTCTTCGGGGCCATACGGAGTGGCTGCCTCGATGTTCGTGACGGGAGACTCGGTGAAGGTGAACAAAGTTCTGCAAGGGCTGACGACTTCACAGTTGGAATCGACTGTAATCAGCCTCGTTGTCTCGACTTTGGTTCTGCTTGCCCTTACTCGCAGAATTGGCCCCGCAGTCATCGTGGTAACTCCAGTGGCGGTGGCGGCGGTTTGGGTGGTCGGGGCGATGGCTCTGCTGAACCTCAACTGGAATGTCTTGACGGTGATGGTTACAGCCCTTACAATCGGCTTGGGAATCGATTACTCCATTCATGTGTGGCAGCGCTTTGAATCGTCAAAGAACGGATTGGACTCGTGGGAGTCGATCAAGGAGATGCATTCCACGACAGGGGTTGCGCTGGTGCTTTCGGCGCTCACCACGATATGCGGATTCCTCGTCCTTCGACTATCGCCGATGCCGGTCATCCAAGACTTCGGAATAGTCACCTCCCTCACCGTCTTCTTCTCGCTAATACTGGCGCTCGGGCTCATGCCCATTCTGTTGGCGGCTGATACTGCTATGGAAGCGAACGCAGAGGAATGAACCGATTCTGCGATAGTGAGTCTTGTTAGGCTCAATAGAGAGCCGTCAGCTGTGTGGCACTCCGGTCATTCGGAGAGTAGTGTGGCGGCGTCCAAACCGAGTTCTCTAGCCACTAGAATAAGAGCCATCCACACGGTGATGGCGCCCAGCGCTCGTCGCTTTCGCTGCGCCCTTCTCATCACCTCTTGGCGTTCCAATTTGGTGGCGTCTGATATCGCTTGAAGGAGCGCGGGGATGTCGATGGATTCAGTCGAAGGCATTCGTTCTATAGGCCCGGCTGATGGGTCAGCATCAATTCTCTCCTGCTCCGCAGGCTTTGACGAAGGCTCAGTTGTGTCAGTTTCAATTTTCCCAGTAGGCCGCTTTATTGATTGTTCAGAATCGGGCAGTATAGCTCCAGCCTCTCGTGATCGGCAGGTGGGGGGTTCGGTGAGGAGCCTCTTTCTCGGGAACCAGCCGAGTTGGACAGGGACATCTCCAAGTTCGTAAGTTGGGCGGAGCCCATCTGACTCAGCGGTCAACCATCCGGTGGCGATCAACTTGGCCAGCAGTGTTTCTGCCTCAACCGGTTCCAGCCATCCGAGGTCGAGACTCCAAGTGCGGGCGATGGTGTTTGCATCGAGTGGTATGGTCCCCCAAGGTCGCCAAGTTAGGGCGAGCAGGCGTTCGATGTCAGCAATCGCCTCATCTTCCTGACTCATTAGCTCCCTCCTACCAAGCGACTCCCATCGAGTATCCAACCTGTGACAGAGCCACGATTTTTCAATGACACCTCGTTACCCTCACCAGGCGCCAACCACCAATCGAACGAGGCAAGGATGTCTCTTGGTAATCTGTCATGCACAAACCCTACATCTCCTTTTTTTCGGCCGACTAGGAGAATTCCTCCCGGGCCGAGGTGACTCAGTTCTTTCAAGCGAGGGAACAACTCATCGGTCAGATAGAGCGCATTGAGATCAGTCGGCAGCCTCTCTCGCAGCAACACCCGGTCGGTAACGGCGTGTCCCAACTCAATTTCCTTATCAGAAGCCCATATGTCGATGCAGACCCGCTCTGCTCCGAGCAGCAGGAGGTCCATCACCTCCCGATGGGAGAAGCCGTCCGGGTCGAACTGCACCTTGTCCCAACTCGGTATCAAAAGTCGCAACGCGTCCAGCGGAAGCCCACCTCTTCCATTTCTCCGGAACTCAATGTGCAGGGGCCTTGAAGAGAGTCTGACATCATCCAGTGGGAATGGACCCGGCAATAGGGAATCTCCATTCCAAACAAAGCGGGCCCAGGTCTGCATTAATCACTCCCCCATTTAGGATGGTGAGGGTGATGGTGCATCAACTCTCGTGAAGGAGTCCGAGAATCCTAAGAACTGCATCGAGAGTGTGCGGCGTGGTCGATTGAGCGATGAGCGAGGTGTAAGGCGCTAAAATGCAACTAATTTCTGCATATTGGGTCGCGAAGGTGCTTCACACCCACAATCAAATGTTTGAGCGCATTAACGGAAGGGTCATCCGTGATGTCCTCTTGCATGACCCTCGGTAGTACGGGGCTGAATGGCTAAAGTAGGGTCGAAGTGGAGGGATTGTGGATGAAGGAGTATATCGCGCGTGACCCACGCACAGGTTTTCCGCTACGTGCTGGAGCGACGAGGACCCGAATTGAAGTCGATGAGGCGTACCGGCCTAGTGCCGGCCCATGGGACGCAATCAAGCATTATGATGTCCTGCCGTTGGCCACCGGTGCTAAATCCGCCCTCGAAGTCAATTGGGTTGGCCGGCCTCATCTTGTTAGTCAAGCTGATGGCATCATGGCGCTACCTAGAATCTCAAAGAGAAATCCAGTTGAGGCCCATGAAGCCTTGATTTCGGCGCTTTCTGAATTGAAACCGGAGTTGAGGGAAGCTGGATTGTTTGCATTGCCTTACCTTGCCCTCACAAACCCGGAAGACCTGTTTGAACACCTTGCGGAGTTGGTTGATGACATCGATACGAAGGTGAGGGTGGCCGCATCAGAATGTCTGAAGATTGTGGCGCCGGTATTTCCTTCAGCCACCGAACAGATTCTCTACGGGGAATTGAGGTCTGATGTCAACAGCCGAAACATCGCAGCGTTCGCCGCACTAAAGGAGATGTGCAAAGTATGGCCCGAAGTCGTCGTAATTCACTTGGACGAGTTGTTGCGAATGGATGACGCTAGCTTGCGAGCAAAGGCAGCTGCCATGTTACCTCCTCTTTCCCGCAGCAAGTCTGCAGCAGTCTGGGACTTGATTGGCTGGAGTCTGCAGGATGAGAGCGATGAGGTTCGCGCACAAGCGGCCCGGACCCTCACTACGCTGGCGAACAAAGCACCAAGCATCGCAAGGGTGCTTCTTGAAGTGGCACTATTCGACGAGAGTGACAAAGTCCGTCGGCCGGCGTTAAGGGCAATGAATTCTATGGATATGTCAGGTTACAGAATGAACAAACTCTGCATCGACGGCGCTCACCACAGCGATGTCGAGATTCGTCGCGCCTGCATCAAGATGATTCCCAAGTTGTTCATTGAATCGGAGATGAGAATTCAAGCGAACGAGTTGCTCCGCCAAGAAACCGATCCCAAACTCATTGAACTGCTAAATGATATGGCATTCGATCCCGAACTTGAGGGTGGCGAGGAGGATAAGAACAGGTACCTCGCACCTGCCCCACCAGTCACTCTTGAGGATGGCACCGTCCTACCAGCCTCAGCATTTGACCTCGATGAATCGGGACAGCCTCTGTTCGCTAGCCAACCACAGCCCACTGACCGATTGCTCCCTGTATCTGACAGGAATACGGGCGAAGCTCAGCCAGGAACGGGTGGGAGCGAAGAGGCGAGGAAAGGGGACATTGATGAGGCTGAGTTCGACCCAGGACGAGATGATTACGATGAGGAGTTTGACGCCGAACTCGACGACATCGATGGCAAGCCCTCGGATGATTAGGAGTACTGACCCCGTAGGGGTCATCCGGCACCGTTAAAGAGGGACGGCAGGTGGGCCGCTCGCTGAGTGATATTTTGAGTGGAGAACAGGGCGACTGGAAGGCCGAACAATTCGAGCGTCTATGGCATGGAAGGAGTGCCAAGGGTGAGAATCCTGTCAAGGCCTCAAAGTTCCGCCAGTACATCCGCGAGCATGTTCGTCAGAAGATTCCCGATGTCAAATCGGTCAGCCGCCGCCGAGACCAGAGCAAGGAAGGTAGCAGTGGCCACATGGACGAAAGTCGATACTTCTCAAAGGAATACTGCCGCAAGTACTGGATGGGTGAACTCCAGGCTGAGATCCGCGAAGCCGAGTCCTACTGAATGGGCAGGTGATTTCGGATGAGCAAAACAATCTCAACAACCAGGTTCTCTGACTGGGACCTCGACGAGAACATCCAAGCCGCCGTGGCTTCAAAGGGGTGGGAGTTCACAACCCAAATTCAGAACGATGCGGTCCCACTAGCTCGCCGAGGACTAGACATCGTTGGTCAAGCGCGCACAGGTTCGGGAAAGACGGTCGCCTTCGGAATTCCAATCATCGAGAGTTGTGAGCCTACCGGTGTGACTCAAGCGATTGTACTTACTCCAACTCGTGAGTTGGCGCAACAGGTCGCCGAGGAAATCAGTTGGCTGCAGGGCGACAAGGGACTTGGAATCCTGACTGTCTACGGTGGAACCGACATTGACAGGCAGGCGAAGAAACTCGATGCTGGCATTGACATCATCGTAGGGACTCCCGGCCGCGTCATCGACATGA
>CAZPJQ010000138.1:0-4846 GCA_964586945.1 uncultured Candidatus Poseidoniales archaeon
AAGAGCATCAGCGGCAAGGAGGTCATCAACTTCGCCAAGGGTGGTCCCGAAGATGCCCCCAAGCGGGTCAACCTGCGCCTGAACATCGGTGTTGGATATGACGAGGAGCCCGCACACGTCAAGCAGATGCTGCTCGATGTTGTCCGAGAATGTGACTACATCGTCGACGAGCCGAAACCCACGGCGCTGTTCCGAGACATGCTAGATTCCGCTCTGCTCTTCCGGGTCAACTGCTGGGTTCGGGACTACTCCGATGAATGGGTTGCTCGTGATTGGATTCTCACACGAGTGCTCGAGCGCTGCATCGACGAGGACATCGATATCCCCTACCCGCACATGCAACTCAAGTACGACCCAGCATCGGTGGTCGTAGAGAAGGCAGCCAAGAGCGCCGCCGAGGACGAGAAGCGAGCGGCTGACAAGGAGCGTAAGAAGGCGGAGGCGCGGCTCAAGGATGAGGCTGAGTCCGCGGCCCGAATGAAGGAGCGCAAGGAGATTCGTGACCGCATCGACGAACTCAACCAGACGCTCGAAGAAGATGAGCCACCCGAGGACGAGGAAGGGGAAGAGGCGACCGAGGCGCGCGAGACCCGCATGGCGATTCTAGCCGAGATTCAGGAGTTGGAGCATAAACTCGACGAAGGCTCTGGCGACGACGACTGAGTTCGCTTCGGGCTACTCTAGCCAATGGGCGAGCTTGTCGACGATTCGCTGGCGGAAGGTCAGTAGTTGCAACTTGGGCCCGTCAATCGAGATGGTGACAGTCGCCCCCCGGGCGAAGTGCCATTCATCCCAGCCATCCGGTACACAGTAGCCCCTGTGCATGTCTGAGTTGATGATGGTAGGTTTGTTCGTCCAAGCGAAATAGGAGCCGTCCTCAGAGCGCTCGCCGCGCGGCAGGTCTCGGGCCACAAACAGATAGTGGTCCTCAATCTGCTCTGGGTCGAATTTCATCCCCTCAATCACGCAGATGTGGCGGAACCACGCCCCCTGTCCCAAAAAGGTCGAGAAGAGAAGTCCAGAGGAGCGCTGCATCATGTCAATCGCCTCTTTGGCCCCATCGCCATCACGCTTCAATCGATAGCGGCTCGGCTGGTATTGGTGGGTGTTCGCGACCAACAGGTCGTTCAGCGCCGGGTCGCAGGCGATTTTGTTGCCACTCGTCGTGACGATGTTGGCCGAAAGACGTGGCAGAACATTGACAATCGCCTCGCCATCGAGCGCAGCCCTCACATCAGCGGCAAATGAGTCTGGGTCTGAGCCCATGAAGAAGCCGAACGAGCCGTCGGGATCGTCAGCCATAGGATGGCTGTTGACTCCCATCACAGGGGTGTCAGCATCGATGTTGTGGGCAATTGAAGTGAGAGTTCCATCTCCACCGACTACAATCACCAAGTCCCTTCCGACGAAGTCAGCCCGCTTGACTGCCTCGCGCGGCACTAGATCGTAGGAGGTCCCTCTCTCTTCGGATAGAGCGTCCAAGTCGGCTTGCAAAGTAGCGAGAGAACGGTCGTGAATCGACTCAAAATTTTTCTTGAAAACCACGAGAAGGTCGGCTGCCACGAGATTCCCTCCTGAGGACTCCTCGGTAGCCCGGTGGGGTTTTGCTCTTAAGAGCCGTTGCCGGGTCGGGTTGCCATGGCTGGGGATGACGAGCTCCCAAGGTTACCTGCTGGGCAGTTTCTGACCAAGCGATTCCCGGTTCTCACATACGGACCGACACCCAAAGTCTCCTCCGATGATTGGGTTTTCCGAGTATCGGGCTCGGGGCTTGATGAGGAACTCACCTTCGACTGGGAAGGATTCATTTCGCTGGGTGAGCATGAGACTACGCGTGACTTCCATTGTGTCACCACTTGGTCGAGGTTTGACAACGAGTGGGCGGGGGTGCCAGTTGCGGCGTTTTGGGCTGCGGTCGAGCCGCATCTGACTGAGAAACCGGCGGCCGTGATGCTCCACTGCTACGGTGGCTACACGACCAATCTGCTGATTGAGGATTTTCTTCAGGCTGACAACCTGTTCGCCACGCACCACGACGGCGAGCCGCTGAGCGCGCCCCATGGCGGGCCGATGCGCTATGTCTGCCACCACCTGTACGCGTGGAAGTCTGCGAAGTGGATCAATGGGGTCGAATTGCTAGGCGCCGACGAGCGGGGCTTCTGGGAGAACCATGGTTACCACAACCGTGGTGACCCGTGGGGCGAAGAGCGCTACTCCTACCAAGAATCAAATTGACTTTGAATCCAAACTGTCATAATCCTAGGCGGAAAGGACGGCCCATGAGGAAGATTTGGATTCTGGTCTGCATTTCCTGCCTGCTTCTGCCCGGCTGCATCGATGGTTTGTCCTTCGGTGAAGAGGACGAATCAATTACCAAGGGAATCGTTCCGATGTCATCCACAGAGATAGAGGCGATTCTCAATGACCCCGCGGCGATTGACATCGTTGCTCTTGCAGCTGCAGAATCGCGATTCCACGCTGAAATCTACGCCAAGGAGCTGAACGATGGCGAGGTGAGCGAGTTCACCTTCATTATCGGCAAGGATGACATCAACCAGCTGGCGGAGACTGGCATTGAAGTGCAGAGCGGAATGATGGGGATTGAGTACGCCATAGTTCAGGGCAACTCCTCGAACATCAACATCCGCGTAGGAAACCAGTGGTTCCTAGCCCGAGACCTTGAGCCGGAGTATGTCGACCCGTTCATCGAATTGGCAGAAGATGCGGAGGAAGAGGCCGAGGACGAATCGGATTTCGACCTGACTCCTGACCTGGACGCACTTGAACTCGACCTAGTCGGCTTCGACTGGGTGGTCACAATAGACGATCTCTCGTTTCAGCAGGTGGCAACCACCTCCAATGACACCCACGAGATTATGGTGGAATTTCACGAGATGCCTCCTCGCATACACTCAGTGGAAGTATTCTCATTCGATGGAAATGAAGCATCGTCAGTCACCCTTTCGTGGGGTGAAGATGTTGCGCTTGAGTTGAAAGATGACTACCCTAGGACCTCAGTCACCATTGAGATGGACGAGGAGGAGGGAACCGAGTACCTCGACTCTGGTGAGAGCATCTACGTTTGGGGGGGTGAGGTAAACTCTGACCACGAGCAGGAGGTGGATGTGGGCGACCTTGAAATCCGAATCGGAGAGGAGAACGAGGATGAGGAGTTCGTATACAATCTCTCGATGCTGCTGACAGACGTCACGGCAAATCTAACCGACGAGAATGGCGACTACTGGCTCATCGAGTGGGGCGACCACGACTCAAACAGCCTCGTCTCGAGTGGTGATGAGTGGCGAGTCGAGACCAACTCTTCCGACGGTTGGGAATTAGAGGTGCGAATCTACGACCACTGGGCGGATGCATACGAGGGCGGGCCACTCCCCGGCTTTGACCTGTTCTTCCTACTTGGGGCGCTGGCCTTCGCTGCTGTCAGAAGAAAGACATTCCTTTCGTGAGAAAGTCAATAGCGTGGCCGCCGGTTCTCCACTCGTGAGCGGAGACGACGAGCCGATTCCACCCGCCCCGCCGCTCGACGAGTCGACATACATCTCCGATGAAGATGACACCCTTGAGAAGGTCAAGCGCGGATTCAAAAAGTTCGGTAGTGAACTGAAGAAAAGCGCAGATGAAATTGCCGAGGGAACCAAGAATTTGGCATCCAAGTCGAAGGAGAAGTTCGACTCGACGATGGAGGCTAGGCGAGAGGCCAAGGCGATGAAGGACCCTTCCTATCCTTGGGGCAAGCACACAGTAAAGGATCTAAAGGAACGCCTGAACAACCTTGGATTGACCGTTTCTGGAAAGAAGGACGACTTGGTCGAGCGCATCAGCAGCTACTACCGCGCCGAGATTCCCTCGCAAGACGACGGTTCCCCGGAATTAATTGACAATCTAGAATCGGTTGAGTCGGAGGATATTCCTGCTGCTCCCGAATTAGATGGGGAAGAGGTGATTCCCGAACCTGAACCTGAACCTGAACCTGAACCTGAACCCGACCTAGAAGTCGAAGAAGTCGCTGCGGGTACTCCACTTTACCGAGCGGAGGATGGAGAACAGTTGTTTGTTCCAGACCCAATTCGAACCAACAAAGTCACAGGGAGTTGGAAGACCAACAGAGTAAATTCAACCATCAGTTCTTTCTTCGGTGTCGTGATGTTACTGTACACCTTATCAATTATTGATTACGCGTTTGATGTTGGCTTATTCGATGGGCTAATGGGTGGTCTCAATTCCTTGGTTGCCAAACGAGTTGCCCACCCATATGGTGGCATGGACGAAGTCCAAACTATGGCATTATCTGTATTATTGGCATTCTTATTCTTTTTCTCATCGCTGTTGTTTTTCTCCAGAAAACGCCCCATCAAAGCCGCATTGGTTGCAATGTTTGCGTTGCTGGCGAGTTTTTCAATTCGTATTTTCGCGGCAATTGAAGTAAATGCGTTTGAAGATGTTGATAACATTGGGAATCTCATTATTGACTTGGTAACCATCATCCCGTTCACCCTCGGTTGTTGGGTCCCTGCGATGGCCCGTTCAGTTCTATATTCGAATGATGTTGTGACTACAGACTTCGTGACATTCCAGTCTGAACAAAGCATATCGGGTGAACCGGAATCTATTACTGATACAGGGTATGACGAGTATGTAGGCGAGGACATGGGTGCTTTTTCTGTTTCTCGACCAATTCCGCCGAAAAGAAGGCAGAAGTTGAGTTACTCACTCTATGAGTTGCTGTTTCTAGCGATATCCCTCTGCATTTGGCCATTCACTATTGGTATGCATATCGTCATGGCGCTCGGAATTACTGTCGAGTGGGTCAGTTACACCGGGGATTTGG
>CAZPJQ010000139.1:0-4834 GCA_964586945.1 uncultured Candidatus Poseidoniales archaeon
GTGGTCCCCTTCGGCATCTTCCGCGTGCGTGGCATGGATTTGGTCGAGAAGACGAAGGAATTCTCCCACTGAAGCCGACAAGTCAAGGGAGTGCCCTATGCGCGGCCCACCCATGGCTTGGATGCAATTTGTAATTCGCGCCTTGCTCTCGGGAGGTTTGATCGTGGGTGCGAGTGAAGTGGCAAAGAAGAACGAACTCCTTGGGGCGTTGATTATCTCTCTTCCTCTAGTGTCGATTATGGCGATGATTTGGCTCTACCGAGATACATCAGACTCGCAACAAGTGGCCGCTTTCGCCAACGGTATTCTGTGGCTGGTTATTCCCTCACTGGTCCTCTTCATTTCACTTCCAATGCTAATCCATAGAGGAGTTGAGTTCTGGCCTGCACTCGCGGTTTCCTGCGGACTGACGATTGTTGCCTACTACATTGGGCTGCAACTAGCTGCCCGGTATACTGGTGTATCAGTCTAGAACTACTCTACGACTCATCGACATCGCCACCGAAGAAGGCTAGTGAGCCTCTGAACAGCTCTTGTGCGCGGCGACGTTTGTTGGTGCGTATGTGCATCAATGCGGCTACGAAAATGATTCCGATGAGTATCGGAATGAACAATTCAGCGTTTAGCGCGTGCATGATTTCGATGATGCCTTCGGCCGTGTAGGCCCAGGTGATTGAAGCTGCGGCACCACCGATGAAACAGGCGGTCAACACGCGCAGGAAGGGGATGCGAGCGACCAAGCCCATCATCGCGCCGACGAGCACTCCGGAAGCCATGAATGGAATCCAAACGAAGACAATCAATCCCCAAAAGCCCCAGCGGTCAATCCGCTGCCTGTTTTCGTGCGCGACATATTCGACTGATGAGAGAATGTCACCCATGAACTTGTTCTGCAGGATTGTTCCTGCAATGCCATCCTGCTTTGCGACGAACGCCTGGCCAGACAGGTCGCCGGTTCCAGATTCAGTGCGGCCCGCACCGGAGCGGTCTGCTAGAGTGGAGACTTCATTCCTGCAGGAGACCATCAATTCCCGGTCCTCTAGATGGTCTCCGATATTCCTCTTGAGGTGCTCCCTCACCTGCTGCTCAATCTCGTCGTATGACTGCCTGAACTTGAAGAAGGCGAATGTCACATCAGGACGATAGATCATGCGCACCCGTACCTGATGCTCGTCGACTCCAGCCCAGCAACCGCGGTCAAGCAGTTTATTGAGAGTGAGGAAGTCTCGGATGCAGCCCAGTACAACCTTCTCAAGGGTGGCGGAAGCGTGTATACCACCGAAGAAGTCGGAGTAGTCCTGCACGAAGGCGGGGCGCTCGCTAGACAATTCGGGCAATACAACATCCTTTCTTCCCTCTGCCAGAAGTCGGTGGAGGGGGTTGTCCATCTCAACCGCGCCCGCGTGTGGAGAACCAGCCGCCTTGGCATTGACTTGGAGTGGAGTCGTCTCTCCTAAGGCCTTGAAGTCGGCGAGAATCTCCTTGATCATCTCAGAGAGAACTTGCTCCTTCGTGACAATCGCCGATTGGGTCGCCTCGTACGGCACGAGAACATCGATGGAGAGGGGCCGTTTTCGCATTCGGAACTCTTCCCAATCAATCTCGATGTGATGTCGCTTTTCACACCGTTCCAAGGCGCGCTGAACGACACGACGGAGTTGTTTTTCGTTGAGCATGTCATCTATGTCAACATGGTAGAATCGATACATCAGTGGATATTGGACACAGAGGAAAAAGATGCTCATTGATAGTGAGATGAAAGCCATCCACCAGGCTGGCACACCTGCCGAGCCGCCCGTCAGCATCGCAGTTTCTCGACCACCCGCCCACTCCGCAGCCATGAGACCCCAGCCCCAAGAGCCTAGTTGCTGAAGAGAGAGGCAGACCCTCTGTCCGCGTTCTGAGACGCGAGCCGTTTGAGATTCTTCATCTTCGAATGGGTTGACACTATTCAAACCGGGGATTCCGTCGACGATGTCAGCCAACTTGGACCTCTCCGTGGCGATGTCAAAACCGATGTGCACCGGCCCATCAGTGAGAAGGGGGGCATCCTCCGATGAGTTGTTATGTTCTGACAGGTTGTAGTCGGTCAGATTGTGGAAGAATACGCTCAAAATGTAATGGTCGTCTTCATAGGGGTTGAATGGAAAACTCCCTTCTGAGCGATTGCCGAAACTATCTTGGGCAACCTGAAAACCATCGTCATTTACCAAAACCCAGCGGAGGTCCTTCGTATCCATGATGAAGGGTTCGACATTGTTGACTCTCATTCTGATTAGCTTGTCGTCGTTGTCCACCCAGATGTTTATCCAAACGATACCGCTGCTGTCCAAACACTCACCACCAGGGTCGAGGAAGGTGTTTGAAGCGTTCTCGTCGATTGAGACGGAATTACCGTACTCTCCGAGGAAGCCACCCGACATTCCTCCGATCAATGTGAAAAAGAGAATCCCGTAGATTATGCCTCCGAGCAGGGTTATGTCTTCTGGGCCGCGGAAGAACTTCTTCTTTCCAGAGCGGCGGGCGCGAATGCCGTCGAGATGCTTGTCGATGCGGTCAAACTGGCTAACTTCGATGAAGTCCTCAGCGCTTACCTGCCCATCATGGTCGGCGTCGAAGTGGTCGAGTAATTCCTCAGATGTGATGAAGCCATCACCCGACTTGTCCAAGTCTGCGGGCAACTCGGAGGGGTCCTTCTGTGAAGGCTCACGCTCGGGCATCGACCACGACAGGGGGCCGGGCTCAATATGACTTCTCATTGGTCGGGGAGGGAATTATGTGAGCTAAGAGCACTCAAAATACCCCCAACTCCGTTGGGGGGTGATGCTTAACCACGATTGCTAACCTGCGCTAAGTGATGTCCGAAAGTATCCGTGTCCCCAATTGGCTGCTGCCGCTGATGTTGGCGCTGATGATGGTGCCACTCGCACCATCACTTTTCGATGGGCCCGCCGCCCCCTCCCCCGATTCACCAACTACCGAGGTGACGCTGCCACCCGAAGCCGTAGATTGGTCAGCCGGAGCCCGCTCAGGAGCGACCTCCTGGCTGCGTGAAGTGGCCGACGATGATGGAGACACAGGCCGCTGGACATCGGCGGTCAGCGCATCAGACGGACAAATCTGGGTGGCGTACTACAACGCCGCCAGCCGCGACCTGAAGGCGGCCCACTGGAATGGCTGGAGCTGGTCGGTCGAGAGCGTCTACGCGTTCGGCGATGTTGGCAGATTTGCAGAAATTGACCTCGACTCGCAGGGCAACCCGCGCATTGCCTGCTTCGATGTGACGAGCGCAGTACTTCGAATCTCTCGCTACGACGGCAGCATGTGGTCGACGAGCACGGTTGCTCCGGGCGAAAACACCGGTGAGGAAAATCCCTATGCAGGGGTTGGAAGGATTGGCTTCGCAATCGACGACACCGACTCGGAATGGTACTCCTTCTATGTCGAGGTGACTGACACTTCGAGCGGCTACGACTACAACCTCTCCTTCGCTTTCTGGGACAGCAGCGATGGCAACTGGGCCTACGGCACCATTGACGACGGCTACGGCGAGCGACCTGACACGGACTACTGGTCCGACATCGGACAGTTCAGCAGCATGTCAATTGGAGCTGACGGCAGACCGAGAGTTGCCTACGACAGTGAGATCTGGCAGGGCCGTGACAACCTCGACCAGACGGTCACCCGCTGGCCCTTGTACGCTCTGCGCCACGCCTCCTTCGACGGTGCTGGATGGACCATCACCGATGTTCATGTCAACGAGACCGATGGGCCGGCATTTGGCTACAGACCGGCGAGGTGGTTGGACCTCGCAATCGACGGGAATGGCGAGGAATACATCGCCTACCAGAATACCAGCAGTTGGGACAGTGTTCGACTGGCGACAAGTGCTGGCAGCAGTTGGAGTCACTCGAAGATCAACAATGTCAGCGGTAACCTCGGCGACTATGTGCGACTCGCCGTCGACCAGACGGGTGACATTCATGTCACCTACTACGACAGCTCAAACGAAGATCTGGTCCTGACCAGAGGGGCATCGAGCACCTGGGAGCACATCAAGGTCGCAACCTTGGGAGATGTTGGTGCGTATGCTGATCTCGTAATCGATGGAAATGGGGAGGAAATCATCTCCTACTTCGACGGCGACAACGGGGACCTAGTAATTGCGATACCAGCGGCTGATGGCGACGGGGATGGGCTTGCTGATGCGCAGGACCGATGCCCAACGACTCCGCTCGGCAAGAGGATAGATGACAGCGGCTGCCATTACGAACAGACGATTCTGACACAAGATGGCGACGACTACGCCTATGTCGATGTCACAAAAGGCGCAGACGGCCTGCTAAGCATGGTTCACTTTCGCGGCTTCGCAGAAGACGAGAGTTCTTGCGACACTGAGCCGACAAACATGAGCGATGACTGTAATCTAGTCTATAGAAAGCAGAACAGCGACGGTACTTGGGGGTCGGCTGAACTAGTCGACCAAGGTGGATACACAGGCAGATACGCCAGTATTGAGGTCGCTCCGGATGGCAGCGAGCACATCGCATTCTTTGCCAACACGGAAGTCAATGAATTCGGTTTCACCACCCAGTATGCAGCCCGGATAGCGAGCAACTCTGGAAGCGGTTGGAGTGTCGAAGATGTTGCGGAGGGTAACTCCACAGGGTGGTTCACAGACCTAGCGATCGACTCATCGGGCAACAAAATCATCTCCTACACCGACAGGTTCGGCACCTATGACGAGTTGAAGGTGGCGCGCGACGAGAGTGGCAGTTGGGTCGAAGAGAGCGTACAACTGAACGGGACCTTCGGAAGTGTGGCATTCCTCAAC
>CAZPJQ010000140.1:0-4771 GCA_964586945.1 uncultured Candidatus Poseidoniales archaeon
TGGATCAGCCCTTCCTCGATGAGCTATGCCCTCATCGTGATGAGTTTCCCCTGCCCCCTGTCGGCTTGCGTGGTCGGCTGCTGATGCTCTCCGACATCTTGGATGGAGAGGCCATTTGACCACCGATGCAACCTGAGCAGAAACTCATTCAGCGGGTGGTTGGCAAATCAGCGCCAGATTTGCAGCGTGTCGTCGCCACATTCAGTCTCTTCAGCGAGTGTGAGTCCTGCGTGGTTGAGTCGTTCAGCGTTTATTCCACCGTCAAGTCCCTCACCTAGGTCCACATCGGCTTTGAACAGATAGACTTCGTCGACCAGTCCGGCATCTAGGAACCTGCACCAAACATCCGGGCCGCCCTCGACCATTAGCCGTTGAATCCCCCTGTCCCCGAGCATGTCGAGCAGTTGGACAAGGTCAACGCCCTCTTCGGAAGAGCCTAGATGGGAGTGAAGGCAGACCACCTCCGCCCGCAAGCCTGAACTCTCTCCCACAGAGTGGAAGATGACCGTCTCACCAGCATCCGAAACGAGATTGCAGTCAGTAGGCGTTCTGAGCCCCCTGTCGAGAATGATTCTCAGTGGCTGCTTCCCCTCACCGAGTGGCACACGCCGAACGGTGAGTTGCGGATTGTCCCGAATCACCGTGTTGACTCCGACCACCACCGCATCACACCTTCTACGCAGTTCGTGAACCGCGTCGAGCGACTCTTCAGAGGTGAACCGGCCAGGTGCTTCATGTTCCGAATCGACTCGACCGTTCCTGTCAATCGCCGCTTTCATCGTAACCAGAGGCCTTCTGCGCTCGCACCAGCGCATGAAGGGCGCCATCTGCTGTCTCGCCTCGGCTTCCATGAGCCCCTGTCGAACATCGATGCCCGCATTTCTCAGATAGTCGACACCACCCCCTCTGACAGTCGGATTGCCATCTTCTGCAGCGATGACAACCTTGCCGACTCCAGCCCACAACAGCGCCTCGGTGCAGGGCGGTGTTCGGCCGTGGTGGTTGCACGGCTCAAGAGTGACATAGGCGGTAGCTCCCTGTGTCGGAATCCCGTTCGCCTCTGCATCGGCAATCGCCGCCTGTTCCGCGTGCAGGTCACCCAGATGGTCGTGCCATCCTTCCGCAATCACTTCGCCATCACGCGCCAGGACACAGCCGACAGGTGGATTTGGGGAGACTTGGCCTTGCCCCTGCTCAGCCAGTTCCAGTGCCCGCGTCATGCAGACGTGGTCGAATTCGTCCCACCCAACAGCGCTCATCCGCCAACTCCGAGCCGCCCGCTCCATTTGGTGATTCGCACGACCTCCATCCGCCGCACGGTTTGAATGCGGGGTCCCTCTTCCCGCGCCATGCCCCGCTTCGCCTGCATTGTCAATCCAGCCGGCCGCGACGGTCGCTCTCTCAAGCGTTGGCAAACTGCCGAACCAGCCCTCACGGCAGCGGGAATTGAATTTGAGACTCACTTCACAGAAGGGGTCGGCCACGCTAGCGAACTAGCCCACTCGCTGCGCGACCGAGACGACATCGACCTCATCGTAGCCTGCGGCGGTGACGGAACGGTCCACGAGGTCGCCTCGGGCATGCGGGGCTCATCTACTCCACTCGGCATCATTCCTGCCGGCACCGGCAACGATGTCGCCCGCGCCCATGGAATATCACTCAAGAAGATCGATGCCATCGTCGACATACTGCTCAACGGGACCAATCGCCATGTAGGCGCCTTCCGATTGCAGGGAGCCCCGGCACCCAGCGAAGGAGGCTACCCGGAACCCGGAAACAACCCCTTGTGGGACGGTGAGCCAGACATTGAGGGGAGGGTGGTCTGGTGGGTATTCTTAGAGTCGGATTGCGGAGTCACATCGGCAACAGCCCGGGCCAAACTCCGCCGCGGAAAATGGATTAAGGGGGCGATCAAGTACACCTATCTCGGCCTCACCGAAATCCTGCCGTGGAAGAAGAAGATGGCCTGGGTGAAGATAGACGACAACCCGGGAGAGGTCGTCGATTTCTCGATGCTCGCGGCCACAACCACTGAAATGTTCGGTGGCGGCTACCGAGTCTGCCCCGGCGCCTCTCCGATTCTTGAACATGGCCACCTGTGCCACGCATGGGGACTCACGAAAATCCAGATGCTGATGTTGATGGGGCCGCTAAAGAAGGGCAAGCATGTCGGAAAATGGGGTATCGAACTGAAGCCCTGTTCGCGGCTTGAAATTCGTTCCATCGGAGATGACGGTAACCCTAATGACGCCTCGCATGACCCTCCACTCATCGTGCAGGCTGACGGTGAGCCTTGCCTCCAAACGCCCGCCTTGCTGGAGTTTCATCCCCGCCAACTATGGATCAGGGGAGCCAACCAAGTTCCGTGGGATATCTGAACTGAGGCTCGAATTACCTACAAGGTTCCGGACTCACAAGAGTCTATACCCTTCAGAGGGAAAAGTCGGAGAAATCCTCGTCATCGGTCACGTCGGGCCCTCGCTTGACCGGTTCCGGCTCAGGCTCAGGATCAGGCTTTTTCTTGGCGGAGCGAGTCTTCCTCACCTTCGGCTTGGCAGCCTCTCCCTTCTCCATCGCCATCGAACCTGTCGGAGCGGATTCTGGTGGGGTCTGTTCTCCGCCTCCTCGGCCACCACGGCCACCTTTCCGACCACCTCGAACCCATTCGGCCTCTTCCTCAATCTCGGCCTCCTTCTCAGCGATATGCTCGTCCATGGAAATCGATTCATCTGTTGTGACCACTCCACCACTCTCGACCCCACGAACGGAACGGGCGTCTGGTCTGTTGCTTGCTCGTAGGACAGAGTCGATGTCGAAGTCGTCCAGTTCCACCTCAGGTTTGGTTGAGAGCTTCTCCGCCTTGACCACATCCGCTTTGGCAGCCTTCACATCAAGTCCCTTGCCAGTCTCGTCCTCGATATCCTTCAGCACCTGAGAGATGTCCTTCTTGACTCCTCTAGCAGCAAGGAGTTGGGCCTCGGTGAGAAGTTCCTTCGCAGTCATCTTGGCACCTCGCCGAATCATTCCGGTGGAGAGCAGGAAGAGGAAGAATGCACCACCAAAGGAGAACAGGATGAGCAGGAAGTATGCTGCGCTTCCAATCGGGCTTACTGAAAATGCATCGTAGGGTTGAGATTCGCTAATCACCCCATGTTCTCCCAAGGTGATTTGAGTGACGAGCATGGAACCTGCAAAGCCACCACTACCTGAGCCGCCTGCATAGATGCGGCAGTTGTCAGTCACTTCTGGGTTGAAGGGGTAGTAGTTGGATGCGTTAAGGAACCAGCCTTTAAGGGATATTTTTTGGTGTGGATCGAGCCCACCGAAACCCTTCAAAATTTCTTCGTTGGCCGGAATTAGTCCAACCACTGCCCACCCACTGTGAGGAAAACTGCTGGAACTGGTCTCAAGCGGGGGTTTCGCTTTCACCCCACTGGTTGGATATACCCATTTTACTCCATCCAACCGTCCCATGTCTGGAGATTCCGCATCGTCGTATGCGCTCAGTTGGATGATGACTGCTGAGGCGGACATCTTCTCCGAATTGGTGACCCCGTCAACACCATTCGGAAAGTGGTTGGTTCTGGTGAGCCAACCTTCTATGAAAACTGGCTTGCTGTTGTATTCCTTTGAGATGTTGTATTCGGAATTGCATCCGGAGAGAGGTACGACATCATTGTCGATTGAATTTTCTCCGAGCTGAGTGGAGAGTGTTGCCGACTTTGCTGAGCTATCGACAGTCACCTCGATGCCATCCTCACCCCATTCCGCAAGGTCAGGACTGACGCACCCAGAGAGGATGAATGCCGACGCCAGCAGCAGAGCGAGAAGCGGTCGGGGGACTTCCGTCACACCTTGAGGCAGAACGGCTAGAGTTGATGACGCTTTGCTGCGTCATCAGTGGCCACCCTAGTGGCCACTAACATCGGTTTGATGCAGCAGCGTTTGGATATCTTCTAGGAACTCAGCTGTAGACCACTCTGAGCCGACCCATGCTACTCTCTTGTTCCCGTCTTGGCCCAGGATGAAGGTTACAGTGCTATGACCTACCAAATATTCCTCTACAGCCTCTTCTCCATGTTCATCGTGCTCGTCGTCATCGGTGCTGTTGTCTCCACTGCTGCTGTTGTCTCCACTGCTGCTGTTGTCCGTTTCGCCGTGGTCGGAATGGTTGCTGTTGATGTGATCGTTGTCCACTGCGATGCCCCACGAGTTCCACATCGCCATGAGGGTCATGTGGTTCTCACTGGTGAGGTGTGGCCAGTCATAGCCCATCTGGCTAGTCCACTCGAGTAGATGCTCGGGGGTATCTCTGGCTGGGTCGATGCTGATTGAGATGAAGGCGACATTCGAGGCGTCGTCTCCGAGTTGGCTCTTGACGAAGTTCATGTTAGCCTCAACGACTAGACACACATCAGGGCAGTGGGTGTAGGTGAAGCCCACCACGACTACCTTGCCATCACTGTCAGATAGCGAGACATTGTTCCCGTTCTGGTCGGTCAGCGTGAAGTCAGGTGCTGAAATGGGAGGTAGGTACTCCAATCCGTTGAACTCCACGTCATGGCCGTGGTCATCACTTTGCGACTCAATGCATCCCGGAAGAACAATCATCAATCCCAACAATAGGATGGCTATAGTACGCATTATTGATTGGGGGTTAATACCCCCCATTTATCGGCTTCGGACACTTGATATGGTTTCTCTGGAGGAGACGATGGCGCGGACGGAGAGATTTGAACTCCCGAGACACAAGGTCACCGGATTTCAAATC
>CAZPJQ010000141.1:0-4746 GCA_964586945.1 uncultured Candidatus Poseidoniales archaeon
GGTACGGGGATGACACCCGCGCGCACGCAGGCGTCGTGCGCCTCGTTGATGCTCTGTATGTCGTCGGATTGCTGGGAGGGGTCGCCTCCGTAGGGGCCCTCATCAGAGATTGGCATGACGATCTTGGTCGCGTTGGGGTTCCACTTGTGGTCCCTCTGCGTAGGGGGGTTTCCCGGTACATTTCCGCTGGCGTCTATCCATGAGAGGCAGGCCCATGTCGAACCGGGGCCCCAGAACTCAGAGTAGTACCCACCGTCCTGAGGGAGGTTAGTAGCTGAGCCACCGAACACAACCTCAGTCAACTTTCGGATTCCACCGGAGTCGTCGCCTTGGACAAGACCGAGTGCCGTGGCCCGCACGTTGCCGCCGCTGCCGCCGGTTGCGTATGGGATTGCACAGGAGCCTTGCGTCGCGGCGCCCGGCGTGTTTCCACTTAGGAGATAGAGGGTTTCGTAGACTGTCATGTTGGCCTGCTCGAGCATCGGCTTGATGCCTTGGAAGAAACCGCCGCCGGACCAATAGCCGCCGTAGAGAACGGTGCACATGTCTGCCCATTCGGAATACATCGAACCTGAGGTGTCGATAGGGGCGACAATCTCCACCTTTCCACCACGGGTGTCGTCCCAGACCACCTGTACGAAGTCATCTGCGTCGATTGCGATGTCTGGATGGCCCTTGTGTCCGATGACCGGGGTTAGAAGAGTGTCATCGATTGCGGTGATGGCCTCTCTTGACACATAGTCGATGTCGAGCATCGAGTAGTATATCTGAGGCTGGTTGTAGAACTTGCCGAGCTGTTCGTACGCATCCTCCCAGACGATGTGAACGCTACCCTCTGAATCGACATCAATCGCCGGCCAGTCTCGGTCCTGGTTGCGCTGGCTGACTGTGTAATCGTCTACGAGACTAATTACAGAGTCTTCTCCTGACGAACCGTCCTGGTCGTCGTGGGCCGGGTCGAGAAGGGTGTAGAGAAGGGAGTGCTGCCCCGACTTGTCTACCCATGAGACGTGTACTCGACCTTCGTCGTCAACGACTATGTCCGGATGCCAAGCGCGATGTGCACCGGGGTTGGAAATCTGTGTCGCATCAATCAGAGTCTGTGCGCGAGGATCGAGCATCGAATAGAAGAGGTGCTGGGTGTTTCTACTCCAGACAACATGTATGTTTCCTTCTGAATCGGAAGCCACCGCGGCCATCCTATCGTTCGCCTGTCCACCATCAACTATCTGAACAGCATCGGTGATTACCACCGACGCTGCCTGTGTGGTTGGTGAATAACCAGCAACAAAACTGCTGAACACCATCAGCAGGACCATCATCATACTCTTGTTCGTTTGATTCATTTCCATCGACTCCGGCATCTCTGCCAACAGTCCCGAACGGGCTCAAAGTCCTACTTAACTGCGCTCCCTTACGGTCAGTTGTAAGGAGTTGTGAAAAGACGGTTCAAAGCCACTCAGAAGGGTCGAAACCAGAGCCAAATGTCCCACCTTCATCAGTGCTGACGACATTGTCTGTTGAGGGGGGTTGCTGCGCCCCTTCCGGAGCCTGCTGCCAATCGTCCACGGGTCCCGGTCTTCCTACGCCCGGGCCGTACGAGTACTTGATTTCGTGAATCAGCGCCAACTTAGTCAGCCAAAGGTGGCGTAGAGTCTGCATCAACTCATTTTGGCTCAGTCCATCACTCCAAATCGGTTGGCTTAGGTTGAATGCCTGCAAGGGTCCGGGGGGTGCCTCGTTCGAGTTGCGGACATGCAGAACCCAATCGACCCCGCTACGCGTGAGGTGTAGGCGGGTGTCGTGCAGCCAAGACTCCCAACCTTCAGCATCCTCAGCGGTGTTGCGCACCATCTCATCCTGCTGACCTGCATCGACTTGAGTGACCGTTGAGACCACCACGAGGTCGCGCTGTTTGGGTGATGCGATGTTGAAGACGTGACCGTGTGGAGTAGGGGGATAGCGGACAAGCAGGTGGAAGCGAGCACGGGGGTCTGGGCGGTCCCTGACCTCAAGACCCTCGGAGGTGAGCCAGTTGCGAACGTTCGCCTCCATCTCGTCGGCCATGGGTGGCGCTCGGCTTGGCCCTATTTGAGAGCGTCGAGCGTTGCCGCAAGGTCATCGAGTTCGGTTTGGAGCGACTTCCAAGCGGCGCTGCGAGAGGCTCTCATCGTTCTCAGATTCCGTCGCAGGTCACATATGAGGTTCAAGTAGAAGTTACGGCAGAAGAAGATGCACGCATCTGTGACAAGCCAAAGTACTGGGAATGCGAGGAGGGCGAGGGGCGGGCTGGATATGACACCATACCAAAGGAGGGCTACGATGGTACCGGCATGGACAAGCGGTCTAATGAACACGGTTCCGAGAACGGTCGGCATCATGTGGAAGGTGGTGCGCTTGTCAATCGACTCGCCGTTGAACTTGGCCATCGCCGCGCCGACGAGTGCTTGGAAGCCGTTGCCGAGAAGGGCGAATGGGGCGGCCACAGCGACGAGTGGCATCAGAATCAATGCCAATACCACCCTGGTGATGTCGAGAGTTGACGCTGCAGGGTGAGAGGCGCGCGCATCGAGCCCCATGTCGTGCAGAGTCGCTGCCGCCTTTCGAGCCCGCTCGGTGACCTCCGCACCAGCTGCCAAATCCTCCTCGCCGCACGCCTCGGGCCCCTGCCAAACCCTGTCCGAAGAGCCTCGTAAACGATTCCTGAACTCACGTGCTGCCAAAACCTCCTCCTGCCAAGTTTCAGGGCGCCGGCCGTCCGCAGACGCTGAAAGATGACCGAGCAGCAGCCAAGCCCTCCAAGTCTCAAGGTCGGGTGCGTCGGGGGTGAGACAGCCGAGACGATCACGAAGTTCGTCCCGTACCTTGAGTGTGGTTTCCTTGTCGGGCTCAACCCAATCACCCGAGAGAAGGCGAGCACCATGGTCGGCGTCGGGAAGTTCGGGAAGATGGAGTGGGTCTGCAAACTCGACGAACAGATCGGTGAACCAAGCGTGGGGGTCACGGAAGGTGAGGCCGACCGGTAGGATGACTGGGGGGTCATTTCCAAGTTCTCGCGCCAACGCAGCGGCGTTGAGTGCGGAGCGTACTGGCCCGGTACGGAATCGAATGATGTGCCACTCGGTGTGTGAATGGCCCTCGGGCATCAGCAAAGATGCGTGGCCGTGTGCTAGTTTGGAGGCGACGGTTAGCATGCTCGCTCTGTTGACCCTGTTGGCTGTTTCATCGTCGACATGTCCTCTGAGGCGCTCTGCCTGTCGCAACAGTGGTTGGACTCCCATAAGCCGCCCCCACCAACCGATGACCGGGCCGGTCAGAACATCCTGTCTGCCGGCGAAGACGAATGGCTTGTCGATTTTGATAACCATTGGCAGCGGGTCGATCAGCCCAGCCGTGTGCCAGGAAACTGCAAGTATTCCCGGACCATCAGACGGGTCATCACCATGATAGTGGTACCAACTCCTGCCTATGGAATGGAGATAGCCATAGTTCATCATCCAACGGATGAAAGGCCAAATTCCGGGAGTCATCACCGGTTCGGAGGAAAAGTCGGGTTTGTGGAACCTCAAGATGCGTTCGAGGTTGACGTTTGACGAGCGCTTGGTGAGGGTAGGTAACTCCTCGCCGCGGTGGTCGACCTCGTCCGTCATATATCGGGCGAGCGGCTTCTTCAAAATGAATACGATGGCTATCAGGCGGATAGTTCCGCGGCTAGCGCAGCGAGACGAGAAAAGTCGGGCTCAAGGGTGCCCGGAGCAGGAGTTTCGGGGAACATCGCGAGGATGCTGCTTCCCCCGTCGCCATCTGAACGAGGAACCACATGGATGTGGACGTGGGGAATCTCCTGTCCTGCGGTGGGCCCATCATGGACCACCACCGTGCAATCCTCCACCCCGAAGTGAGCGCACAGGCGACTGGTGACCTCGCTGACACCCTCCATCAGCGCATACTGGCTGGCCGGAGAGAGGTCGCGGATGCGCTGCGCCTGCTCGACGGGAACCACCAGCGTGTGACCCTCAGCTCGCGGGTTGATGTCGAGGAAGGCGACCCAGCCCTCGCCCTTGGAGACGAATGAGGCGGGGATATCACCGGCGATTATCTTGCTGAACAGACTCGGCTCCACTCATTCACCTCAGGTGCACGCCTGCCCATCAACTCCCCAGGAGAGTTCAATCATCCTATGAGCGTCCCCAGGAAATCCTAGCCGGTGGCTTCCACCGACCAAGTCATCCTCGCCGTCACCGTCGAAGTCGCCGACATCCATGGTCAACATGTAGCGCATCCCATCGGTGATGTCCTGCCGAGTGAAATTCTGGTTTCCATCGTTGATCAGGATAACCATGTCGATGTGCATGTAGGTGATGGGAGAGTACACCATGTCGAGTTGGAAGGTTCCCACTATGATGTCGAGGTCGCCATCCGAATCGTAGTCAAACGGCGTATTTGCGTAGGCGCCCCAGACGCGTGTCAATTCGTGTTCGGTGAAGCCCCCAAAACCATCGTTCTCCAGCCAAGCAGCGCCGTGCACCACGTGTGGGTCAAAGCCCTCTTCAGTGTCCATGTCGAGGGTGTCTCCATTGGTGTACAGAATATCAAAGTCGCCATCTTGGTCGAGGTCTGAGATTGAAATCCCAGACATGCCAAACGAGGTGTTGTCAGAAGACGCGAGGACATGTTTTTGGAAATTGCCAATGCCGTCGTTGCGGAAGGTGAGAATCTCTTCTGAGAGTTGTGAAAGTGAGACTG
>CAZPJQ010000142.1:0-4677 GCA_964586945.1 uncultured Candidatus Poseidoniales archaeon
CGGCTGGCCGGGTGTAGGGTGGTTGTAGGCGATTGTGTAACCGAGGCCGAACGGCTCCCGGTCAATGGCCCATGCGGTGCTGTTGGCACCCGCTACCAAACGGTCGAAGTCGAGCGCCCCTGTATCTGCATTGATTACGTAAACATGGTCGCGATATCCGACTCCGCCATCCGGGTAGTTCGTCATGTTGCGGCCGAGCGCGGCGACCAATGTTCCATCGGCCGAGATGTCACAGTCCTGACTCCAGAATTGTGGCAGGAAGTGGCGGGCGTTGTGTGCCGAGCCGTCGATGAAATGGTCAATATCGGCAATCACGACTTCACCGCCCATGTTCAAATGGTCGATATTTCCGCAGAAGACGACTTTTGAGTGGCTGAGGGAGGCGTCGAGCCCCCAAAGCCAGCCGTTGTAGGTGCCGGTCATCGAATCGGTCCATTCACCAGAACGCATCTGCGCGGTTGACTGGGGTCGAGCTGAGCCGTCGTCAATCACCTCGTAGGAATACCATCCAGTCTCTCCATCAGCGACAAGAACCCAGTCGTTTGAGAGCCAAACCACATCGACCACAGCCTTGCTGTGGCCAACCCAAAGCAGAACCCTGCCATCGCTGATATTCCAGACATAGAGCCGATGATCACCAATGTCAACCGCTGCCAGCCGCTCACCATCAGGACTGATGTCGAGTTCCCAGATGGCCCCCTTCGGGTCCGGCTGCCAGGTCAACGCCGACCAGCCTGATTGAATCGCTGGCCCATCTGCCAGACTCCACAGGCCAGATCCGCTACCATACACGGTAGCCTCTTCAGAAAGTACCTCGAGTCCACCTTCCTGCCCATCAGTCTGCTCATCTACGGAGACTACACTCTGACCGCTCTTGGAAATCCCACCTAGGAAGCCAGTGGCTATGGAGAGGAGAAGAAGCGTCACAATCACCTGTGCGGAGAACCTCATCACCCTGCCAAGGGCAGACTTCCCCCTTTGAACTTCGGGAGAGTGGTCATCCCTGAAAACAGCCGTTTTTACGAGGTTTTGGCAATTGTAGAAGCGTCACATAAACGCCTTTCGCGCGTGGTCCGCCTGCGTCACTGTTAAGACACCTTCAGCGAGCCTCCGTGTATGCGCCATTTGATTGACCGGGTGCTTGAACTGCAAGAAGGTGAGACCGAGGAGCCTGTCGAGGCGACTCCTTCTTCCCCGAATGATGAGGAATTGGTTACGCTGCTGGCGAGTTTGGCACCGCGAATCCGGGTCTTTGGTTGCGGAGGTTGCGGCTGCAATACCGTTCAAAGACTGCATGAGGAGGGGTTGTTGGATGGCGACTACATCACCGGCTATGCGGTTAACACCGACGCTCAACATCTACTTCGCTCAAAGGTCGAGAAGAAGGTCCTCATCGGCAGGACTGCCCGAGGGCGAGGAGCTGGTGGCGACCCTGAGAAGGGCGAGAAGGCTGCATTCGAATCAGAGAGAACTCTCTCCTCCGCGGTTATTGACTGCGACCTAGCATTCGTGACCGCTGGTCTTGGAGGTGGCACCGGAACCGGCTCCGCCCATGTGATGGCGCGGCTGGCAAAGTCTGCCGGCGCACTTACTATCGCTGTTGTGACCTATCCCTTCTCATCCGAGGGCACGCTGCGCAGGCAGAATGCCGAGTGGGGCCTTGAGCGACTTCGAGAGGTGTGCGACACCGTGGTGGTTCTGCCCAACGAGAAGTTGCTTGAGGTTGAGGGCGTGCGCGACCTACCCATCGAAGCGGCCTTCCGCGTCGCTGACGAGTTGTTGATGCGTTCCATCGCCGGTGTCTCTGAGATGATTACCAAGGAGGGGTTGGTCAACCTCGACTTCGAGGACCTTCGCAGCGTGATGTTGAACGGCGGTGGCATGGCGATGATTGGACTTGGAGAGGCGACCGGCGAGAACCGTGCCGCAGTTGCTACTGCAGAGGCGCTTCAGTCTCCGCTTCTCGACATCGACATCTCAGACGCCCGCGGGGCGTTGGTCAATGTTGTTGGCGGGCCTTCCCTTACCCTCGGTGAGGCTGAGATGTGTGCTCAAGAGATTCGCGAGAGAATCAATCCCTACGCCCGTATCATCTGGGGTGCCACGGTTGACGAGAACATGGGCAACGAAGTTCGAGTGTTACTGGTCTTGACTGGAGTCAAGAGTCAACAGATATTCGGGGCGAACGCCCACCAGCAGATGCGTACTATGAGCAACCGCAGCCTAGAATTCATCAACTGAGATTCAGCGTTGATGTTAAAGAGGGGTCGCCGGTCGGGGTGAACCCTAAGGGGTTCATACATGGCCAACCACGATTCCAGCAATCGCTCTTTTGAGGAGAAGGTGCAAGTCCGTCAAGACCAGTTTGAGACTTGGGTTCGCAGCTTTGGAAAGGGGTCGTGGGCCCGTATCATCAGAATGGCTCGAAAGCCGACCAAGATGGAGTTCCGCCAGACTATCGTGGTATGCGGAATCGGTATGTTCGTTCTCGGCTTCATCGGCTTCGTCATGCTCTGGCTGATGGACACAGAACTGCCCAAGTTCTTCGCATGGATCGTCAATTGAGACTCCACATGACTCTAATAATCTCAAAAAGGGGGATATGACATGTCTGATGGATTTATCGCAATGGTTCGCCACGAGGACAAGGTATTGCTGCTCAATCGCAGCGAGATGGTCGCTGACTTCCCCAATGCGTGGGACGGCATCTACGGAGTAGGTGATGCGACTGACCTCAACGCGGTCATGACCCGAATCAACGATGCCACTGGAATCCCTCTCGATTCGCTCACCCATGTCAGAACCGGCACCGCTAGGGGAATCGAGTTCGGAAATCGACTGAACGAAGTGGTCCCCATCCTGTTCACCAGCAACACCGCGGAAATCGAGCCGAAGACACTCTACGACGACGCCATCTGGGTTGACCCGGGCTTCGTGAACGTACTGAGTCCGGATGAAGTCAAGGACGCGGACGAAGTGAGCGTCATGCAAGAGCGACGCACCGTCCCACAACTCGGTGAGATGTACGGCGATGTCTCGACCTTCCTCTTCATGGTCAAGACCACAATCGGTCGAGAGCAAAAGATCGCTCAGGAGATTCGTGCTCGTCTTTCAGGCACCGGCTCACTGGAGAGCGTACAAGGAGAAATCTTCTCTGTCATTCATCCCCACACATTGCGTGGCTACATCTTCGTCGAGGCGAGCGCCAAGCACCATGTCGAGAAACTCATCGGCAGGGGTGGCGGAGTCACCACGCCGTTGCGAGGCTGCACAAAGGTACTACCTGGGCAGGCACCGTTGCAGGTCGTCTCAAATTACCTAGAGCCGAAGGCGGCCACCGAGGGAATCGATGTCGGCTGTATCGTTGAGATTCGTGTTGGCCACTTCAAGGGCAACAGAGCCCGTGTCACCGAGGTGGCAGAAGGCAAGGAGGAGGTCACCGTCGAGTTGTTTGAGGCACCTGTACCAATCCCCATCACCATGAGAGCTGACCATGTCCTGGTGACTGAGAGGGTCGGCGAGTGACGCCCGTAGGGCGTTCGCGGCGGTTAAATAGAGGAAGCAGGTCGGCGGGAACCCGAGAACAGAGGTGAACAGATGTCAGACAATTGGACTGCCCGTCGTATCCGCACAGCGGTCATTGGCAAGGGCATCAAGTTCAACGGCTCCTGGGAAGGGGAGACCGATGTCGGCTCGGACCCCGAAGTTCACAACATCACACTCGATCAAATCATTACGATTTCCAATGAGAAGGCGGCTGATTTGACAGGCAAGAATGTCAAGAATCGATCGTTGG
Organism: uncultured Candidatus Poseidoniales archaeon; assembly: GCA_964586945.1. Lineage (GTDB taxonomy): Archaea > Thermoplasmatota > Poseidoniia > Poseidoniales > Thalassarchaeaceae > MGIIb-Q1. The sequence continues at coordinate 3,797 of CAZPJQ010000142.1, forward strand.
AAGTGATGGGGACGTGTGTCTCCATGCGCTGTCACATCGAAGGCATCGTGCCAAAGGAATTCATTGTGAAGGTTAAGGCGGGAGAATACGACGACAGATTCGATTGAACACGGATTGCGGGAGAGGGTGACCTCGTGGACCGCAGGGGTGAGAAAAAATGGAAGAAAACATTACTCAAGCAATCAAGCAGGCGCTCGAAGAGGCGCCAGAACGGAAGTTCCTCGAGAGCATCGAGATGGCATTCACCATCAAGGATGTCGACCTCAAGAATCCGGCGAACAGAATCGAAGAGAATGTGCGACTCCCTCGCGGGCGTGGCAAGGAAGTCAGTATCGCCATCTTCGCTGGTGCTGAAATGGCCGCCAAGGCGAAGAAGGCTGAACTCACCGTCATCGACCCGGCGACCATCGAGGATCTCGGTGGAAACCGCCAAGCAGCCCGCAAGATGGCTCGCCGGTACGACTTCTTCCTCTCTGAAGTGCCTCACATGGCAACCATCGGCCGTTACCTCGGTGTCGTACTTGGCCCTCGTGGGAAGATGCCCCGTCCGGTACCACCCAATGTCGACCCCGGCATGATTGCTGCAGGACTCGCTGAGACTGCAGTGGTTCGAAGCCGTGACAAGGTCACCTTCCACACCATCGTTGGCAGTCGCGCCCAAAGCGAAGAAGATATCTCTGAGAACGCACTTGAAGTTTGGAAGCGTGTAACCTCCAAGTTGGAGCGTGGCGCTGGCAACATTCGCTCACTATATGTGAAGACCTCGATGGGTCCCTCAATCAAAGTCGAGGTGATACTGTGATTCAGCCAAAGGCAGCGACCTGGAAGAAGGGCCGTGTCAGTGAGTTAGCTGACATCATGAAGCAGGATGGAATTATCGC
>CAZPJQ010000143.1:0-4667 GCA_964586945.1 uncultured Candidatus Poseidoniales archaeon
TCACCACCGCAGGACTGGTCGGTCCCGCACAGGTTCTATCTCGTGTGCTGTCGGCTGAGATAGCCCTCTACCAACTACGCCGTGACGACTTGAGGAAGGTCGAGGCGGCAGCAACCCTGACCGCCAACATTCTCGGTGGTCGCCCCTACTGGGTGCCACTACTGATTGCTGGCGTTGATGAGGAGGTCGGACATGTCTTCTCAATCGATTCTGCCGGTGGTTCAATCCCTGACTCCTATTGTGCGACCGGCTCCGGTTCGCCCTACATGTATGGTGTTCTCGAAGACCAATACAAGGATAACATGACCAAGGGGCAGGCACTGAAGGTCGCGGCAAAGGCTCTGCTCGCCTCCGCCCAGCGAGATTCGGCCAGCGGCAATGGCATCGACCTCTGTGTCATCACCCTGAAGGACGGGTTCCAGATGCTTAGCGATGCAGAGAAGGAGTCTGTCCTGAACTCAATTTGAACCCGAACTGTACCACTGTTCCAACCCTTTCACATTCCCGGCGGCTCAGCTGCCGTTCAGCGCCAACCGCTTTTCGCGGTGGCTTCGCCGGGTATCAATCGAAAATGAGGTGTCTAAGTTGAGACTGACCTACACAGAAATCAAACAAAAGATTGCCAAGATGGTGCCCAATGAAATCGACCATAAGGTCGACTTGGAGGCGGCGAGCATCGCCATCATCACAAAGTCACCGAGCCGATTTACCGGAGGATTGGTGGCCGATATTGCCAAGGCTGTGAAACGCCGAGTCGTCATTCGCCCCCACCCTTCAATCATGATGTCTGAATCAGATGCCCGCGATGTCATCAATGAACTCATTCCGAATGAGTCATTCATCCTCAACACATACTTCGATCCAGCGACCTCTGAGTGCATAATCGAATGCAAGGAACCCGGTGTCGGAGTTGGAAAGCGGGGGGCTCATCTGAAGGCGGTTCGAGATAAGATCGGTTGGCAGGTGAAGATAATCCGTGCCCCTAGAATGGAGAGCCGCACAGCGAATGATATTCGCCGCTTCAGATACGAAAAATCCGACGAGAGGCGGAAACTGCTTCGGCGATTTGGAACTAACATCTACCGTCAGCAGAGACCGGGAGAATCGTGGGTTCGACTCACTTCGCTCGGCTCCTACCGCGAGGTTGGTCGGGCGATGCATCTCGTGACGACAAATGAGAGTAGAGTCATCGTGGACTGTGGTGCGAAGCCAGGCCGTCAGAATGAGTGGATGCCCTATTTCGCAGCGCCGGAAATGTTGCCACCAGACAAGATTGATGCTGTCGTCATCACCCACTCTCACCTCGACCACATCGGTATGCTCCCGGTACTGTTCAAGTACGGATATCGCGGCCCTGTCTATTGCACACCTCCCACGCGCGACCTCATGGTACTGCTTCAGATGGACTTCATCAAAGTCGCTAAATCAGAGGGTAGAGAACCTCCTTACTCTCTCGAAGATGTTCAGGAGATGATGCTTCATGTCGTCGATGTCGAATGGGGTCAGACGACCGACATCGCCCCCGACATCAAGTTGACGATGTACAACGCCGGCCACATTCTCGGCTCTTCGTCCCTGCACATGCATGTCGGCGAGGGTCTCCACAACATCGTCTTCAGTGGTGACATAAAATACGAGAAATCTTGGTTGTACGACGCAGCTCACGTTCGCTTCCCAAGGGTGGAGACTTTGGTTATGGAGTCGACATACGGCGGTGCAAAATCCTTCCAGCCCTCACGCGTGGAGGCTACACAGGAATTGCAGGACATGGTCAAGCGGGTCCTCGCAAAGGGTGGCAAGATTTTCTGCCCTGTCTTCGCGGTTGGCAGAAGTCAGGAACTGATGATTGCAATCGACAGGCTGTTTCGCTCGGGGGAATGCGAGCCGGTCACGGTTTGGCTCGACGGAATGATTCAGGAGGCTACCGCCATCCATTCGATTCACCCCGAATTCCTCAACACCGAATTGAAGCAGGCAGTGCTGAAGGATGACGGAAGCAATCCATTCGGCTCATCTTGGTTCCGAAAGGTCGAGAGTCGTGAGCAGCGAGAGTCAATCATTCACGACCCCGGTTCCTGCATAGTGTTAGCAACCAGCGGAATGATGACCGGTGGGCCAGTTGTCGAATACTTCCGCCACTGGGCACCAGATCCGAGCAACACGCTCTGCTTCGTCGGTTACCAAGCAGAAGGGACCCTCGGCCGCAGACTCCGCGACGGATTCTCCGATGTCCCGATCAGCGACGGTGGCAGAGGCACCGACATGGTGAAGGTCGCTTGTGACATGATTATCATCGACGGATTCTCAGGCCACTCTGACAGAAAGCAGTTGATGGATTATGTCGGTCAGATGAACCCCAAGCCCAGACTTGTCATCTGCCACCACGGCGACGCGAAGATATGCAACGAATTCAGCAAGGCGATACGAGATACCTACCGAATCCGCTCAACAGCGCCCTCAAACCTCGAAACTCTCCGGCTCAAGTGAGCCTTAGTCACCCCCTCTCAGGGCGAATAGTCAAGTTGAACCTTGTCAATCTGCTTTCCGAGCACATAGAGCACCAGCGCCGAAACAAAGGAGAGCACACCGACGAAAGTCACGGCAAACGCTGCCATGGCAACCCCGAGGCTGACAGTGTCGTGCGGCCCTCCGATGTCCATAACCGCACCCGCCATCTTGTATCCGAGCACAAAGAAAACCAAACCTGGTATGCCGAACAGAATCAACGGATGCTTCGATTCCAGCATCCAGTAGAAGAGTTGTGCGAAGCGAGACGCCGATGTAAGCGATTCCAACTGCTTTCCGACCGGTTGCCGATCCAACTCGATAATCCGAACGCGCATGTCACGGGAGAGGTCTGCAGGCTTGTCGTCATTGGAGGCGGATGCGAGGGCGGCAAGCCCGTCATTTGAGAAGCAACAGACCGAAATCGCAGCCATATCATAGGTGTAGGAGGCAATCGTGATTGCAAGCTTGTCCTCAGGGACATCGTCAGTCCGCTGGTTATGCGAGCGGTGCTTGAAAGCGATGTAGATGTCGTGGCCACTCCGAGCAAGCGAGATGTGCATCGGGAGGTCACTCAACTTCCAGTGGTTGTCCAAGCCAATGGCGACGGTGGCGCCAGCATCGGGCAGGTCCAATCCGATTAGGGTCTTCGCAAGTTCAGGGGCGTGCGCCTCTCCATCATGCACGACAAAGGTGCCACCAGCCTCCTCCACCAACTTTCGGGCTTCCTCATCCTCGCCGAGGGAAATGACGAGCACCTGGTCAGAGAAGTCGAGGCCGCGGCTCACGGCGGAGCCGAGACGGAGTGATTGGTCGCGAGCGACATAGACTAACCTCATCTCTACCGAATGCCGCTGCTGAGGGACGGGGGTTGAATGATTCGGTCCTAGCAGGGCCCGAACTAACACATTGAGGGGAGATGTGTTGGCAGGAGTTGAAGGACTGAGTCGGCGGCAAGGACGCTATGCGAGGGGGCCGTAGAGTGGCGGTCGTCATGCCGGCGCGCGACGAAGAGGCGCTCATCGAGGAGACAATCGCCTCGATTCCAGATTGGGTTGACCTGATTGTCGTGGTCGACGACGGTTCGACAGACGCCACAGCCGAACTTGCCCTTGCCCAACTCAACTCATCTGGTAGAGATGAGAAGAGTGGATTAGTGACCAATTCAGAAGGCATCGGGGTCGGCGGGGCGATTTCCGCAGGCTATCACGAAGTGATTCGACTCATCGATGATGGTGATGTTCCGAATGGTGAATGGGCCGCGGTGGTGATGGCAGGCGATGGCCAGATGGATCCGGCTGACATCGATGGGCTGCTCAAGAAACTGGATTCCGCCCCCTTTGTTAAGGGCGACAGGTGGCTTCACGAGGAAGGACTCGGAAACATGCCGAAGAGGAGAAGGTTCGGCTCCCGACTTCTCTCCAAGTTGACTAGCCTAGCGAGCGGCCGAGAGGTTAGTGACCCCCAGTGCGGCTACACAGCAGTCGACATCGAGCAGTTGAGGCGGTGGAAATGGGTCTCTGAATGGCAGGGCTACGGATATCCAAACTGGTGGATGTTGAATATCGGTGCCGACTCGATTCCTTTTGAATCAGCACCTATTCGTTCGGTCTATAGAAATGAGACATCGGGAATCAGACTGAATAGGTTCCTGCCGAGAATCTCAATCCTACTGCTCGCCGGACTTTGGCGCAGAGGCTGGTCCTGGTATGTCACAGGTAGCGAAGACTCGGTGGGTAGAAGGTCGAACCCTCAAACGAGAATCGCCCTCTCGACCTGCTGGTTCGGTGCCATCGGCGCAATCCTCGCTTCGCCGCTCCTACTTTCACAATCAGCGGCGATATCCGCATCAGCATTGGCTCTCGGTCTGGTAGGCCTCATCGCCTCACGCCGAATCGACCTTCGAGAGGTCAACCGGCGCCTCGCAAATGGTGAGCATGAGGGTGAATCGCCCCTGCCTCATCCACGCTCGATATGACGCGTTCGAGTTCGAGCACCTCGACGGAATACTCGTCCAGGGCGAGCGATATGCGGAGGTGGAGCCGTGACCGCAAACAACCGTGACAACCCTGTGTTCAAACACCACGCTGAGTCTCACATCAGCACTCGGGTTCAGCCCAGCCCATGGAGTCATCTCATGGGTGCACTCAAGTCCGGCCCCA
>CAZPJQ010000144.1:0-4298 GCA_964586945.1 uncultured Candidatus Poseidoniales archaeon
CTATCTCGGTCGAGATAATTTTGAGATGAATGTGCCCGTCCTGCCCCCATATGAGGAGGAGATTCCGGGGCTCGAAATTCAAGAGGGTGAGGAATATGTCTCTCCATACTCGGTCGGTAGCGCAGGATTCGTAGAGATGGACGCCGAGTCGAGTTCGTGGGGAGGGCCCATATTCTTCCTCATATTCAGCTTCGGCATCGCTGCTCTCGTCATCAAGTTCCTTCCTGACATTGGGATTTGGAAGGTACTTTCCGTGGTCGCCATCACATTCGGGCTACTCGCTTCCCTCTCCATCATCCCACTCATCTCAGGGCCGGTGGCACTCTCCTCGGCAGTCGACGAAAACGCCCCCGGCGTGTGGACCATAGACGAGTTGGCTGGACTTCAGGAGAGGGAGGGGACCTTCCTTGGAGAGTTGGTTCCTGGTGACGAGTTCAAGGTCTGGATAGAGTACGACACCGTCTATCGAGCCAAGGATGTCGAAGGACATGGAGACTGGCACTACGGACTCGGATTCGAGCCGTACGCCGACTCTTTGGGTGACCCGACTGACACTACCTCCAGAGGAAGGGAATATGTGCAACTCTACTTCTCGCTACTGAACATCGACCCTACGGCAGGCTCAGCGGTCATCATCAATGTCAAGATGATCAATATCACCAGCCCCGAGGGTGAGGGAAGGGTGGTTCCGCAATGGGCGGTCCCCGGCGAAGAGGAAAACCAGTTCTGGGTCAAGAGCCCTGAGTTCGGAGGACGCTGGGTCATCCCCGAGAAGATGGCGGACGGCTCCACGGTGCTGGAAATAGTCGGCGTCTCATACAGTTGGCAGTATTACCCTATGCTGTTGGTTCTTGCCGGAATCGCAATGGGCGGCGTTGGCATCTGGCAACTTAACAAGGGTCGAAGTCCCGCTTCACGCGAGTATGACTACGATGATGACGACGATGACTTCGACTTGGATGACGATGACGACTTCGACGATGACGATCTCGACTTCGATTTGTAGGGGGAGGTGAATTCCTTGGGCTGCAACCTGAGGGACTTGGCTACGCCGCATCCTGTCGAACTCACTGACCTGTCCGGTCAAAGGGTCGCAGTTGACGCTTTTCTCACCGCCTACCAGTTCATCACCTCACTTCGCGCACGGGGGGAAGGTCAGGATGGAGGACCTCTCAGAGACCCCGACGGAAACCCGGTTTCCCACCTCATGGGCTTTCTAGACCGAGCGACGGTGATGGTGGAGGCGGGAATCGATCCAGTGTTCGTATTCGACGGCAGACCGCATGAACTGAAGTTTGAGACGCTCGCCGGGCGCAAGGCTCGCAAAGACCAGGCGAGGGAGAAGTGGACTGCAGCCGTCGAGGCTGAGGACTGGACTACCGCTCAGAAGTTGGGCGCACAGGTCGCTGAATACACCCGCGAAATGGTAGCTGAAACACGGCAGATGCTCGACCTGCTCGGAATTGCCAACATCGAGGCGCCGATGGAGGCGGAAGGCGCTGCTGCGGTACTCTGCGCGCGAGGGGAATTCGACGCTGTTGCCAGTCAGGACTGGGACACTCTGCTCTACGGCTCTCCCGTGATGGTGAGGAACCTCGTCAGCCACGGAACCCGGAAGTTCGGGAAGGTGGTGCGGGCGGAGAGAATCGTCTTGGCGGAGTTGTTGGAGGAGCATGGCATCACTCAGGAACAGTTGGTCGACCTCGGAATCATGGTCGGAACCGACTTTCATCCGGGAATCAGGGGAATCGGCCCGAAAACTGGTCTCAAACTCATCCGTGAGCACGGCACCATCGAGGAGGTGTGCGCTGTCAAGGAGAAGGAGATTCCAGAGCGGCTGGACGAGATTCGCGCCCTGTTCCTGAACCATCCAGCCAGTGATGAACCACTTCCGGCGGGTAGGATGTGCGACGAGGTGGCTCTGCGAGAGATGCTCGTCGACGGCCACAACTTCTCCGAGCGAAGGATGGAGAGGGCACTCAACCGGATGGACAACGCCGGGAGATTGCGTCAGGGTGGACAGACCTCACTCTTCGACTTCTAGGAACCCTAACCTAAACACAGTCACGCCACGCGCGTGACACATGGCGGAGCGGTGGTGGCTCGATGTCGGTGACGACCGCTTTTGGAAATCCCTGCTCATCATTGGCGTTCTCCTCAACGTCACGGTCTGTTTCACCAGCGACCTAGGGGTCGACACCCATGTTCGGATGGCAGCTGATGATGGTGAACTTCCATGGGGTCACACTCGGCCAATCGACCCGCAATCTAGCGACCCCGACTATTCTCCCACCACTTCGGCGACAAGATATGATGCTCTGGGAAGCCAACTTGGTGGTGAGTTGGGAATTCGCTTCATCTCGCTACTCTTCACGCTGTTATTGATCGGGTTGACCTATGCATCGGTTGGCATGGTCCGTGGCGACGATGGCTCTCGGCGTATTGGCATCAGAGCCGCAGCGCTGGTCGCAATCTATCCGACTTTCATCTTCTCGACCGGTCGAGGGTACTCAGAGTCGATTCTCGCCACCCTGTTGATTGCAGCACTCATTCCGCATCTGCTGAGCAATGTAGAAAATAGCCGGAAAAATCGTCTCCTCGCCGTAATCATGTCCACTGTGATGCTGGCAGGAATTTTGGCCGTGAAAGGATATGACATGATGATGGCGATTCCAGTTGGCATACTGATGATGGCCTGGTTCGCTTTGGACTGGAACCAACCTTCGTTCCACAACATCTCCCGCAATCCCTTGCGTGCCGGCAAGGCGACAGTACTGCTTGTCGGCTTGTTGATGCTCGCCCTAGGGGCGAGCGGGAACGGGGGTTCGCTTGCGGTGATCGCCAGCGCTCCAGCGCGATTTGCCTCAGCACTGCTGATTTCCGCATTTGACATCATAGTCGTCTACATGCTATTCGGAATGGTGCTGTGGCCATTCGTCCACTGCACACTTTCGAGACTTGGTGACATCGAAGACCAAGTGGCGACCATCCTAACTGTAGTGGTCAGCGGATTCGTAACGGCGATCACAATCTATGTGGCGGCGCTGTGGACCTACGAATCTCTGCTATGGGACTCACCATGGCCATGGGTAACCTGGACCATGGGCAACAACGGACGATACATCTCACTGGTGATGGTGCCGACAATCATGCTGCTGACCAGAATCAAGTCTCTCGATTCAACCATGCCGTTCTTCGACCAGCCGACCAAGCGCACCAAGGCGGTGCTGGTCGGCTGCCTGTTGATTCTGCCGATTTCAATCCTGACGGCGGTCCACGGACGGACGATGTGGACTGACGATGCGGCCGAAGTATTGGACATTAATCTGGAAGATGGGGAGGACTTCCTGTTCATTCACGATGCTACCTTGGGGATGCACCACCTCTACACCTTCCACACCGGCATTGACTCTGTTGAAGAGAGGAATGTCACAGGACATTGGAGGGCCCCGGGTTCAGGATGGCAAGACGAACTCGTGAATGGGGTGGAAATGGAAAATCGTGGGAATCTCTCCAATGTACAATGGATTGTTTTCGCACCGGGCACCTATTGGGTTGATGGTTATCCAGAAGGCTGGAACATGAGAGTTCTAGGACACGCTGATTTCATGAATGGGGGAGGCGATTGGGAAATCTGGTCAACACATGTCCCCGAACCCGAAATTGGGCCCTTTTGATTGAATTCAATCTAGTTTGTCGACGATTCTTTGGCGGTCCTTTCGGAACAACTTCCTTCGCTTGCGTTTCTGGTTCGCTACCTCTTCCTCGGGATTCTCGCGCAGCGATTTGAACGGAATCCACTTGTCGGGCACCAGTCGCCACGGGATGACGAAGGCGGCCACCCCGAGCAGTATCTCACTGCCTGGAATCATGAAGACCCGGAGTGGGACCACGACCATTCCGAGAAGCCCTAGTTGCTCCGCTGCCTGCTTGCGCTCCGACTTGTCGGTCTTCCTTCCAAGCACTATCTTGCCAAGGGTTCCGAAGGCGTCCTTCGCCTCGACCGCCTCCACCTTCGCAATGTCCCAGCCCTTGTCGACAGCCTCGCCCCATTTCTCGGGGTCCTTCGCCACCTCGACGAGTTCCTTACGCTGTTCCTTGGGGAGTTTGCGGGCTACGGTGTAGGCTCCTCTGACCGCCCATGGGATTGCGGCGAGAGTTCGACGGATTCTGCCGCGCCTCTTGACCGGAAGTTCGCTCACAGTTGGTGCAGGGGCCCGACGGGCATCAACCCATCCCCGGCGTCTTGGGCCTGAAACGAAAAAGAGGCCCGACGGGGGCAGCGCCCCCGTCGGGCC
>CAZPJQ010000144.1:4308-4634 GCA_964586945.1 uncultured Candidatus Poseidoniales archaeon
ACGCCTTTGCAGTTCCAGAGAGGCTGCCGCGCAGGCGGCGGGAAGCAGCGTCTACGCCCTTCTCATGCTTCTCGGCATCCTTCATAGCAGCCATGAGGCCGTCAATCATTTCTTGCAGTTGCTGACTCACTGAGGTCATATTCCCATGGCCCGCTCGACCGCCCTATATTGTTTCGCCCCGACCCATTCCCCATACAAGCGACTGAATCCATGTTATTCGGTGCCAATCCCGCCTGTTCGTGATGTGAGAAACCTACCCATTTGTGGCGGATGGAGTGACATCACACAGTCTGTTGAGAGTAGTGCTGCATCAGAGTATCCAAATC
>CAZPJQ010000145.1:0-4577 GCA_964586945.1 uncultured Candidatus Poseidoniales archaeon
GATGTCACAGTCTCTTGGAGCGTCACGGTCTTCACGGTCGAAGTCAGCGCTGTCGCTGGAGAACTTTGAGGGTGAATTCGGTGGCACGCATCGGATTTGACGAGCACCATATGGAAAACTCAGTTGCCAACCCAGAATCTGACGGCTTCTCCATCCTCGCCAACATGTTGGAAGAGGCGGGGCACCAGGTCGACCGAATCGAAACCTCCCTGCCGACCAGCGAACCGTTCCCGTGGGAGGTGTTGGTCATCCCATTCCCGAAGAAACCCTTCTCTGAGGAGGAATCGCTCGCCCTCCATGAACACCTCCGAAGTGGCAAGGGGCTACTCCTACTCGCTGAATGGGGAGACCTGTTTGACCATGTTGACCACCTAAACGAATTGACCTCTCCCTACGGCATCAAAATCCAAAGGGACAGGGTGACGGACCTGACCGAGCACCTCACCCAGGAAGTCAGGTTGGGGGGTGTATTGCTAGACGAGCAGCCGACTCTGCACTTCGTCAGGATTCGGACCTTCGCCGACCACCCGGTCTCAGAGGGTCTTGAGGAACTGATCTACTTCTCAGGCTGCTCCTTGCGCGCCAATGATCCGGCGGTTGTACTAGCCTCGACCGAAGAGAGTTCGTTTGGTGACCTCGACCTCGACCAAGAGTTGGACGATGACGAGGCGCAGGGGAGTCTGCCAATCGCGGTCTCCTCTGAGGCAGCCGGCAGATTGGTCGTGGTGGGAGACTGCAACATCGCTGCGAATGGTTACATCGAAGAGGGTGACAACATGAAATTCGTCATTCAAACGATTGAATGGCTGCTCTATGAACGATAGATTCTCTCAGCGCCGTCCACCCTCACTTTGCAGGGCCCATTTGGGAGGTTGATTAGGGTAAGGAGTGTGTTGGAGCACTCTTGCGCAGCCGAAGTCTCATATCCTTCTACGAATTAGGCGAGGGTATGGTGGCCACTTTTTTCCTGATTGGAGCACTCACATTCGTTGTCGTATTCTTCTTGGGGAGTCTAATCCGAATCATCCGTGAATTTGAGGGCGCAGTCGTCTTCCGACTCGGGACCTACAGAGGTGTTCTGAAGCCTGGACTCCGGATTGTCATTCCATTTCTTGACCGGTTAGTCCGCTGGGACATCAGGATGCTCACCAATGACGTCCCGGGACAGTCGGTCGTCACCAAGGACAACATCTCCCTCAGCATCGACGCGGTGGTCTTCTACCGCATACGAGACCCCGGGGACGCGGTAATCAAGGTCACCAACGCCCGGGCCTCCATCGGCTTGGCTGCCATGGGTGCCCTAAGAGACGTCATTGGCTCGGTTCCTCTCGACACGGCACTGCAGCACCGGGAGGAGGTCGCTGAACGGATTCGGGCCAACCTCGACGACGCCACCGACCCGTGGGGAATCGATGTCAAGCATGTGGAGTTGACTGACATGCAACTACCCCATGACCTAACCCGAGCGATGGCAAAGGAGGCTGAGGCTGACAGGGAGGCGCGGGCGAGGGTCATCAAGGCGAGCGCCGAGCGAGAGGCCACTACCAAGTTGGCCGAGGCTCAGGAACTCTTCGCACGGTTCCCCGCACTGATGGAACTGCGACGGCTGCAGGTGCTTGCAGAGGTCGGTGCGGAGAACAACGCCACCCGCATCATGATGCTACCTGACACGGTTCTAGAGTTTTCTAGTGGTCCGCTTGGTGAATTCCTAAAGGGAGGTGAGAAGTAATGGCTGACGCTGTGGCGCTCATCTTCGAGGCGTTCTGTGGCCTGCTGGTCGGCGGATTGGCCGCTCTACTACTCTTGGGGCTGAAGGCTGCTGGAGGCATGTTCGCAACCGCGGGAGGAGACCCCACCGGCCATCCACCTCGAGGCACCTGGCCGCGAAGGGGTTGGATTACCGTCCTAGACCAGTATGAGAGGGCAGTCAAGTTCCGCTTCGGAAAGCGGGTAAAGGTAACCGGGCCAGGTCTCTCTTTCCGTTGGCCAATCATTGATGAATTCCTTCTGGTGGACATACGTGACAGGCCGGAGAATATTCCCGGTCAGATTTGCATCACCCGCGACAATGTCAGCATCAAGGTCGATGGAGTCGTCTACTGGAAGGTGATTGACCCCATGACCTCGGTGATGGGGGTCAGCCAACCTGCGAATGTCATTCGCCAAGCCACAATGTCGTGCTTGAGAACGGTCATCGGCGAGTACACGCTGGACGAGTTGTTGTCCAAGAGAGAGATTATCTCTAAACGCATGGAGGAGGTGCTCGACAACTTCTCCCACAGCCTTGGAATAGACATCTCACGAATTGACATCACCGATGTGGTGATTCCCACCGATATGCAGCGAGCGATGGCCCGCGAGGCTGAGGCTCAGAGGGAGCGCAAGGCGCGCCTGAGGAGGGCGGAAGGTGAGGTCGAGGCGGTCAAGAACCTCGCCCACGCAGCCAATACGATGGAGAAAAATCCCGAGTTGTTGGAGTTGCGACGCCTGCAGACCGTTGGGGAGTTGGGGATGGAGCAGCACACCCTGATCACACTCGTACTGCCCTACGACTACGGCAACCTCGGTGGTGGTGGTCGACATCTCGCTTCCTACACTGAGGAGGAAAACGATGCCTTCCTTGAAACCGTAAAGTCTCTTGAGGAGTTTGTGGTCAAGGAACCAGAGGCACCGCCAGAGGAGCCGGAGCCCCCAGCACCTCTCGCTGATGTCCCTCCAGCGCCTGACTTCGGTGACGAATCAGACGACCCATTCAGCAGCGACTGATTCAGGCGTTTGTGAGGCCGGCCACTAGGTCTTGGCGTGGATTTTGACCACTGAGCCATCTTCGAGTTCGTGCTCTGCGCCGATGACCCTGCCCGTTCGGCCATCCGATGCGCGGATGAATCCATCCCCGAGGTCAGAGTGCACCGCATACGCCAGCCCCTTGGCGGTCGTGCCACGGCGGACGAGAAGTGCGTCAGGTAATACTCGGCCATCACCATCGGTCCACTTCGCCTCGTCCTGCACGGGATAGGCGACGACATGATCGAGCCGGCCGTAGACGACCTCTCCGATGAGTTGGGTGAGGCCTGTCCCTCCGAGCCGCTCAAGCCGCTGGCTGAGCTCGTCCAGTCCCTGCTGCTGTGCTGGGTTGAGTTCAACCCCCTCCGAGATGGAGAACGAGGTAGCTCCCGGTTCGTAGTCGACCACTCCCGCCTTCCTTGCCCGGCGCAGGGCGCGGCCCGCCTCTGCGCTGCCAGCGACGAGCACGCCCCCTGAGGAGGTGACCTGTTCGGCGAGGGCGGCGTAGATTTCCGGTTCTGTGAGGTCAGCCTTGTTGGCAGCTATGAAGAGCGGGAATATCTCTCTCCGAAGTTCTTCAGAAAGTGCGCGGCGCTCGGCGGCACGCCACTCTCCAACCGTAGGAAGGTCAGGATTTGAGGTTCGGAATCTGTCGAAAGCGAGCGTCACCTGGGCCGAGGTTGCGCCAATACCCGTCAGTTGGTCGGTGATGTAACCTGAGAAGCCAGCCTCGCCTTCATTCTGTATTCGACGGGTCGCACGGATCCAACCACCCTCAAGAATCCCATCGAGCCAGGCCGCCAACTCCTCGACTAGAAACCGGTGCTCCTCCAGTGGGTCACACCCACCGGGGCCAGTCGGGTTGCCTTCGATGTCAGTTGAACCGGAGCCGTCAACGACTTGGATCAAGGCGTCGCAACTAGCGAGGTCGGAGAGGAATTGATTGCCTCGACCACGCCCCTCATGGGCACCGGGCACTAGCCCGGCGACATCGACGAGAGTGACCGGAACCAACCTGTCGTGTCCGTTGCAGGCACCCGTTCGCGGCTGGCAGATGCTGCCACCCGCGCCATCGCCTTCATCCGCTTCCAACCGGCCCTCCGCCTCTCGCCGCGCTCGCAACTCTTGGCATGCACAGGGAAGAGAGGCGGAAATGTAGGTCACCCCGACATTTGGGTCGATGGTGGTGAAGGGATAGTTGGCGATATCAACCGGAGTTTCGGTCAAGGCAGCGAAGGTCGTCGACTTTCCGACATTCGGTTTTCCGACCAATCCAATGCGCATAACGACCATCCCGGAGTGGAGTCAGCGGGGGTCGTCGGCTTTGGCCCCTTCGCAACTCAAGCGGCGTTCAATCGAGCGATGATGTCCGCCTTTGTGCCACTCGAATCGAGTCCTGCTGATTCTGCCACAGAGACCAGTTCTGCCTTGAGCATCTTGCTGAATCCGCCGGAGGGCTCTACCACCGCCCCAGATGCGTCGTCTCCTGAATCTCCTGAGTCATCTTCACTCTCTTCATCTGCTTCTGGCGCTGAGAGATCTGCTAATGAGATGTGTCCGCTGCTGCCCGAACCACCCTCCATGGAAATTTCCGTGTCCAAACCGACTCCTGCTGAAAGCAGGTCGCGAACTGTGGTTGCCCCGGTGACGATGTGACGCCTCGGAGCTGCCCCTCGAGTGGGTGTGTCATCTCCGAGTTTTGTTCCTCGGAATGCACCGGAAAGCATGTTCTGTGCTGAGAGGACTCCGGCAATTGCGACCGCGTAGAACATGATGGAAGCGAAAACCTGCAC
>CAZPJQ010000146.1:0-2419 GCA_964586945.1 uncultured Candidatus Poseidoniales archaeon
TTGCTCGCTTCATCAGTGCCGATAGCTACCTCGTGCCCGCGTGACTGATGAGCGGTTGAGATGGTGTGCTCGGTCCAAGTGCGACCTCCATCGGTTGAGCGATAAGCAGCAGGTCCATCACATGAAGGATTTCCCCGGTACATTGAACCATCTTCTGCACCTATCAAGTGGCCGTGTAGACCATGGCATTGAACCACTCCATTCGGCCATCCAGGAACCTGACCTTCCCAGGTATGGCCTCCATCGAGTGAGGTGTCACAAAACGCACCGATTGGGCCTTGGGCTCCGGTGTTGATGCAGAAGATGTAGATAGTCTCATGGAGCAGAGGGCCAACGAAATCAGGTCCAGGCGGGACAGATGCGATTGACTGGTGGTCTTGGGGTGTGTAAACTCCGGATGCGGGAAATGGAGAGCTCCATGAATTGCCTTCATCGTCTGAGTACTCTACGAACATCGTCGCTAGTGCATGCATGTCGAACTTCATGATACGGTCGGTCCATGGGTCGACATACACATATGGATCGTTGGAATTGAGAACTTGGCCCGTAACCAGTCCAGGGTAAGGTCCGACGTCCTCCCAAGTCAGACCCATGTCCTGACTCCGGATGATATGGGTCCCCGTGCCCAATCCATTCCAGTTTGTGAACACCAGTGTGCCGGACGAAGTCACCCCAATGGTTGGCTCGAAGGTGTCGAAGCCGGTGCCATAGTAAGTACCTAATGACCAGATTGGAGTCATGTTCGCTGAGAGGTTCAATTCACCTGGCGCGATGTCGAGGGCGTTGGTCCAATTGCTGAAGTGATAGACCGTCGTATTGGCAATCGGTTGCTCGAAGTCGAATGGTGACGGCTCGACGGGAGGAGGTGGTTCATCCTTGCCAAAACAACCTGACAGGCCCGGTGCGAGCAGGGCAAACAGCATCGCCAGTGCGAACAACTCACTCCTGCGCATGAGTCCGCCCAAGGCAGCCCTCACTTCAACATTCACTCTTCGGTGTTGTCGGATAGCGTTCCGAGGTACTCTGGGAGGTCAACTCCTGCGTTGGCTGCGACATCATGTAGCGGTGGCAGGCTCTTGACGAGACTGCTGATAAAGTTCGAAGTCGAACTACCGTCGCCGTCGCCGCCTGAATCCCAGACTGTGATGCTGTCAATCTTGAGGTTCTTGATTGCCTCGACCTGAGCCTCGACCATCGTCTCAATCTTCTCAACCATCAGAAGTGTAGCGGCAGCCTTTGCGTCCCCACCAGCGCTGGTCACTAGCATGGCATAACCTGCCGCCTTGGCCTCGAGTACTTTCTGCTGACCTTCTGCTTCGGCTTCGTAGCGGGCGAGAGTGGCGTCGGCCTGACCTTGGGCAATTCTGCGCAGTCGCTGTGCTTCGGCCTCTGCGGCGATTTCAATCTGCGTCTTCTGAATCTCTTCGCGGACGATGTCTTCTGCCTTCAGGCGCTCTTGCTCCATCAGGTATTGCGCCTTTTGAATCTCCATCTCTGCGATTTTTTGAGCGACCTCTGAACGGCGTGAGGCTTCTGCCTCCTTCTCAGCTAGGGTAGCGTTGTAGTCAGCGATGCTGGCGCGAGATATGTTCTCACCCTCAACTGCAATCGATTCCTGTTCTTGGACGAAAACACGCCTGTCTCTCTCAGCGGATTTCTTACCCTTCTCGGACTGCGCAGCGTTTTCAGCGACTTTAATCTCACGCTCTCGGTCAGCGGCTGCCTTGCCGATTTCACCATCTCGAGTCGCCATGGCGACATCGACCTTGGCGGCGTTAACTGCAGTTGCAGCCGCCTTCTTGCCGATGCTCTCGATGTAATCGGATTCGTCGTGAATGTCTGTCACATTCACATTGATGAGGAATAGACCGACCTTGTTCAGTTCGTGGTCGACATTTGTGCGAATCGCCTCAAGGAACAACTCACGGTCCTGATTGATCTGCTCGATTGTCAGCGTTGCAACGGTCAGACGAAGTTGACCGAAGATAATCTCCTTCGCCATCTCTTCAACCTGCGCGGGATTTTGATGTAGCAGCCTCTCAGCAGCACTCAGCATAATCCTCTGGTCGATGCTGATTCCGATGGTGAAAGTCGATGGGACGTTGATTCGAATGTTCTGTAGTGACAGCGCATTCGTCAGATTGATGTTGATCGTCATCGGCTTCAAGTCAAGGAAGGCGTAGTTCTGCACAAGTGGCCATATCAGCGCACCACCACCATGCATCGTCTTCGCAGTTCTACCCTTCATCCCGGGACCTGAACCATAGATGACGAGAATCTTGTCTGACGGGCAGCGCTTGTACCTGCTCGCCAAGAAAATCAACATCAACACCATCATGACGACGAACGCCAATACGGGCCAAACCAACACTGCTCCACTTGCCATTTCTATTCCTCCTCTTCCTCTACCATTCCAGAG
>CAZPJQ010000146.1:2429-4544 GCA_964586945.1 uncultured Candidatus Poseidoniales archaeon
AATTGCCTTCACTTGCAAAGTATTACCGACCACTCCAACGACTTCGATGAATGACCCTGTTTCCAGAGTAGTCCCGTCGATGGAAAGAGCCTGCTTTGTCTGCATCTTATCCTGGAATGTCACCCGCACCTCGCCGACGCCGGATTCCCGAATCCGTGCGTACACGGTCCCAGTCGCACCAACCGCGTTGTTGATGTCTACGTTGCCGCTGCTCTCCAGCTTGTGGAACCCTTCGAACATCTTGCTCACTATCCAAAGCGAAAATGCCCCCGCTACCAAGCCGCCTAGAGCGGCCAACTGGTCATCGGTGCCCGAGTTGATTAGGGCGTAGCCAACCAGCCCGAACATCATGAAAAAGGCGAGAATGCCTTGGAAGGTAAGCGACTTGAAAGAGAGGTCTGAATCACCGAAATCAATGTCGAAGAGTCCGCCGGCGATGTCGCCGACCGCACTTCCAATCATAACGAGCAGGAACCAGACGAGGAACAGAATGCCTCCAACCATTGCTGAGAGCAGGAACACCAGTTCCAAGCCCGATACATCAGCGAATCCAAGCAATTCAAACAGGTCAACCATGCTACTCGGTTCGCCTACAATGACGCACCCCCTTGAATGCTTTGCCGACGGAACTTCTGTCCATCGCCTCGCTGGGCCTGTTCAAACGCTGTGGTGGAGGACTCTTCCGATAGGAAAAACCCTATTTTTCATCTGATGCGAGGGCGGCTTCGACCCTATTGAAGGCGTACTTCTGCTCTGCTCTGAAGAGGGGGCCAACTGAGAGACCCGAGGCAATGATGGCGAGCCATGTGGGGGCACCCAAGTAAGTGGCTAGGAAGTAGACGGAGGCGATGCCGAACATGAAGAAGAGGCGTCGATAAATCTGGTAGTATCCACCGAGGATGTCATCGACTGGCACATACGGCCTTGTCTTACTGCGCTGCGCCATCGCAATTGCCTCAAACCAATAGTCCGCCGACAATCAGAAACAGGAACCAACCACCGATGGCCCACTTGACCCAACCATTGCCGCTCTCTTTAGTCGGATGGTACTCCGCTAAGGACCCTTCTTTATCTCTATAGATAATTGATCTCTCACTTTGATTGTAACGCCCGTCGAATCTATCGAACTCGTCGGTCCGGATTCGGACGATGAGGAAATAAATGGCAGGGATGAGGGATGCGAAGCCGGAGCCCTGTAGCAAGACCTGCAGAAATTGGTAGGTCGGGTCGAAGACGACACCGAGGTAAATCTGTGCAAAGGCCATCAGGAACCAAAACAGAGAAGCTTGCCCACGGTCGCCCATCAACTCTCCCACAAACGGGTTCACTCTTGAGGGTGCGCCCTACTATGCCTCGAAACAGTCCTTAGCGGAACTTGACGGGTTTTGCGGGGAAGATAGCCCAGGTCCCAGTCGCGGTCGCGTATACGACTCCGGATTGGTCGGTCACCTCTCCTGCCAAATGGGCCACACCCTTGCCACGCCGAACGATTCTGCCTCTCGCAGTGAGTGCAGTACCAATCTGGCCCGCCTCAAGAAAGGATACGCTGAGTTGGGCGGTGGCACACCACTCCTCCTTGCGGAGTGTGGAAACCAGAGCGCCGCCCAGAGCAGTGTCCAACAGCGCTGAGAAGAGCGCACCGTGGGCTACGCCGCCCTTGTTGGTGTGCTCAGATGAGATGGTGGCATGCGTAGCGAAATTGCCGGGAGTCATCTCTCCATAGGTGATTGCGAGGGCTTTGCATACCCCCGATTCGGGAGGCTTTTCGGAGAAGTGGGTTCCGGTCACACTTCGGCCGAGTCGGTTCTTACATAGGGTTATTGCGCCAGACCCACATCTCTTGGACAGCGGTCACCTACAAGTCACTCGTCGAGCCGTGGTTCAGTGAGACCTTCGCTGCCGGAGCGCCTCGAGGGCGATAACGGCGGTTGCAACTTGCAGGTTGTAGGAAGGAACGAACCCCGCCATCGGCAATTTCACCAGTTGGTCGCATTGCTCGAGCACATTGCGGATATGCTCAACGTGGACATCATGGACATTGAGGAGCGGCACGCGAAAATCGTGAAGGAGCGCAATCTGTCTGTGATGTTTGCAAGGGCGCCTCTCTCGGCCAAG
>CAZPJQ010000147.1:0-4526 GCA_964586945.1 uncultured Candidatus Poseidoniales archaeon
TTCGATTGAAGCCTTGTCGAGATGCCCGTAGAGAGCCCACAAATCGACTCCGTCAAATTCGTGATGAGTGATGATGACATGTCCGTAGTCGCCCGAATCCGGGTTGTAGCCGAACTCTGCAATCTCGCCGGCCGCGAACGCCATGCACGGTGTCCCAATCGGGCCTCCGACATCGATGCCAATGTGAATGAATCGAAGACCCTCAAAAAGTTCGGTCAGATACATCCCCTTCCGAACCTCGTCATACTTGCCGATGCTGAACTCCAATTCCGGTGGCTTCCAATGTCCCTCGCTCAAATCGAGCACTTCGTATTCCTCTGGAATATCTACGACAGGCGAAAACTGGTGCGAATCCCAATCAATTTCGCCAGTCATCTCGACACTCCCAAACTGCTTCACCGTGACCTCTCGAGAGCGATTCAGCACTTCAATTCACATCCAGTCTGATTCGCATCACTTGAAGAGTGATGCGCCACATCACGCGCCATGGAGGGCGAAGGGGCGACCATTCTCTGGCAGGTGCTGATCGGCGCCGGGCTGGTGTTCGGTGTCAGCCTTTTCCCGAGTTTGGCCATCCTCAGAATCCTCGACCCATTCGCTGACAAGTTCCGAAAGATTCTGCTCGCCCCTGCAATTTCCCTCTTGGTGACCTATGGTCTGGCCGGCTGGATGGTCATCACCTCCGGCAAATTCGACCTCGGCTATCTTCTGTTGCTTCTGATAATCGCCAATTGTGTGGCACTGCTCGCCCTTTGGCAGAGAGATGTGGTCAGGGTTCGGAGGCTCTCGAATTGGGAGCTGCTCGAGGAGAAGAATGTGGCGATGGAGGAGGAGGGAGTCGAGGCGGAGGCGGCGATTGACCCGGAGTCTGAGGATGGCGGGACGAAGTTGACCGCCGCAATAAACGACGAGGAAACGGTTCGAATTGAGGAGGACATCGAGGAGGAGAAGAACCGTCTCCGTGAGATGATGGCTGGAAGAAACGGATGGTTGCCAATCGCTCTGGCGTCAGCGGCGCTGTTTACGATTCTACCTCTTTTCCTGTTCGAGTATCCGAATGGAGTCGATTGGATTGGATTCTCCACCTTGAGCCACCGTTTGGCGACGGTTGGTGAATTGTCACTGCCAGCGGTATCGAGTGGCAGTTGGACCTACCCCCCTGCATTCCCGGCAATTGCCGCCCTGCTTGAAGCGGTACTCGGATTGAGTCCTGCAAGTTCTGTCCATCTGCTCGGCCAACTCTCTCTTCTCGCTCTGCTATGGGGCGTTGCCGGTGCTGCCGACAGGTGGGGTGCGGGGGCACCTACTCTGCTCGCTCTCGCTCTCGCTCCGGCACTTTTCGTGAAGGCACATGACTCAGGATACCCGACGATTGCGAGCCAACTCGGACTCGTCATTGGGCTTCTGGTATTGATGAGACCCGCAGCCGAGAGACGCCGTGGCCAGGATATCGCGTTCGCTCTCGGAGTCGTAGCGACTGGCGCAATTCATCCGACAGGCAGCCTGTTTCTCGGCACCCTGCTAGCCGCATATCTGCTGGTCCATCGATTCGGAGCGAAGAGCAACAAACAGATCAGTCGAATCGTCTTCACCTCGTCGATTCTACTCGCCCTCGCAGCACTCACAGTGCTTCTCGCCTACGCCCCCCGACTGCTCTCCGAGCCGATTCATTCTGAGTACGGCTGGCAAGGGGGCGCGGTCATGATTCTGTTCAACGGACCGGTCATCCTCGGGCTTGCCGCTTGGTCGGCGTGGAGAGGTAGGACTTCTCTGGAAGTGCTGCTAGTGAGTTGTTGGTTCGGCCTGAATTGGGTGCTGTCGCTGGTTCATCTGCTGGCCGGATTCGTCGCCTTCCCGATTTTCACACTGCTCTCCTATGTGCTCTACTCGATGGCCTTGCACGCCTTCCACCTGCCGCTCGCCGTGTTGGTCGGGCTGCTACTAGCAAAGGATGCGCGGCTCACTCCGCGACTCAGACCTCTCGCCGTAGATGAAACAGGGGAGATGTTGGTTCAGGAGATGTTGGATGCCAGTCGGCGGTTGGGCGCCGAGGCAGTGGTCGAGAGCGCTGTGGCGGTCGCCGAGGGAGAGGAAGAGGAGATGTGGATTCCTATGGAATTGCCTGAGCCGATTCCGAAGCGTTGGACCTATGCCGTTCTTCTGGTCGTGGTTGTACAACTCGCAGTAGCAAACGCCATGCTCATCGAACTGTCCGGCCACCCGGAGTTGAGGCCTCAAACTGATGGTGACCGCGCCTTGATGTCGACGCTCTCCCTACCCGCCGGCTCTGTGCTGTTCACTGAAGATGCGCACTGGGGCAATCCGTACGACCTCTCCGGAGAGATATCGATCAGCAGTTTCCCCAGCCTCGGTCTCGTGCAGGTAGAGTCATCAATTCAGGGACCGACACGGAGCGCCATACTGCGCGATGATGTCGAGAAAATTTCAGAGCTCGGAATAACCCACGCCCTGACCAGTCCGATGGGCACCTTTGGTGCGGTTTTTGCGACCTCCCTTCATTGGCAGTTGATGAAGGACATAGATGGCTCTAGATTGTGGCAGTTTAATCAACAGGCAACGATTGAGTCTGCAGTCCGCAGTGAAATCATCTATCCCCAAGAAGCGGACTGCGATCAGAGTTGTCAATGGAGAATAGACCCCTGGTGGCTGGTTGATGCCGACCAACTACTAAACCGCCCAGACTCCCAACCCTTCCTTACTGACGGAAGCCTCACTCTGACGATTCCACTGGCCCGGGACTCAAGGGACCAATCAGTCCGAATCAACGCAGTGGTGGACGCTCCCGCCGGACTTGCTGTGGAACTCTATGTCATTGATGGCCACACGACTCAAGGCCGGCAATTCACGACTGAAGGTGGTTGGGAGCAGTTGACGCTCATCACACACACCTCCACAGCCGACTCCATCCAAGTTCGAATAGATGTCAGCGGTGGCGGCGACAACTGGGTGAATCCACTCGGTGCGAGCGGACGTGGAGACCGACTCATCGATGAGGATGGAGTCCGAATCCACTGGGTCGAGTTGCGACCAATGGTTGCATAAGTTAGCAGATAGAAGGTGAAATCGAATGCGCAACCTGATGATTCTCTTTCCTGCGAGGAATGAGGCTGATGGATTGTCAGTCGTAGTCGACATGATTCCGACCACCGAACTCCGACGGCTCGGCTGGAATCATCGTATGGTTCTCGTCGATGGCCACTCTACTGATGGGACCGCGGAGGAGGCGCGGCGACTAGGCATGGAGGTCTTCGAACAGCAGGGCGAAATCGGCAAGGGTGTGGGATTGAGGGAGGCGTTCGACCACTTCCTGGCGAGCGGCGATGATGCGCTTGTGATGCTTGACCCCGACGGCACCTATGACGCCCGAGACATTCCTCTTCTGTTGAATCGGATGGACAATTCGGACAACGATGTGGTCATCGGCAGCCGCCTCCGAGGGAAGATGGATGATGGAGCGATGGGTCGGGTGAACTATGTCGGAAATCACATCCTGACATGGACCGCTGTCGCCCTTTTCCGCCACTTTATCAGCGATTTGTGCACCGGCTTTTGGGCCTTCAAGAGGGAGGCGATTGCCGCCATGCATCTGAATTCAATCGCCTTCGAAATCGAGGCTGAGATGTATGCTGCGAGTTGTCACAACAAGTTGCAGATCGGTGAAGTTCCCATCCACTACCACTGCCGAATCGGTTCTGCCAAGTTGGGCTCCGTCCACGACGGCATCCGCATCCTCCGGAAACTCCTCGTTCGCCGATTCTTCCCTACCCCGGTGAATCCGTACATCCAAGATTGACAGCGCGGGATTCAACACCAAGGCAACAATATAATTGCAGCTCCAAGAGAGTACCAATCAAAGAGCGTTGAGAAGGTCGGCGAGGCCTTGCTCCAACTCGACCTGTGGGTTCCATGCGAGGACCTCCTTTAGGGCACTCGGGTCGCCTTCAGAATCTCGTATGTCACCTGCTCGGGTGGGCTCGTGCGTCACCTGCATCATATTCCCGGTATTGGATTCGATTGCCGATACCACGTCTAGAAGGGTGACAGGGCGGCCGGTGCAGACATTGAACGCTCGCGAGTGGAGGGGGGACATGGTTCCCTCGACAAGAAGAGATTCCGCTGATTGGACCAGCGCATCGACTACATCGGTTACATGGATGAAATCCCGGGTCTGTAATCCGTCGCCAAAAATCGTGACCGGTTCACCGGTGATAGCGCGTGTCGTGAAGATTGAGAGAACCCCGCTGTAGGGTGAGGAGGGGTCCTGGCGGGGTCCGTAGACGTTGAAGAAGCGCATCGCCACAGCAGGTGGGGCAGAGTCACCGAGCGAACGGATGGCTGCATCCGCGGCCGCCTTGTCAGCGCCGTAGTGGGAAAGTGGCTCGATTGGGTGTGACTCAGAGACCGGGAGCTGCTGTGGATTGCCGTAGATTGCGGCACTACTGGCGAACACGACAGGGCATGACGCCTCGGCGAGAATGGCCAGACTCGCCTCACGATTCACGGAA